>VBCG01000025.1 GCA_005881895.1 Betaproteobacteria bacterium
TTGGCACCAAATTCAATCAATTCGAGTATTGAACGCGGCACGCCGCTCTCAGAGCTGGGGAATGCTTGTCGCGAGTCGTCAATCGCTACAGCCATGAGCCCTAATTGGCTAAAAGAGCTTTTAAGGGATGAAAGCTCAGCGGCCTTCTGGCTGATTGCTGCATGAGTGTCGACTTCGTACCCGGCGACCAAGGTACTGCAAGCCGAGAGCAATGTCAGAACAACTCCGCGCAGCGTGGTGATCACAAGGCTGCGGACACACGGCGTTCTATTTGGCACATCCCCTCCCGTGTTCTGTGCTTCCGCCCGGAACCAAGACCAACGTACGTGGATCAAGCGCTTTAAGTCGCCATCTTTCGCAAGCAAGTGCATCTAGCATTTGATGGACCCTGTCGGCATCACCGCTGTCCGTGATGTTTGCCAGGGACGTCGTCAGCCCGATTAGGTCGTTAGCTTGCTTCCGTGGATCGGGATCCGCCTTGCTCATCTGCAATCTTTTGCCGCTAAGCTGTGATTTGCGATGCGGCCCAGGAGACGAAGCACCCATCGTGTAGTCGTTTCCGCCGCCGATGTATCGATACCCCGGCTTGAAAATAAGAATTTGCGGATCCTGGTCGCGGAGTTCGCCAAATGACAGGTTGAGTTTCGTAAATCCCTGAAAGAAAAATCGCCCGTTGGCATCGGTAGTCGTCTCCATTACGGCAAGCTGACCGCGTTTGCTTCCACCGGTATCCAGTGTGAAACCGACCAACTGCCAATTCGCCGTCACCACTGCGCCTTCGATCGGCTGACCCGTATCCGCATCCACGACCCAGGCTTCGATCGCCTCCGACGTGTAATACGGTGAGCCGCATGCGTTGAGCGCGAGCGCCGTGATCATGACGACCAAGTATTTCGCAGCGCTCAACAGGGTCGCGGTCTCACATCGATCCCAATCGCCACACGCCATCGCCGTTGAGTCCGAAATAGATAAAGAAGATGCGGTTTTCGCCATTGATCGTCCGATTGATTGCGTACTCGCCGATACCGTCCGACAGTGACACGGATTGAGGATCCGAGAAGGTCGCTGCAATCTGCGGCATGCTTGGCAGCAGGACATCGAATACTGGACCATACCTTTGCTGCGCGGAGGCGTCCAAATACTGCATCGCGCGTGCCTTGTCGCTCGCGGTAAGCGCGGTCTTCATTCCATTCCAGATGGCCCGAAGCGTCTGATCGAGCGCTGTTGAGTTGGTCAATACAATCGGAACGCTTTGCGTATGAACCGCGCCGGAGGCATCGGTTACACGCACGATGGTATTGACCATGCCGCTACCTGAATAGATCGCTGTCGTTGTCCACGGCTCGACGACAAGGGTTTGTTCCACGGTTCCATTGCCGTCGACGTCGAACTCCACTTTCTTGATGGTGACATCGCTCCTCGACGTTATATCGAACACCACGCTTAGCGGCGCCAGGCCAGTCGATGGAGCTGCTGCAACCTTGATCGGGGCGGTTCCGGTGCTCGATACGACAACCGATTGCGTCGTTACCTGTCCGTCTAGCGTTGTCAGCGTTGCGGTAATCGTATTCGTTCCCGTCGTGAGTTGAATACCGTTGACGTAGAAGCTGCCGCTGGAATCGATTGCAGCCACGACACCGTTCACCGTGACACCGGAATTGGCCGGTGCCTGCATCGATCCCGTCACGGTGATAAAGTCGCCGTCGATTGTTGTGTTGTTAGCGGGCGAAACAATCGCAAGGTTCGGTCCCAGTACCGCTATGTTTACCGTAGTTGACGTAGCTGCAGCGCCTCGGTTGTCCGTCGCTCGCGCGGTGAGGGCGTAATTCCCCGGCGTTACCGCCGTCCACGTATAGGTGTAGGGCGCGGACGTGGCCGTACCAATCAATGTGGTGCCTTGGTAGAAATCGACTCTCGCAACGGTGCCGTCGCTGTCTGCTGCCGCGGCGGACAGCATGATTGTCGCGGGCGCGAAATAGCTCGCACCCATCGACGGACTGGTCAAGCTGACCGTTGGCGGGCTGTTGGCAGTTACGGCGACGTTCACCGGCGACGATGTTGCGACAGCGCCACGATTGTCGGTCGCTTTCGCAGTTAGCGTGTAACTACCTGCGCCAACGCTCGACCAGGTCGCTACATATGGGTTGGCCGTAGAGCTTCCGATCAGCGTTCCGCCCTGATAGAAGTCCACTCGCGTGATGCTGCCGTCACTGTCGGAAGCGTTCGCGGCCAACGAAATGTTGGCGGGCGCGAAATAGCTGCTTCCCGTTGAGGGGCTCGTCAAGCTGACGGTCGGCGGATTGTTCGGCGCACCGACGGTGATCGTAACGGCTGCGGACGTTGTCACCGCGGATCTGTTGTCTGTGGCGCGCACGCTCAGCGTATACGATCCAGCGCCAACGTTGCTCCACGTCATGCTGTAAGGCGGAATATTCGTGACGCCGAGCACGGTGCCGTTGCGAAGAAACTCCACTGTCGTGATCCAACCGTCCGTATCGCTCGCCGTCGCGGTCAATGTGATCGTTGCCGGCGCGGTGAAGCTCGCGCCGTTTGCCGGCGCCGTCAGCGCTGCCGTCGGAGAAGCATTGGGCCCGTTGACGGTAAGCGGCAAGGACGTTGAACCCGTATAGCCGTTCGCGTCCGTGGCCGTCGCGGTCACCGAATACGTGCCGGCTGCGACATTCGACCAAAAAAATTGATAAGGCGGGGCCGTTGCCGAGCCGAGCAACGTTCCGTTGCGGAAGAAATCGACCTTGCTGATCGTGCCTGCCGGGCTCACCGCGTCGACGACAAGATTCACGTTGGCCGGCGCATTGAAAACCGTCGTCGACGGCGCCGTAAACGTCAGCAGCGGGTTCGTATTTCCGGTGACGACAATGCTTGCAGAATCGGATGTCTTGTCGCGTCGCGCGACGACGACGCGTAGCGTATTCGGGCCAACGTAGATCGGGATCGTCGCCGTATAGGCGTTGCCGTTAAGCGATGCAAGCCGCGTACTGTTGCCGTTGTCGACCAGAACAGTGCTGTCGGTAGCGCCGGCGAAAGAACCGCTGACGGTGACGGAGTTGCCATAAACGATCGATCCGCTGGAAGGCGCCGCAATGATCACCTTGGCGCCCGCGACAGTGATCGAAACGGCGGTCGATGTCTTGCTTGCACCTCGATTGTCGACTGCTTGAGCGGTGAGTGAGTAGCTCCCCGCTGCGACGCCGCTCCACGTGATCGTGTAAGGGGCAGCCGTCCGCGTGCCAAGTAACGTTGCGCCCTGATAGAAGTCGACTCGGCTAATCGTTCCATCGGAATCCGACGCGTTGGCGCTGATCGAGATCGTCGCAGGAGCGCCGAACGTTGCGCCGTTCATGGGCGCCGTGAGGCTGACTGTGGGCACTTTGTTGGGCGGCGCGGCCCACGCCGGCTCTGCCGTCGTCAACAACGCGAGGATCACTGCGCCGACACGGATCAGCATGACGGTCTCCGATGATTGGAAGGTAACGAGACCCGCTATTGCCCGCTGACGATTTGGAAATACGCCGGCGACACCTTTCCATCCGCGCTGTTCGTCGCCGTTATTCGATGGACGCCGGGAGGCAGCGTGACGCTTACGGCGGCAGTGCCATTGCTTACCGTTGCCGTCCCAAGCGAAGTTGCGCCTTCTTTGAACGTCACGATTCCCGCCGGAGAAGGATGCGAGACATAAGCGGTCAGCGTGACCGGTTGTGCCGAACCCGCGGGATTGAGCGACGACTGGATGTTGGTCGAATAGATGCCAGCCGCGACCTTGAACATGTACGAGCCGTTGCCAAGGACCGCGCCAGGCGTCAGCGGAAACAGCGGTTGGTAGGGGACGCTCCCGACCGCTATGGCGCCGCCATTCGTATCCGCAACGATTTGGCTAAGGCCCGCGTCTTGCGACTTTGTGCCCAACACGGTCGCGAATATCACCCGATCGCCGCCCGGTGCGATCTTCGCAACCATCGGCACGTGCCAATCGTCGCCCGCCGGATCGACGCTTTCGAAGGCATCGACCAGCGGGAATTGGGTCGAGGTCGCATAACCTCCGACATAAACGTATCCGGCGGCGTCTACAGCCACCGACGTCGCAACATCGATTCCTTCATCGACGCCGAAAAAACCGAAGCACGAGTAAACCGTTGGACTGAAACACCATGGACCGCCAAGATAGGACGAATAGATCAACCCATTGCCAGCGCTATTGAGCTTGGTAACGAAGGCGTTGATGATGATCGAGTCCTGGTATCCCTTCCGCAGTTGGAAAGCCCCTGGCGTCACCGGGAAATCGACTGATTGCGTCCAGCCCACTGCTATTGCCTGACCGACGTTGTCGACAGCGACGCCAAACCCTCTTTCTTCCCCGGTTCCACCGAGATACGTCGAATACACGAGCGCCGTTCCGGAAGCGTTCAGCTTGGCGATGAATGCGTCGGTCGGTCCGCTAAGCGATGGACGAAAGGCGTTTTTCGTCGGAAAGTCATTCGATCGCGCGGTGCCCATTACGTATGCGTTGCCAGCGGCGTCGACGGCGATCGACTTGCCCTCATCGTTGGCGCTGCCGCCCAAATACGTCGCATAGCTCATCGCCGAACCGTTCGCGTTGAGCTTCGCCACGTACGGCGCCCTGCTACCGAGCTTCGTGGGCTGGAATGCACCGGGAGTGGTTGCCAATCCAAAGGAGGTTCCCGTCATGAACGCATTGCCGGCGGCGTCGACCGCCATTGCGGCAACGGGAGCGCTTACGTAAGTCGAATAGGCAAGTGCGTTGCCCGCGGGATTTAACTTGGTGACGAAGTTCGTTCCGGTCGATTGAAACGCGCCGGGTGTGATCGGGAAGGCGGCAGAGTTCGTCGTCCCCGTCACAAACGCGCTGCCCGCGCCATCGACTGCGATAGCCAGGCCCATGGTCGTCGACCGGCGTGCGCCGAGATAAGTCGTATAGATCGCGGCGGTCGCAGTGGGGTTGAGCTTGGCGACGTACGCGTCCATATCACCCGCCACTTGCGTCTGGTAGCCTCCCGCGACGGGAAGAAGGGTGCTTTTCGACGTGTAACCGACGACGTAGATGTTGTTGGCGGAATCCAGCGCGATGCCGGTCGAGGCGCCCCACAAGTTGGTCGAGATGGAGAGAATGGGATCGATGACGAGGGCGTAGCCCACGTTGTATTTTCCCAAGCGAAAGCCGATTCGGTTTTTTGCGAGCACCTTGTAGCGGACGTCGACTCCCCGCCGCGTTCCGCGAATATCCTGATACGCAACGGGCTTCCGGAGCTCGATGTCGCCTGACGGCGTATGCAGCGCGAGCGAGCCCTCCGGTAAAACCGTCAGTTGATCGACACCCTGCAGCTCGAGCGCGATCGCTCGCGGATCGGCCTTGGGTGCAACGACGAGGTCGTACTCCAACTCATGCTGTGTGCCATAAAAGAGCATATCGATGCCCGGATAGACCGACTCGTATCTGACGCGGGCAAATGTTTTCGCATCGAGAACGTATTGCGAAGGATCGTTGCCGAGAAAATAATTGGTGGTGCCAGCGAGCGGCTCCAAAGCCGTCGGTACGGCTGATTTGCGCCCGTGGATCGGGCGAATTTGAATAACAGAACCACGATCACGTTGTGACTGTCCGACGACGACAGTGGTGCCTTCGTCCGTGAGAAATGCGTCGAAAGCGGCGCCTCGTCCCACGAAGCGGACGCTCGGGTGGCTCTGTCCCGCGTTTTGCTCGAATACCAGCGGGAGCGAACCAAATGAGGTGCCAACTGAGGCGCCGAATGACGTCTCTGCGACGCCCGGCGTCGGATCGGTCTCCGGCGGGCGCAAGTCGCCACCGGCGAAGGCCGGCGCCGTACCGCCGACAGCGATCGACGCGAATAAAATCAGCATCCATTTCTTGAGCCGGATCGTCATAGCGTTTACCTGCATCCCTGACTGAAGTTGTTGCAGGATCGCGCCGTGCAACCGCTCCGGTCGTTGTATGCTGCGGAGCGCTGTCGTTGGCGTCATCCGACGCGCACCGCGCGCGGTTCAACTCACGCCGCGGAGTCTGTTCTTTCGCCGCACGAAACCAACTGTCACAATCGTCTAGATCGAATGGATGATTGCAGCACGCGAGGAAATCGTCGTCACGCCTGCCGGCGGTGCCCGCATGTAAGTACTAACCGCAAAACGTGACCCGAACATGAAGCTCGCAAGCTGGAACGTGAATTCGTTGAACATGCGGCTTGCCCGGCTGATTGATTGGCTCGCGTCAAACGACCCCGACATCCTTTGCCTGCAGGAAACCAAGATTGAAGACGCCAAGTTTCCGGTTGCGCCGATCGAAGCCGCGGGCTATCAGGTGTTTCATGCAGGTCAGCGGACGTACAACGGCGTCGCGATCCTCGCCCGAAGAGGTCTCGATGTCGTCGACATCGTCCCCGGTGTCGACGATTTCGTTGACGAGCAGAAACGTTTGATCGCGGCGACGGTCGCCGGCATTCGCGTCATCTGCGCGTACGTGCCGAATGGGCAGGTCGTCGACTCGGAAAAATACCGATACAAGCTGACGTGGTGCGAAGCGGTCGGCGCGCACCTGAAGAATGCGCTAGCGCGCCATCCATTGCTCATCGTGGCGGGCGATTTCAATGTCGCGCCGGACGATCGTGATGTCCACGACCCGGCGCTATGGGCGGGACAGATCATGTGCTCCGACGCAGAGCGCGCGGCGTTTCGCTCGTTTCTCGCAGCAGGGCTCGTCGACAGCTTCCGACTGTTCGATCAGGCGCCCAAGACGTTCAGCTGGTGGGACTATCGCCAGCTCGCGTTTCCGAAGAATTGCGGCTTGCGCATCGACCACATCCTGCTCTCAACGCCGCTCATCGACCGTTGCTTGTCGTGCCGCATCGACCGCAACGCGCGCAAGGGACAAAAGCCCTCCGACCACGCACCGATACTGGTCGAACTACGCGACGACTGACCCGCGGCAACATGGTCTTCGCGTCGCCGCTGTTTCTTTTCCTGTTTCTCTGCCCGTCACGCTCGCCGCCTACTTTGTGGTACCCCGCGCGTGGCGCAATGGCGTACTGCTTGCCGCCAGCGTCGTCTTCTACGCCTGGGGCGAGGCGAAGTATTTGGCGCTGGTGCTTGGCTCTGTCGCATTCAACTGGTGGATGGGCCTCCATATCGCCCGCGCGAACAATCCCGCCACGCGAAAACGCCGGCTCGCACTCGCCGTCACGGGCAATCTTGGCGCTCTTGCCATTTTCAAGTACGCGAATTTCGCTGTGGCGAACGTCAACACGATAGCCCCGATCTTTGCGCTCGGTCCGGTGGCGCTCGACGCGATTCCGCTACTGCTCGGCGTTTCCTTTTTCACATTTCACGCGATTTCGTACGTCGTAGACGTCTATAAGCGCAACGCCGCGGCGCAGCCCAGTATCCCGACATTCGCGCTCTACATCCTCCTTTTCCCGCAATTGATCGCCGGTCCGATCATTCGCTTTCGCGACATTGCCGCGCAACTCGTCGCGCACGACGCGTGGTTTGCCGATTTCGCGTACGGCGTTCGCCGCTTCATCCTCGGTCTCGGCAAGAAGGTCCTGATCGCGAATACGCTGGGCGCCACTGCCGACCAGATCTTCGCGCTCCCGGCCGTTCAATTGACGACGCCGATCGCCTGGTTGGGACTCATCTGCTACACGCTGCAAATCTATTTCGACTTTTCCGGTTATTCGGACATGGCAATCGGTCTGATGCGGATGTTTGGCTTCTGCATACTCGAGAATTTCAACTATCCGTATATCTCACGCAGCGTGCGCGAATTCTGGCGTCGCTGGCATTTCGCTATCTAACTGGTTTCGCGATTACCTCTACATTCCACTTGGCGGCAATCAACGCGGCGCGCGGCGCGCCTACGCCAATTTGATTATCGTGTTCTTGTTGTGCGGCCTGTGGCATGGCGCAAGCTGGCCGTTCGTTCTGTGGGGGGCGTGGCACGGCGTGTTCCTCGTCCTCGAGCGGGCCTGTTTGGGCCATCCGCTGGAGCGTCACGTATGGATCGGTCACGTGTATGCGCTTGCCGTGGTGATGGGCGGTTGGTGCTGTTCCGCTGCGATACGCTCGCGCACGCGCTCGATTATTACGGGGCGCTCGCGGGTGTGAGCATCGCAGATCCCGTGCACCTGCCGCTGGCGCAGTACTTTGACAAGCTGGTTGCCACCACGCTCGCAGTTGGCATCGTGTTCGCGACGCCCTTCGCGCGCGCGATCGGCGTATGGCGTGATCGGGTCGCAACGGCATCGACCCGCGGTTCGTTCGTGCTTTTCGCCGACTTATCTTGGCTCGCGTTGGTGCTGGCGGCGTCGGCTGCAACGTTGGCTGCCAGCACCTACAATCCCTTCATCTATTTCCGTTTCTGATGAGCAACCGCGCCGATCCGCTTGTCTTGTCGCCGGTGCCCGCGCCCGCAACGCATCCGCTGCGTGATTTCGCGCTCGCGCTTGTATTCGTCGTCGGCCTCGCGCTAACCGGTCTTGCCGCGTTAAAAATGCCCGCGCAGCCGGTGCTCGAGTTCGAAAATCGCGCGATCACGCCGTGGTCGTCGCTAACCTCAGGCGACGCATTCAACGCGACCTTCGAGCGCGCATTCGGTGATCGCTTTGGCGCGCGCAATAGCCTTCTTCGCGCGCATCACCTTGCACTCGTCTACGCGTTCGGCGTGTCGCCCGCGCCCAACGTGCTGCTCGGCCGCAACGATTGGCTCTATTTCATGGGCGAAGACGGCCGATCGATCGCAATTATCGGGGCATGTTCCCGATCTCCGACGCCGAAATCGCAGCCGTCGTCACTGAGTTGCGACGACGACAACGATTCCTTGCCTCGCTGGGAATCGCGTACGTCGTGACGATCGTGCCCGAGAAATACACGATTTACCCGGAACACTTGCCGGTGTGGGTCGCGAAGGGCGATGCGCCTCCACCGCTTGAGCGGCTGATGGTTGCGATTTCGGCCGACGGCAATGTGCGCTTCGTCGACTTGCGCGCCCCGCTTGCGGCAGCGAAGGTCCGCGAGCGCGTTTACTACACGACTGATTCGCACTGGAACATGCTCGGCGCCGCGGTCGGTTACAACGCGATGGCGATTCCCCTCATTCCTTTGCTGTCCAAGAATTTCAGCCGCATCGTGTATGTCAGCGCGCGGCGACTCGACCCTGGGCTCATTCTGCGCGAGAGACCGGACATTGTTATTGAGGAAATCGTTGAGCGCGCCATGCTCGAAGTCGCGACTGCGCCGATGCCGTAGCCAAATCTTTGGCGCAGACGCTCGTCAGCCGCCCGCCCCGCCGCCCTTGCGCAATTCTCCTTCGAGCCCGAGCTCCTGA
>VBCG01000155.1 GCA_005881895.1 Betaproteobacteria bacterium
CAGCGTACGTCGTCACGCCGGTGCCGCCGCCGGCACCGGCGACGATCGTCGCCAGACCATCTCCCAGAAACGCTCGCCCGAGATAAGGGTCGAGATTTCGTCCGGTCATCGCTGCAACGGCTTTGACGTGACCCAGATTTTCCGCGACCAGCACGATCGCGACGGGCACGATCAGCACGATCGCATTTCCATCGAAGACCGGGGACGAAAGCTTTGGCAGTCCGATCCACGGCGCATTGACGACGGTAGAAAAATCAATCGGCTTGCCCAACCCGGCGCCGTTGGTGAGCAATGCGTAGAGCAGATAACCGATGATTCCGCCAACGAGGATCGGCAGCCGGCGCGCAAGGCCGGGCGCTCGCACTGCCACGAGGCCCACCGCGAGGATCGTCGCGATGCCGATCCACGTGTCGAGCGAGTTTGCGGAGATTCCTTTCACGGCGATCGGCGCGAGATTGAGCCCGATCACGGCGACCACCGAGCCGGTCACGACCGGCGGCATCAGCCGCTCGATCCACTGATAGCCGACGAGCATGACGGCAACGCCGATCGCCGCGTAGAGCACGCCCGCGCTCACGATGCCGCCGAGCGCAACCGGGAGGTTGGCGTTGAGCCCACTGCCTGCGTAGCCGGTCGCGGCGATTACGACGGCGATGAAGGAGAAGCTCGACCCGAGGTAACTCGGAACGCGTCCGCCGACGGCAACAAAAAATATCAGCGTGCCGATGCCCGAAAACAGGATCGCCACGTTGGGATCGAAGCCCATCAACAACGGCGCAAGCACGGTGGCGCCGAACATGGCAACGACGTGCTGCAAGCCGAGCAGAACAGTCTGCGACGTCGGCAGGCGTTCGTCAGCCGCAATCACGCCGTCACGGCGCAGGGTCCAGCGAGGGAAATAGCCGGCAACGTCGTGCGGGTTCATGATCGTCCTCGAGTAGGAGACGGCGCATTGAACACCGAAACGGGCGCGCTGTCAGCGAATTCGGTGACGCCCTTGACCGACAAGCTGTGTACGATGGATATCGATACGCCATGGATCAATTCGACACCATCGTTCTCGGCCTCGGCGCGGTCGGCAGCGCGGCCGTCTATCAGCTCGCTGCGCGAAAGCACAACGTCCTCGGCATCGATCAATTCTCGCCGCCGCACACGTACGGCTCATCGCACGGCGATACCCGCGTGACGCGGCTCGCCATCGGCGAAGGCGCGCAGTACACGCCGCTCGCCCTCCGATCGCAGGAGATCTGGCGCGACCTCGAGAAGCGGACCGACGCGTCGCTGCTGACGATAGACGGCTTGTTGATCATCTCCAGCGCCGCGAAGACATCGATCACGCACGTCGACAACTTCTTTGCCAACACGCTCGCGGCAGCGGAACAGTTTGGCATCGACCATGAAGTTTTGGATGCACCAGAGATCCGGCGCCGATTCCCTGCCTTCAACGTCGCTGATGATGAGGTCGGCTACTTCGAGCGCGACGCCGGCTTCTTGCGACCCGAAGAATGCATTCGGACACAGCTTGCATTGGCGCAGCAAGGCGGCGCAACGATTCATCGCGACGAAAAAGTGCTCAGGTTCGACGCATCGGATTCGGCCGTCACCGTGACGACCGATCAAGGCATGTACGCCTGCGGACACCTGATCGTGGCCGCCGGAGCGTGGCTGCCGCAGTTGGTCGGCCGCGACATCGCGAAGCTTTTCAGCGTCTACCGCCAGGTGCTCTACTGGTTCGATATTCAGGGCGACGCGAGCGCATTTGCGCCGCAGCGCTTTCCCGTTTTCATTTGGGAGTTGCAAGAGAAGCCGCAAGGCGTCTACGGCTTTCCGGCGATCGATGGGCCTGACGGCGGCATCAAGATCGCGACGGAAACATATGGTTCAACGACAACGTCGGAAACCGCCGACCGCCGTGTTCTCCCCGAAGAAATCGCTGCGATGTACCGAGACTACGTCGCACCGTATATCGTCGGTGTCGCGAGCAGATGTCGCAGGACCGCGACGTGCCTCTACACGGTGACACCCGACTTCGGGTTCGTCATCGATCGGCACCCGCAGTCGAAGCGCGTGATCGTTGCGTCACCGTGCTCAGGTCATGGCTTCAAGCACTCCGCAGCGATAGGCGAAGCGCTTGCGCAGTGGATCGTCGACGGTCGCTCGCACATTGATCTCGGATCGTTCAATCTTCGCCGATTCCGGATCGATTCTTGAACGGGAGGATAATGGCCACCGGCAGAAGCGCTTGCATTTCCACGTCCGCACCGTTCGCGCTAGCCGTCGCCATGCTCCTTTCGCGACTCATTGGTGTTCTCGTATTCGCGTCGACGCTCGCCGTCGCTGCGCCGCCGCCGGTATTGACGCTGTCGATCGACGGCGCGATCGGACCCGCAACCGTCGACTATGTTCATCGCGGCCTCGCACGCGCGGCGAGCGACGGCGCACAACTGGTTGTGCTGACGCTCAACACGCCCGGTGGGCTCGATACGTCGATGCGGCGCATCATCCAGGATATTCTGGCGTCCCCCGTTCCCGTCGCTGCATACGTTTCACCGTCTGGCGCACGCGCGGCGAGCGCCGGCGCCTTCATCTTGTATGCGTGTCATCTGGCAGCAATGGCGCCGGGCACCAATGTGGGTGCTGCATCACCTGTGCAGATCGGCATCGGCGGCACCGCACCGGAGCCGTCATCGGGCTCGGACGCCACGAAAAAGAAGGAGCCGGGCCCGACGAACACGCATGAGCGCAAAGCGTTTTTCGATGCTGCCGCGTACATCCGCAGCCTGGCGCAACTTCGCGGCCGCAATGCCGAATGGGGCGAAAAGGCCGTCCTCGAGGCAGCAAGTATTTCCGCGAACGAGGCGCGCGATCAGAAAGTGATCGAAGTGACCGCGTCCGACGTCACCGACCTGCTGCGCCAGGTCGATGGCCGCAAGGTCATGGTTGCCAACGGCGAGCACACGCTGCAAACCGCCGGCGCCCCTGTCATCGCATTCGAGCCGGATTGGCACGATCGGCTGCTTGCGGTCATCACCGATCCGAGCATGGCGCTGATCCTGATGATGCTCGGCATTTATGGTCTGTTGTTCGAGTTCGGCCATCCCGGATTGGTGTTTCCCGGTGTCGTCGGCGCTCTTTGCCTGCTGGTCGCGCTCTATTCTCTCCACATGCTGCCCGTCAACTATGCGGGTCTCGCGTTGATCGCCGTGGGAATCGCGTTCATCGTCGGCGAAGTATTCTTTCCATCGTACGGCTCATTGGGCGTTGGCGGCGTCATCGCGTTTGCCGTCGGCGCGCTGATGTTGATCGACACCGAGTTGCCGGGCTACGGCATCCCATGGCCGCTGATCGTGACGGTTGCCCTCGTCACGTTGGGGTTCATTCTCATCGTCGGCCGGATGGCGCTGCGCGCGCGCCGCGCACCGCTCGTGAGCGGCGTCCAATCGCTCGTCGGCGCGGACGGCGAGATGGTCGAGGATTCCGACGAAATCGGTTGGGCGAACATCCGCGGCGAGACGTGGAAGGTGCGGACGTCCAGTCATCTCGCTCGAGGCCAGAAGATCCGCGTCGTTGCGGTCGATGGCATGTTGCCGCGCGTCGCGCCCGCCGAAGGAGCTTGAGATGGCCCTTATCCCGCCGCTGATCCTGGTCGTCATCATCGTCGTACTCGTCGCGTCGTCGCTGCGCATTCTGCGCGAATACGAGCGCGGTGTTGTCTTCCAATTGGGCCGATTCTGGAAGGTCAAGGGTCCGGGACTGGTCATCCTTGTGCCGTTCATCCAGCAGATGGTGCGCGTCGAATTGCGCACCGTCGTGCTCGATGTGCCGAGCCAGGACGTGATCACGCGCGACAACGTCTCGGTCAAGGTCAACGCTGTCGTCTATTTCCGCATCGTCGATCCGCAGAAGTCGATCATCGAAGTGCGACGAGCCAGCTCGCGCAGACGACGTTGCGCTCGGTGCTCGGCAAGCACGCTTTGGACGAGATGCTCTCCGAGCGTGAAAAGCTCAATCTCGACATCCAGCAAGCGCTGGACACGCAAACGTTGTCATGGGGCATCAAGGTCGCGAACGTCGAAATCAAGCACGTCGATATCAACGAGTCGATGATCCGCGCGATCGCCCGGCAAGCGGAGGCCGAACGGGAGCGGCGCGCCAAAGTGATCCACGCCGATGGTGAGTTCCAGGCGGCGCAGAAGCTCCTCGAAGCCGCGCAGGTGCTGTCGCAGCAGCCACTGGCGATTCAGCTCCGCTACCTGGAGACGTTGACGGTCATTGCCGCCGACAAGAATTCCACGATCGTCTTTCCGTTGCCGATGGACATCATTCAGCCGCTGCTGAACGCGCTGCCCAAGAGCCGGCCAGCGGAGTGATCACCGGCGTCATTCGATGATTTGATGATTGCCATCGCGCCGTCCTGACCCCGATGCCGCGATCGTCGGCGACCATTCAATTTCGCGTCCGCATCACCAAAGGCGACGACATCGCCATCGGTCCGGGCAAGGTCGATTTGCTCGAAGCGATCGCAGCGACAGGATCAATCACCGCCGCGGCGAAAAGGCTCGGGATGTCGTATCGACGCGCGTGGATGCTCGTCGACACGATGAACCGTTGCTTCAAGACTCCGATCGTCGAGGCGGAAGCCGGCGGCAAACGCGGTGGCGGAACGCGGCTTACGACGACGGGTCGGCACGTGGTCCGGCTCTATCGCTCCATCGAGCGAAAAGCGGCGAAAGCGGGAATCGCCGATCTCGCCGATCTGGCGAAACTGATCATCGGCTGACGATTCGCGGTACTCGGAAGGACGACCGCGTATGACGTTGGCATGGGCTTCGTTTCTGCGCTATAGTTGGGGGTGCGCAATATACCGCCGTATATGGCGAGGCCCGTCACGGCGCGATGGGCGATATGCATTCTGGTGTTTGCCATCGCGGCGCCGCTCATTCTTGCCAGCGCGTCGCCGGCGAGTGGCGCTGAATTGGTGGTCTCCGCCGCGGCGAGCTTGACGAACGCCTTCCGCGACATCGGCAAGGTATTCGAAGCGAAGCATGTGGGTAGCCGCGTCGTATTCAATTTCGCCGCAACCGACGTCTTGCTCGCGCAAATTGCCAAGGGCGCGCCCGCCGACGTCTTTGCCGCGGCCGATGAGCATGCGATGGACCGGGCCGAACGCGAAGGACTGCTCCTGGACGGATCGCGCCGCGATTTTGCCGGCAATCGACTCGTGCTGATCGTGCCGGTCGGTCGTCAACAAATGTCGAGCCTCGGCGAACTCGCGCTGCCGCCCTTTGGTCGGATCGCGATGGGCAGTCCACGTACCGTTCCGGCCGGCCGTTATGCCAAAGCAGCGCTGGTCCGCGCACAACTATGGGACAGGATCGAGCCGAGATGCGTCTTTGCGTTGAACGTGCGGCAGGTGCTCGATTACGTCGCTCGCGAAGAAGCGGACGCCGGTTTTGTCTACGCGACCGACGCTGCCGTCATGGGTGGCAAGGTCAAGATCGCGATCGAGGTTTCTACCCCGATGCCTGTTCGCTACCCGGTGGCGATCCTGCGAGGCAGTCGCTACACCGACGAAGCACGCGCGTTTGTCGCCCTGCTCGGCAGCGAAGCAGCAAGAAAGATTCTCGCTTCCTACGGCTTTGCTTCGCCCTGATGCCATGTCTTCCGTACTGATCCCGCTGTTGCTGACGCTCAAAGTCGCGGTTTGCGCGACGCTGATCGCCGGCGTGCTCGGCATCGGCGCCGGCTACTGGCTCGCTCGCACGCGAATGCCGGGACGCGATACCGCGGACGCGCTGTTGATCCTTCCGCTCGTGTTGCCACCAACCGTGCTCGGCTACTACCTGCTCGTTGCGTTCGGGCGCAGCAGCGCTTTCGGAGCATGGCTCGAGGGAACCCTCGGCATCCATTTGGTCTTCACATGGGAAGGCGCCGCGCTAGCCGCAGCGATCGTCGCATTTCCGCTGGTATTCAAGGCGTCGCGAGCCGCATTCGAAGCGGTCGATCCGACGCTCGAACAGGCGGGTCGCTCGCTTGGTTACAACGGCTGGACCGTCTTCAGCCGTGTGACACTGCCGCTCGCCTGGCGCGGCGTCATCGCCGGAGCGATGCTGGCCTTCGCGCGCGCGATGGGCGAATTCGGCGCGACGCTGATGGTCGCCGGCAACATTCCCGGACGTACGCAGACCGTCTCGATCGCGATCTACGAAGCGGTGAACGCGGGCGACGACACGCTGGCCGGCGCGCTTGTCGTCATCGTTTCGCTGGTCTGCGTCTCGCTGCTGATCGCCGCAAATCTGTTCGCACGGCGCGGCCACATGCGCATCGCCCCGGTGTAACGATGCACATCGACGTCCACATCGAAAAGCAAGTCCGGGCGGCCCGCCGGCGGTTCGATCTCTCGGTCCAGTTCTCCGCGGACACCACGCGCCTCGCGCTCTACGGTCCATCAGGCGCCGGCAAGACGCTGACGCTGCAGATGCTGGCGGGGCTCGTGCGGCCCGCCAAAGGCCGCATCGTCGTCGACGGCAAGACCTGGTTCGACTCGAATCGCGGCATCGACGTGCCGCCGCGCGATCGCCGCGTCGGCTATGTATTCCAGGACTACGCGTTGTTTCCCCACTGGACGGTCGCACAAAACGTCAGCGGCGCGTTTGCGCGCGGTTGGCCGCGACCGTTGAGCGCGTCGCAAGCGCGTCGCGTTGAACGCGTGCTGCTTTCGTTCGATTTGAGCGATATCCGGGACAGCTACCCGTCGCAACTTTCCGGCGGTCAGCGGCAGCGCACGGCTGTCGCGCGCGCGCTCGTCGGGCGCCCGCGGGTCTTGCTGCTCGACGAGCCTTTTGCCGCGCTCGACGGCATGCTGAAGAACCGTCTTCGCGCCGAGCTTCTGGCGATCCAGGCGCACTATGAAATCCCGATGATTCTGATCACCCACGATCCCGACGATCTCGCTGCATGCGCCGACGTTGTCGTCTCGCTCGACGCCGGACGTGTCATTGATGTCGCCATCGGAAATCGGCCCGCGCCGCAATCGTCGGCTCCATTCGCGCCGCCCGCAGCCAACAGTCTCGTCGCGCACGACGCAATGCAGACCTGATTCGAAGCGGTCGCGTAATCGGTTAGCATGAGCGCCGCAAGCGTGGGGTTCAAATAACGCACCGGACCGATCATCCATGGATTTCGCCTTCGTCGTCGATCCGCTGCCGCATCTCAAGGCGTACAAAGACTCGAGCGTGGCGATGATGCGCGCGCTCGCTGCGCGCGGTCATCGCATCTTCGCGATCATGCAGCAGGACGTGTACTGGGAGGACGGCGTCACGAGCGCGCGCGCGACACCGCTCACGCTCAAAAGCGACGACCACGACTGGTACGAAGCCGGCGAAGTCCAGGAACGCGCGCTCAAGGATTACGCGGCCGTCATCATGCGCAAGGATCCGCCGTTCGACATGGAATATGTCTATTCGACGTATCTGCTCGAGGCCGCCGAGCAAGAAGGTGCGCGCATTTTCAATCGACCGCGGGCGATCCGCGACTACAACGAAAAAATGGCGATTGCGCGGTTTCGCGATTTCATTGCGCCGACGATGGTGACGCGCGACGGATCACGCGTCTCGGAATTCATCGACGAGCACGAGGACGTGATCGTCAAGCCGCTCGACGGCATGGGCGGCGTTTCTGTGTTCCGCGTCCGCGAAGGCGATCCCAACCGCAATGTCATCATCGAAACGGTCTCGCATCACGGCGCCCGCACGGTGATGGCGCAGCGCTATCTCCCTGAGATCATCGACGGCGACAAGCGGATCATCCTGATCGCCGGCGAAGTCGTGCCCTATTGTCTGGCTCGAATTCCGAAGCCCGGCGAGACGCGCGGCAACCTCGCCGTCGGCGGACGCGGCATCGCGCGACCCTTGACCTCGCGCGATCGCGAAATCGGTGTGGCGCTTGCGCAGGACCTGTGGTCCGAAGGCATGCTCGTCGTCGGCCTCGACGTGATCGGCGATTACCTCACTGAGGTCAACGTTACGAGCCCGACTTGCTTTGTCGAGATCGCCGAGCAGTCGGGATTCGATGTCGGCGGCATGTTCGCGGACGCGCTGATCGAGGGGATTGCGTAATCATAAAATGCACGGTCGTCGGATAGAAAGTGAACGTTTACTCGCGAGGATCACAGCGCCCAGCATGGACGCACGACGCGAATGGCTGTCAGCGGCTTCGCCGATCCGCGTGCTACTATGTCGAGCGAGACCGGTACTGGATCCCCGGCGGATCTTTCGATGATCGGCGTCCTGATCGTTGCGCACGACACCCTGGGCGACAGCCTGATCAGGGCGGTGACCCATGTGCTGGGCGCGCGGCCGCAGCAATTCGAAGCGTTCTCCGTGAAGGCGACCGACGATCCGCTGGCGCTTCTGCCAAAGGCACGCGCTGCGGTTCAAGCGCTCGACACCGGCGATGGCGTCCTCGTGTTCTCGGACATTTTCGGCGCGACACCATGCAACCTCGCGGTCAAATTGTTGCAGCCGGGACACATTGAGGGCATTGCGGGCGTGAACCTGCCGATGCTGGTGCGCGCATTCACCTATCGAACGAAGGGGATGGACACGCTGATCAAAAAGGCCGTCTCAGGCGGCTGCGAAGGCGTGTTGCAGTTCGAAACGGTACCCGTCTATGCACCAGCGCGAAGTTGAGATCGTCAACAAGCTCGGCCTGCACGCGCGGGCATCAGCGAAGCTGACGCAACTCGCCGCCAAGTTTCAGAGCGAGGTGCAGATCTCGCGCAACGGGCGCAAGGTCAACGCGAAGAGCATCATGGGCGTAATGATGCTCGCCGCCGGCAGGGGATCGAAGGTGATGCTCGAAATCGAGGGCCCTGATGAAGATCAGGCGATGGCGGCGATCTGCGCGTTGATCGGTGATAATTTCGGCGAGGGCGAATGAGCGTGCCGGCGAGGCAAGGCCGAGCAGGGACCGGCCGACGTGCAGCGCTGGTTTTCAACAGGACGACCAATGAGGCCGCGCGTCGGCACGCGATTGAGTGAGGCCGACACGCATGCATCACATTCCGCTGCGATAATCCAATGAGCCCGAGGAATGAGGGCTCCGGCGGACGAATGAGGGCTCCGGCCAAGGAATGCGCGTGCCGGGCGAAGGCCACGACTCGCGACCAGTTACAAAGGACGATGGAACCATTCGATGACAAGGTCGCTCCATAAGGAACTTCGGCTACGGGGGTGTCGGGGATTTTCTTGTTACACCGAGCGGATCCGTCATCATGCAAATACGCGAAATCGAGATTACCCACCGGCTGGGCCTTCACGCACGCGCTTGCGCCCGCATCGTGCAACTGGCCTCGCGCTTTCGCTGCAATGTTGCGCTGGTATGCCGACGAAGACGGGCAAGCGCTCGCAACATCGTCGAGATGATGCTGCTCGCGGGCGCGTTCGGCAGTACGGTTCGCGTCGAAACGGACGGCCCGGACGAATCCGCGGCGATGGCCGCGATCGTGCGTTTATTGAAAGACGGACTTGGCGGCGCGCCGGCCTAGCGCCGCGGACCAGAGCACCCTCACCCCCGTCCCCTCTGCCACTCTCGCGGGCGCGGAAGAGCTTGATGGAAATGGTCGTCAACCATTTCCATAAGGCTGTGTAATGGTCAGCTTCGCGCTCCACGGCGTCGGCGTTTCGGCCGGCGTCGCGATTGGGCGCGCCCAGCTCGTGTCACACGCGACGCTCGAGGTCGCGCACTACGCGGTTGCCACCAAACAAGTCCCCGCCGAGATCGAGCGTTTCGAGCTTGCGGTAAAGGAAGTGCAGCGCGAGCTCGAAACGCTGCACGCCGCGATGACGTCCGGCGATGTACCGGGCGAATTCGGCGCGTTTCTCGACGTCCACTGGATGATCTTGAACGATCCGACGCTGTCCGAAGCGCCGAAGAAGATCATCGCCGAGCAGCATTGCAACGCCGAATGGGCGCTGACGCAACAGATGGGCGTCCTGGTCGAGCAGTTCGAGCAGATCGAGGACTCCTATCTGCGCGAGCGGAAGAACGACGTCGTGCAAGTGGGCGAGCGGGTCCTCAAGCGGTTGATGGGTAGGCCGGGCACGTTGCCGGTGACGAAAGCCGAAGAGCAAACGATTCTGGTGGCCCACGATCTCTCGCCGGCCGACGTCATCCAGTTCAAGCATCATCATTACGGCGCTTTCCTGACCGACCTGGGCGGCGTCACGTCACACACCGCGATCGTCGCGCGAAGCCTTAATGTGCCGGCGGTTGTCGCGACGCATAACGCGCGACAACTGATCCGCGACGGCGAGTTGCTGATCGTTGACGGCACGAACCACGTCGTCATCGTCAATCCGGACCGCGCCGTGTTGTCCGAATATCGGCTGAAGCAGAACGAGCTCGATATCGCGCGGCAGAAGCTGAAGCGCCTGCGGACGAAGCCGGCGGAAACGATCGACGGCGTCCGCGTCGAATTGCAGGCGAACATCGAGCTTCCTGACGATCTCGAGCAGGCGCTGGAAAACGGCGCCACCGGCGTAGGACTTTTCCGCTCCGAATTTCTGTTCCTCAATCGCGCGGGCCTCCCTTCGGAGGACGAGCAGTTCGAGGCGTATCGCGCGGTCGCGGACGGAATGGACGGCAAACCGGTCACGATACGTACGTTCGATCTCGGCGCCGACAAACACAAAGAAGGATTGGACGGTTTGGCGCGCGTTGCGCCCAATCCCGCGCTGGGACTGCGGGCGGTCCGCTTCTGCCTCGCGGAGCCGCGGCTTTTTCTGACTCAGCTTCGCGCGATCCTCCGCGCGTCGCATTACGGCAACGTGCAAATCCTGGTCCCGATGCTCGCGTCGGCCAGCGAAATCGATCAGACGCTCGCCATGCTGGCGCAGGCGAAGGAGACGTTGCGCGAGCAAGGAGTGCCGTTCAACTCCCGCGTCGCGGTCGGCGGCATGATCGAGATTCCGGCGGCGGTGCTTGCCATGGACGCGTTCCTGAAGAGACTGGATTTCTTGTCGATCGGCACCAACGACCTGATCCAGTACACGCTCGCCGTCGATCGTGCCGACGAGGCGGTATCGCATCTTTATGATCCATTGCATCCGGCGGTCATGCGGCTCCTCTCGCTCGCGATCGGCACGGCGAAAAAGGCGAAGGTGTCGATTGCCGTTTGCGGCGAGATGGCGGGCGACCCGCTGTTGACGCGGTTGTTGCTTGGCATGGGGCTCACGAACTTCTCGATGCATCCGGCGCATCTTTTGAACGTCAAGCAGCGCGTCCTGCAAAGCGATGTGAGCGCTGCAAAACCAATCGTCGATCGGATTCGGCGTGCCGGCGAGCCGCGCAAGGTGCTGGCACTGATCGAGAAGCTGAACGCGTGAGCTGGAATGCGGCGCGCCACACGCTGTTTGCCTGAGCGTCGCAACATCCTTCCGCCATGATTTCGATGCGCACGTGGCGTGCCTGTGCACTTGCCTGCAGTGCACTTGTTTCGACGATCGCCGCTGCCGTCGGCGTGGGCGAACGTGCGCCGCCGTTTGCGCTGCCGACTGCCGCTGGCGATACGGTCGCGCTCGAGCGATTGCGCGGAAAAGTCGTCTACGTCGATTTCTGGGCGTCGTGGTGCGGCCCGTGCCGGCGCTCGTTTCCCTGGATGAACGCAATGAATCGCAAGTATGGCGCCCAAGGCTTGGCGATCGTCGCGATCAATGTCGACAAGAAGCGTGACGACGCGATGCAATTCTTGGGCGAAATGCCTGCCGAATTCACCGTCGTCTACGATGCGCCGGGCGCTGTCCCGGCTGCCTATGCGGTCAAAGGCATGCCGAGCTCGTACGTGATCGACCAAAGCGGAAACGTGTCGGCCGTCGAGCAAGGTTTCCGCGACGAAAGCCCCACGATGCTCGAGCAAAAGATTCGTGCGTTGCTGGCTCCGCGTTGATGCGCGCGCGCGTGGGAGTCGTTCAGGCCGGCCTCTGGACGCTGTGCGTCTTGGCGCTGCTCGCGACGGCGGGTTGCGCGACGATAAGCCCTCCGCAGCCCTGGGAAAAGGGCCAGCTTGCGAAGCGCGAGATGCAATTCGATGCCGATCCACTCGACGCGAAAGCGACGCAGCACATCTACACCAGCAAGGAAGGGGCTGGCGGCGGCTACGGTATCGGCGGGGGCGGATGTGGCTGCAATTGAAATAGGGTCAGACTCGACTTTTCCGCACATGGCGCCGATTCCGCGAGCGATCGAAGAAAAGTCGAGTCTGACCCTATTTTCGGCGGCGCTCGCGCTTCCCGGCATGTTGCCGCTGGCCGTCGCGGCGCAGACCGCGCCGGATCAGGGCGTGATCGCACTCAAGTATTTCGATTATCGCGATTGGCAACCCGGCGCTAACCGGATGAGCGTACGGAGCCCGTCACTGTATGTGCTGCGGCCGCTGTCCGACGATCTCGCGCTCGAGGGGACGGTCGTTTACGACAGCATGTCGGGTGCGTCACCGCTGGCGTTCAACACGCTGTCGGGCGCGTCGGGACTCGGCGTCACCGATTACCGGACCGCCGGCGACGTGAAGGTGACCAAGTATTTCGATCGCTTCGCGCTCGGCGTCGGCGGCGCCTATTCGCGTGAGCGCGACTACATCTCGCACGCATTGTCGGTGGAAGCGCGCACGTGGACCGCGGACAAGAATCGCACATTTGCGTTCGGACTGGCCGGCACGAGCGATGCGATCCATCCCACCGATCGTCCGATCGACAACGGCCAGCGTCGAACGCTCGATTTCCTGGTCGGTGTAACCCAAGTCATGAATGCGAATGCGATCGTGCAATCGAATATCACCTATTCGGCCGGCCACGGTGATTACTCGGACCCGTACAAATTGCTCGATACGCGGCCCGATCATCGCCGGACACTCGCGTGGCTCACGCGATTCAATCAATACGTATCGTCGGCCGACGCGACGCTCAAGCTCTTGTATCGCTATATCCACGACTCGTTCGGCGATCACTCGCACACATTCGAGCTCGCGTGGTATCAGCCGCTGCCGAACGCGTTCGCGGTGACGCCGAGCCTCCGCTATTACACGCAAAGCGCCGCCGATTTCTTTTTCGGGCCGCCGTTCGGCAACGGCTTGGTTCCCGGCGAGCCGTACACGGCCGACACCCGGCTCTCGGCGTTTGGTGCACTGACGCCATCCATTCGCGTCGACAAGCAGTTCGATCACGGGTGGAGCGCCGATGTCTCGTTCAGCTATTACCAGCAGCGCTCGAGCTGGCGCTTGGGAGGCAGCGGCAGTGGAGGCTTGCTGCCGGTTTCAGCGCGCTGGATTTCGATCGGCGTTGCGAAGACGTTCTGATCGCGCCTTTACTTCGGCCATTGGATCAGCGGAGCCGCCGGCGTTTTTTCGGGTGGCACATACGCCGGCGCAGCTTCGCCGGGAGAGCCCAGGCTCCGCACGTATTTGTAGAATGCGCGCAGGTCCGCGTCGGTCCATTGATTGAGGTTGAACCATGGCATCGGTGGGCGCGTCTTCAGGTCCTTCACGTATCGCACCCACTGGGTCTCGGTCATCGTCGACAGCACGAGACGAAGGTTGGATCCGTATGTCGTGCCCCAAGGGCCGCTGAACCCGAGCTTCCCACTGCCCTTCAGCCATTCCCGTTCGGGAACATCGCCCGCGCGCGCCGTGAAATCCGCCGTATGGCAGTCATTGCAACCGCCGACGATGAGCATGTATTTGCCGCGGTCGATCGCGTTGAGGCTGGTCGACGCGGCAGGCTTCTTCGCGGGCGCGGTCTCCGCGGCCGTGCCGACGTTCGACGCGGTGGCGAGGGCGACCGTTGCAGCGATTGTCACGAAAGGGCAATTCATGGTCATGGCAATTGTACGTCGCCGGCCCCACTCCTAGATTAGGTGCGTGTGACGCTGATGGAATCGCCGAGATTATTTCGTTTCAAATTCCACGCGATGGCGGCGGAGCACGACCTCCAGCTGTTCGCATCGTCGGGACAACTCGCGGAGCGCGTGGCGGAGGCGGCGATTGCCGACGTCGCGCGAATCGAGGCGAAGTATTCGCGCTATCGCGATGACAGCGTTACAACACGGATCAATCGCGCGGCAGGTCGCGAACGCGTCGCCATCGATGCCGAAACCGCCGCGCTCCTGCGTTACGCCGATCAATGTTTCCGGTTAAGCGAGGGCCGATTCGACATCACATCGGGCGTGTTGCGGCGGGTCTGGGATTTTCGGGCGAAGCCTGCTCGCGTCCCGTCGGCCGATGCCCTGGCGGCGGCGCGGGCATCCATCGGATGGTCGGATATCGAATGGGACGACCACGGGGTTCGCCTGCCGCGAGAGGGAATGGAGATCGACTTCGGCGGTATCGGCAAGGAATACGCGGCCGACCGTGCGGCAACGATTTGTTCCGCGCGCGGCATCGCGCACGCATTGGTGAATCTCGGCGGTGACGTTCGCACGATCGGCGGCCAACCCGATGGCTCGCCGTGGCTTGTCGGTATTCGCGATCCCCGCGCGCCCTATCGCGCAGTTGCGCTGCTCGAAGTCGACGACGGTGCTGTTGCCACCAGCGGCGATTACGAGCGCTATTTCGATCTCGACGGCCGGCGTTACTGTCATATCCTGGATCCGCGCAGCGGCATGCCGGTCACGCATTGGCAAAGCGTCAGCGTCGTTGCACCGCTCTGCGTCGTGGCGGGAAGCTGCGCGACGATCGCGATGCTGTTCGAAGAACGCGCGCCGGCGTTTCTCGATGCGCAATCGTTCGACTATCTCGCAATCGACGCTGCGGGCAAATTGCACCGGTCCGCACGCGCTAAGGCGGCGAGCACATGATGACGCCGAGCGGACCGTATCCTTCCGGGATCCAGCCCTGCGCGATCATCTGCATGCGAATCGCTGCGTCGGTCGTGTAGCGATGATTGGGCGCTGCGCCCTGACCATTGTTGTAGAGCCGATAGACCGCAAGCGCGTTGGCCGGACACGAGCCATCGGCGAGCACAGCCGGCATGACGTTGAACACGTCGCCCTCGTAGAGCCAATCGGGATTGCTCTTGACGATCGCGCATTCGCTCGCTGCGGGCGTATAGAAGTGCGAGCTCTTGGGTGCGAACGACGTGCTGAAAAAACGGCAGACCGGCACACTTCCCATCGGCGCGCTCGTCGACGGATAAACGTTGAATGAGCGGCCGGTGCGCGACCAGCCGGTGAACGTGCCGTTGCCGAGCTTCGTGATCTCGTCGGCAATCGTCGTGACGAAGTAGTGATCGAAGCTCGTGTGGTGGTACTCGACCACAGCGACGGTCGGCGGCGCGACGCCGAAGACCTGGCCGAGGTAGGCTGCAATGTCGGCGATCATCGCGTCCCATTGCGTCGTATTTTGGATGTACAGCGGATAGAGCAGGTCGTACATGTCCGTCTTGCCGTCGGTGTAGGCACCCGGCGTCGTGATCCCGCCGATGATGAGATCGGCGCGATTCGCGCCGGACTTGACGCCCCCCGACCCCGTGTCGCGGTATTGGTCCTTCGTGGGATCGGGGTTGTGGCAATCCGCGCACGATGTGGAAACGATTGGTAATAGATTGCGCCATTGGCGGCGTTTTGCGCATCTGACGAGAAACCCGTGATGAGCGATAGCATCGCAACGATGCGGGCCACCGAGCGAACCGCGGCGATTTCCCAATCGCGGGGCATCCGAGCTAAAATCCTTTCTGCGCCGATTTGAGCCAGCTTGCGGGCGCGTTACAAATACGGCTAAAGCGGTGTGGTCAAGGATAAATCCCTGCCAACCCGATTAGCCAGCCGCTGGTCGGGTTTTTTGTTCCCGGTTGTTGCCCATGATGCCGTCGTTTTCCGCCACCACCGTCGCATCCGATACGCCACTATCCGACGCGTCTGCTGCGCACAGCGTCGGCATCGCGCGCCCGCAGATCGCCCGCTTTGAAACGCCGCTGCCGCTGGCATGCGGTCGCGCGCTTTCGCAGTACGAGCTCGCTTATGAGACCTACGGCGAGCTGAATGCCGCGCGCAGCAACGCCGTGCTGGTCTGCCATGCGCTGAACGCGTCGCATCACGTTGCCGGTTACTACGCCGACGACCCGAACAATGTCGGTTGGTGGGACAACATGATCGGCCCCGGCAAGCCGCTCGACACCAATCGCTTCTTCGTCGTCGGCGTCAACAATCTAGGGAGTTGCTTCGGTTCGACTGGCCCGCAATCGATCGATCCGCAAACCGGACGGCCGTATGGCGCCGATTTCCCGCTCGTCACCGTCGAGGATTGGGTCGATGCGCAAGCGCGCCTCGCCGACCATCTCGGAATCGAGCGTTGGGCCGCCGCCATGGGCGGCAGCCTCGGGGGAATGCAAGCGCTGGCGTGGGCGACGCGATTTCCGACACGCATTCGCCACGCGCTGGTCATCGCGGCTGCGCCCAATTTGTCCGCCGAGAACATCGCGTTCAATGAAGTGGCGCGCCAAGCGATCATGACCGACCCCGATTTCCACGGCGGCGACTATTACGCGCATCGCGCGACGCCGCGCCGAGGACTGCGCGTTGCCCGCATGATCGGCCACATCACGTACTTGTCGGATGAGCAAATGGAGGCGAAATTCGGGCGCCAGCTGCGCGACGGCATCAATTTTTCGTTTGCGCCCGAATTCCAGATCGAATCGTACCTCCGTTATCAAGGCGAGAAATTCGCCGACTACTACGATGCGAACACGTACCTGCGCATCACCAAGGCGCTCGATTACTTCGACCCGGCGAGTGCGCACGGCGGCGATCTGGCGCGCTCGCTGTCGACGGCGACGTGCGAATTTCTGGTGGCGGCATTTACCACCGATTGGCGCTTCCCGGCTGCGCGATCGCGCGAAATCGTGAAAGCGCTCGTCCGCAACAAGCGCCGCCTTTCCTACGCGGAGATCGTCGCGCCGCACGGTCACGACGCGTTCCTTCTCGACGACCGTCACTATCACGCTGTCGTGCGCGCGTATTTCGATCGAATCGCCGCCGAGACTGAGCCTTCGTCGCCGAAGCCGCGCCGACTATCGCGATCGATGCAGACCAATGGCGTTGCGCGCGCTGATTACGCGACGATCGCGCAATGGATCGGCTCGGGTGCGCGCGTGCTGGACCTCGGGTGCGGCGACGGGAGCCTGCTTGCGTACCTGCGCACCGCGCGTGGCGCGACGGGCTATGGGATCGAAATCGCCAATGCCGGCGTGCTCGCCAGCCTCGAAAACGGTATCGATGTCATCCAGAGCGACTTGGAGCGCGGGCTTGCCGGCTTCGACGATGCGTCATTCGACTGCGTGATTCTGTCGCAGACATTGCAGGCGATGCGCCATGTCGAGGTCATCGTCGCGGAAATGCTGCGCGTCGGGCGCGAAGCGATCGTGACCTTTCCCAATTTCGGACACTGGTCGCATCGCGCGCAAATCATGCGCGGCCGGATGCCAGTGTCGAAATCGTTGCCGTATCAGTGGTACGACACGCCGAATATCCATTTGTGCACGGTGGCGGACTTCGATGCATTCCTCGCGGCGCGCAAATACGTTCTGCAAGACCGTGTCGTGCTCGCCGGCCGCAAGCGCGTGCGCATGCTTCCCAACTTGCTTGGCGAGCTCGCAATCTATCGTTTCCGGCGCGGCTAGAACCTTGACGTGCGTCGCGTTGCCGCGGATAACCGGCGTTAACGTTCGTTGATCCGCGGCTACAATGGCGCCATGCCAGCGCCGCCCACCGCCTCCGTAACCGACACGTCAATTCCGCGACTTGACCCTGTAACCAGCGCTTCCCGCATCGCACCCGCTACGCCATCATGGCGCGACGCGATCTTCAACCGGCGGATGCTTATCTGCGTGTTCACCGGTTTTTCGTCCGGCCTGCCGCTGTGGCTGCTCATCAATCTTCTTCCGGCGTGGCTTCGCTCCGAACAAGTCGATCTGACGTCGATCGGTCTGTTCACGCTGATGCAGCTGCCGTACACGTGGAAGTTCCTGTGGTCGCCGCTGATGGACCGCTACGCGTTGCCGGTGCTGGGCCGCCGGCGCGGCTGGATGCTGATCACGCAAATCGCGCTGCTCGTATGCATTCCGATGTTCGGCGCGCTCGATCCGCGGTTCGATTTGTGGACGATCGCATGGCTCACCGCGGTGGTCGCGTTCCTCTCCGCCAGCCAGGACATCGTGCTCGATGCCTATCGCCGGGAGCTTCTGCCCGACGCCGAGCTGGGGCTCGGCAATTCCATCCACGTGCAGGCGTACCGCGTGTCGAGCCTGATACCCGGCGCGCTCGCGCTGATCCTCGCCGACCACATCGCGTGGCAAAGCGTGTTCACGATCACCGCGCTGTTCATGCTGCCCGGCATCGTCAACACGCTTGTCGTGAACGAGCCTCGGCTTGCGCGGAGCGCGCCGCGAACGCTCGCCGAGGCGGTCGTCGAGCCCTTTCACGAATTCATCACGCGCGCGGGGTGGCGTCAGGCGCTGCTGATTCTGACCTTCATATTCCTGTACAACTTAGGTGCGAGCATGTCGACGGCGCTGGCGACGCCGTTTTATCTCGACACCGGTTTCACCAAATCCGAAATTGGTTTGATTGCGAAGAATGCGGGACTCTGGGCGAGCGTCGCCGGCGGATTGCTCGGCGGTCTCTGGATGATCCGGATCGGCATCAATCGCGGATTGTGGTTGTTCGGCGCCGTGCAGCTCGTATCGATCCTGGGCTTTGCGTTGCTTGCGCATGAGCATCGCGCCGACCGCGTGCTGCTCGCGCTCGTCATCGGCTTCGAAGCGCTCGGGGTCGGTCTCGCCACCGCCGCTTTCATCGCCTTCATCGCGCGCACGACCGATCCACGCTACACGGCGACCCAGTTCGCGCTCTTCACGAGCCTCGCCGTGGTTCCGCGCACGTTGATCAACTCGACGACAGGCTGGATCGTCGAGCGTATCGGCTGGTTCGATTTTTTCCTGCTGTGCGCGCTGTTGGCGCTTCCGGGAATGGCGTTGCTGTGGCGTGTTGCGCCGTGGAGAGAACCCTTGACGAAAATCGACCGATGAACCGGCAGAAATTCAGCGCGATCGCGCACCGCGACCACGATTATTGCAATCCGATCTCTCCCACGAAGGTCGAGCGCCTGCTCGATCTGCTGCCGCTCGACGCCTCTTCACGCGTGCTCGACCTTGGCTGCGGCCGGGCCGAGCTTTCGTTGCGGATCATTGAGCGCTTTGGCTCGACCGTCGTCGCCGTCGACAATTCCTCGATGATGCTCGACGCCGCGCGCGAGCGAGCCGAATGGACCGGCGCACTGGCCAAGTTGCACCTGGACGACATCGACATTCGTGAGTTTCGCGCCGACCCCGAGACGTTTCATCTTTCGGTGATGCTGGGCGGCGGCGGAATCGCCGGCGGCATGGCGGGGGTCTGCAACCAGCTCAAGGTCTGGACCAAATCCGGCGGCTACGTGTTGATCGGCGAGGGATTCTGGCGGAAAAAGCCGCCTGCGGAATACCTGGCGCTGCTCGACGGCAGCGAAGGCGAGTTTCTCGATCACCGCGGCAACGTTCGCGTCGGTATCGACGCCGGTCTCATTCCGATGCACGCGACGACCGCTTCGCTCGACGAATGGGACGAATACGAATGGAAATACTGCCGGTCGATCGAGCGCTACGCGCGCGAGCAGCCGGAGGATCCTGACACGCCGGCGTTTCTCGAGCGCGTTCGCCGTTGGCGCGATGGTTATCTGCGCTGGGGACGTGACACGCTGGGTTTCGGGCTCTACCTGTTCTACCGGCCCGGACCGTTCGTCGGTTAGGCCGGATGTTTCACCGGAGCGCGGGAATTTGGCGAGATGGTTTGCGGCCTGGATCGGTTGCAGCCAACGAAGCCAATAGCAGAGACTATTGGCGAGGAGGGCAAGCCCGAGCCAGGTGCAAAGCGGCCGCCAAAAACCGCGCAGGCCAAATGTGCGAGCCGCACGTCTGGCGTAGAGGGAGAGAGCGCTGAATTGACAAAGGCTTCCATCGAAGGGTGGCCGGTCTGGTGAGATATCCGGGCTAGGCCTGTCGCTCCAGCGCTTCGGCGAGCTCGAGCCATTCCGCTTCGAGACGCGCCAGCTGCCAGGTGAGCTCGCCTTGCCGCGCAAGCGTGGTCTTGAGCGTTTCACGCGCGTTGCCGGCGTAAGCGTCGCTGCTCGCGAGCCACGTGTCGATCGTCTTCTTCTCGGCGTTCAGTGTGTCCATCTCGCGCTCAAGCGCTCGCTGCCGCGTGAGCAGCGGCTTGCGCGCCGATGAACGCCGCGCTCGCGCATCGGCTTCGGCACGTTTTTGCGCACGGCGGTCGTCGCTCGGGCGGGTGTCTGCGCGCGAATCCGGTTGCGTGCGCCGCTGTCGTCCCAGCACCCAATCGGCATAGTCGTCGAGATCGCCTTCGAACGGCGCAACGCGTCCATCCGCGACGAGCCAAAGCTCATCCGCGGTGGCGCGCAGCAGGTGCCGGTCGTGCGCGACGACAATCAGCGCGCCGTCATAATCCTGCAGCGCCTCGGTCAGCGCTTCGCGCATCTCGATGTCGAGATGGTTTGTCGGCTCGTCAAGGAGTAGCAGATCCGGACGGTTGCGGACGATCAATGCAAGCGTCAATCGCGCTTTCTCTCCGCCGGAAAGGCGCTCGACTGACGCCGTCGCCATGTCGCCGCGAATGTCGAAACCGCCGAGATAGTCGCGCAGCGCCTGCTCGCGGGTCGCGGGCTCGAGCCGCTGCAAATGCCCAAGCGGCGAGTCGTCGATGCGCAGCGCATCGACCTGATGCTGCGCGAAATAGCCGATTCGCAGGTTCTGGTGCGCGATCCGTTTGCCCGCCTCGAGTGGAAGCGCGCCCGCGATCCCTTTCAACAGCGTCGATTTGCCGGCGCCGTTGGGCCCGAGCAATCCGATGCGTGCGCCGGCCAGAATGCTCCATTCGACATCCGCCAGTACCGGCGCATTATCGGCGTAGCCGAGCGTCGCGTGATCCAGGCGTACGAGCTGGTGCGCAGCAATGGTCGCCGGCGCGAAGGAAAATTCGAACGGACTGTCGACGTGCGCCGCGGCGATCAGCTCCATTCGTTCGATGGCTCTGATGCGGCTTTGCGCCTGCTTCGCCTTCGTCGCTTTGGCGCGAAAGCGATCGACGAACGCCTGCAGATGCGCAATCTGCCGTTGCTGCTTCGTGTACGCGGCCTGTTGCTGCGCGAGCACTTGCGCGCGCTCGCGCTCGAACTGCGTGTAGTTGCCGGCGTAAACGCGCAGCTTGCGCGCATCGACATGAACGATCGAACGCACGACGGCATCAAGGAAGTCGCGGTCGTGCGTAATGAGAAAGAGCGTACCGGGATAGCGGACGAGCCAGTCTTCGAGCCATAGCACGGCGTCGAGATCGAGATGGTTCGTGGGCTCGTCCAACAGCAGCAGATCGGACGGACACATCAGCGCCTGCGCGAGATTGAGCCGCATCCGGAACCCGCCGGAGAACGTTGCCACGGGATCGCTTTGTCGATGCTCGGGTACGCCGAGACCCGCGAGCAGCGTGGCTGCGCGAGCGCGCGCGCTGTAGCCGTCGAGTACTTCGTATCGATGATGCAGCTCGGCCAAACGGCTGCCGTGCCCTAGATGGTCATGTTGCGGTTGATGATCCGCGCTCGCTGCGGCCAGCGCGCGTTCGACGTCGCGGAGCTCGCGATCGCCGTCGATCACATAATCGATCGCGGGAATTTCGACGGCCGGCGTCTCCTGCGCCACGTGCGCGAGCTTCCACTTCGGCGGCAGCTCGATAGCGCCCGAATCCGGCGCGATCTCGCCGCGAATCGCAGCAAAGAGAGTCGACTTGCCACAGCCGTTAGCCCCGATGAGCCCCGTCTTGTGGCCGACGGGAAGCGTGAGATTGGCGCCGTCGAAGAGCTTTTTCGTGCCGCGCGAAAGCGTCAGATCGGTAATGCGCAGCATGTTCTAAACCGGCGCCGCGTCATAGATTAGCGGAGCTCGAACGCGTAATCGATCACGAGCGGCGCATGGTCCGAGAATCGCCGGTTCTTGTAGATCGAAACCGCATGCGCCGACGCCGCAATGCCGGGCGTGGCGATCTGATAGTCGATGCGCCAGCCGACATTCTTCTTCCACGCCTGGCCGCGATTGGACCACCACGTGTACTGCTCCGGCCGCGCGTCGACACGGCGAAAGACGTCGACGAATCCCAGCTCATCGAAAACGCGCGTGAGCCATGCACGTTCGTCCGGCAGAAAGCCCGAATTCTTTTGGTTGCTGCGCCAGTTCTTGAGATCGATCGGTTGATGCGCGATGTTCCAGTCGCCGCACAAGATCACTTCACGGCCGGAACCGACGAGCCGTCCGAGATGAGGAAGAAACACTTCGAGGAAACGGTATTTCGACGCTTGTCGATGCGGTCCGCTCGACCCTGACGGCAAGTACAAGCTCACGATCGACAAGTCCGTGAAATCTGCCTGGAGGAAACGACCTTCGCGGTCGAATTCGTCGTGTCCGAATCCGGCGATGTGACGATGCGGCGATTTCGAATACAGCGCGACGCCGCTATAGCCTTTGCGTTCGGCTGCGTGGAAGGTCGCGTGCGCTTTGCGTGGCGCGCGCAAGCTGCGCGGCACGTCGCATTCGAGACACTTGATCTCCTGTACGCAGACGACGTCCCATGGCTCGGCGCGCGCCAGCCAGCGTGCGAAGCCCTTGCGCTCGGCAGCGCGCAAACCGTTGACATTGAGCGTGATGATTCGCATCGTGCGCTACAAATTGCAAGGGCGGGGAGTGTACATGAGCGCGGCGTTACGCCGGTTCGCTATACTCGACAGAATCGTTCAAGACGCAGTCCACGAATGAGTGATTTCCGCCAGCATTTTCTCGCGTTTGCATTGGCACGCGAAGTGCTACGTTTCGGTGAATTCGTAACGAAGGCGGGGCGCAAGAGTCCATACTTTTTCAACGCCGGTCTGTTCAGCGACGGCGAGAGTTTGCGAGAGCTCGGCCGATTTTATGCGCGGGCACTTGTCGACTCGGGCGTCGCCTGCGACGGCCTTTTCGGTCCCGCCTACAAGGGAATCACGCTGGCGGCGGCCGCTGCCATTGGACTGGCCGAAATTGGGCACAATTTGCCGTACAGCTACAACCGCAAGGAGATCAAGGATCATGGTGAAGGCGGAGTCGTCGTCGGTGCGCCGTTAAACGGACGAATCGTCATTGTCGATGACGTCATCACCTCGGGAACTTCGGTGCGCGAATCGGTCGAATTGATTCGCGCACACCGTGCAACGCCGGCCGGCGTTCTGATTGCGCTCGATCGGATGGAACGAGGACAAGGCGAGCGGTCGGCAGTGCGAGAAGTGCAGGAAACGTTCGGCATACCCGTGGTGGCGATCGCCACGCTGGACGATGTGATGACGTTCATCGCGGGACGGAGCGATTTGACGCAGCATGCGTCGCCAGTCGCGGCGTACCGCGCGCAATACGGCGCGCGATGAACCGCAAGAGGACGACATCAGATGAACACAGATTCGCAATATCCGCAGGTTGAACGAGCGAAGAATGACGCTCCGGCGTCTCCTTCGCGCAACGACTGGAGGCGCTCGGTCCTTCTCGCCGGCGTGTTGCTGCTGCTGGCGCTCGCCTACACCGCCTCGCGCGACGCACACGCGGTCACATACAAATGGGTCGACGACAAGGGCATCGTCCACTATTCCGACAAGATGCCCGCCGACGCAGTCAACCGCGGTCATGTCGAGCTCGACAAGCAGGGCGTGCACCTCAAGAAGACCGATGCCGCGCTGACCCCTGAAGAATTACGCGTCCGCGCTGCCGATGTGGAACGCCAACGGCAGGAAGCCAAGGAACGCGAAGTGCTTGCCCGGCGCGATCGTGCGCTTCTTGCGTCGTATACCCGCGAAGAGGATCTCGATTTGGCCCGTCAGCGAGCGCTCACGACGATCGACGGCCAGATGCAATCGGCGCGCGTCTACGCCGCAGCGCTCGTGAAACGGCAGCAGGAGATCCTCGAAAAGAAACCGACGGCTGGCAACAAGGGTGCTCCGTCTGCCCTCGAGCGCGAGCTCGAAAACGTCGAAGCGGAGCTGACCAAAACGAACGCGCTGATCGAGACCAAGAAGCAGGAGAGCATCGGCGTTGCAACGAAATACGACATCGACAAACAACGTTGGCGGATGCTGCATGTGAACGCCGAGCTCGCAGGATCCATTGCAACTTCCCAGGCTGGCGGAAGCGCCGTGAACGTGTTGCCGACAAGCGCAACCCGATAAGAACGTAGTCTCGCTCAGGGAGAGGCGGCACGAGAAATCGGCCGCCTCGTTTTTTTGGTAGGGTCAGACTCCAATTTCGCTCGCCCTTCTGTGCCCTACCTAAGAGACTGTCGAAATTGGAGTCTGACCCTAATTTCGCAAAGTGGAGTCTGACCCTACTTTCACCGTGCTGCGATAATTCGGCACAACACCGAAATCTCGCAAACCATGGCGCAATACGTTTACACGATGAATCGCGTGGGCAAGATCGTTCCGCCCAAGCGCGTCATCCTGAAGGACATCTCGCTCTCGTTCTTTCCCGGCGCGAAGATCGGCGTGCTCGGATTGAACGGGTCGGGCAAGTCGACGCTGCTCCGGATCATGGCGGGTGTCGATACCGAATACGAAGGCGAGGCGGTGCCGATGCCGAACCTCCGCATCGGATTTCTGCCGCAAGAGCCGCAACTTAATCCGCAGACAAGCGTTCGCGATGCCGTGCTGCAAGGGTTGGCGGACTTGACGGACGCAAAAGCGCGGCTCGAAGAAATCTACGCGGCGTACGCCGAACCCGATGCGGACTTCGAGCAACTCGCGGCGGACCAAGCGAAGTACGAGGCGATCATCGCAAGCTCGGGCGGGGATGCCGACTTGCAACTGGAGATTGCCGCCGATGCACTTCGTCTTCCGGCATGGGACGCAAAGATCGCCACGCTCTCCGGCGGCGAGAAGCGTCGCGTCGCGCTGTGCAGGCTGTTGCTCTCGAAGCCCGACATGCTGTTGCTCGATGAACCGACAAACCATCTGGATGCTGAAAGCGTCGACTGGCTCGAGCAGTTCCTGCAGAAGTTTCCCGGGACGGTAATGGCTGTCACGCACGACCGCTACTTTCTCGACAACGCGGCGGAATGGATTCTCGAGCTCGACCGCGGCTACGGCATTCCGTGGAAGGGCAATTACTCATCGTGGCTCGAGCAAAAAGAGCAGCGTCTCGCGACCGAAGCCAAGCAGGAGGTGGCGCGCATCAAGGCGATGCAAAAAGAGCTCGAATGGGTGCGCCAAAGCGCACGAGGACGGCAGACGAAGAGCAAGGCGCGGATTTCGCGCTTCGAGGAGCTCTCATCGTACGAGCATCAGAAACGCAACGAGACGCAGGAGATTTTCATTCCCGTCGCCGAGCGCCTCGGCAACGCCGTCATCGAATTTCGCGGCGTCAGCAAGGGCTACGGCGACCGCTTGTTGATCGACGATCTTTCGTTTGCGATTCCGCCCGGCGCAATCGTCGGCATCATCGGTCCGAACGGCGCGGGCAAGACAACGCTCTTCCGGATGATTACGGGAAAGGAAAAACCGGACGCAGGCGAGATTGCCATCGGTCCGACTGTGCAATTGGCGGTCGTCGACCAAACGCGCGAGGCATTGCCCAACGACAAGACGGCGTGGGAAGCGATCTCCGGCGGACAGGACATTCTCACCGTCGGCCGTTTTGAAATGCCGTCACGCGCCTATTTGGGCCGCTTCAATTTCAAGGGATCCGATCAGCAGAAGCCGGTCGGCCAGCTTTCCGGCGGCGAGCGCGGTCGGCTGCATCTAGCCGCGACGTTGTTGCGGGGCGGCAATGTGTTATTGCTCGATGAGCCCTCGAACGATCTCGATGTCGAAACGTTACGCGCGCTCGAAGAAGCGTTGCTCGAGTTCGCCGGCAGCGTGTTGGTCATCTCGCACGATCGCTGGTTCCTGGACCGCATCGCGACCCATATCCTCGCCGCCGAAGACAATTCGCAGTGGAGCTTCTTCGTCGGCAACTACCAGGAGTACGAAGCGGACAAGCGTCGACGGTTGGGCGAGGAAGGTGCGCGCCCGCACCGGCCGCGCTACAAGCCGTTGCATTCGTAGTAACACCGGGGGCTAGCCCAACTTGCGCTTCAGAATCGCGTTGACCTGCGCAGGATTGGCTTTGCCCTTCGACGCCTTCATCACCTGCCCGACGAGCGAATTGAACGCCTTTTCTCTGCCGGCCTTCACTTCCGCGATGATGGCGGCGTTTGCCGCAAGGACGTCGTCGACGATACGCTCGATGGCGCCCTCGTCGGAAATCTGCCGCAGCCCATTGCGCTCGATGATCAGGTCGGCATCGCCTTCGCCGGCCCACATCGCGTCGAATACATCCTTGGCCATCTTGCCGGAGATCGTATTGTCCTGAATGCGTCTCAACAGCTCGGCGAGCGTGTGGGGCGTCACCGGCGCAGCACCGATCTCGCGCTCCTCCCGATTGAGCGCGGCCGACAACGCGCCCATGATCCAGCTTGCCGCGAGATTCGGCGCGCCGCCGAGCACGCGTACCGTGTCTTCGAAATAATGTGCAACTTCGCGGCTCGCGGTGAGCGCGGCCGCCTCGTACATACTAAGGCCGTATTGCGTGACGAAGCGCGCCTTCATCACATCGGGTAACTCAGGCAGCTCTGATTTCACGCGCTCGATCCACGCCGCATCGATAACCAGCGGCGGCAAATCAGGATCGGGAAAATAGCGATAGTCATGCGCATCTTCCTTCGTGCGCATCGGCCGGGTTTCGTTGCGATCCGGATCGTACAGCCGCGTTTCCTGCACGACGGCACCGCCGTCCTCGATCAGCTCGATCTGCCGGCGCGCTTCGAACTCGATCGCGTGCTGAAGAAAACGAAAGCTGTTCAGGTTCTTGATCTCGCAACGCGTGCCGAGGTCATCGCTGCCCGTGGGACGCACCGACACGTTCGCATCACAGCGGAAGCTCCCTTCCTGCAGATTGCCGTCGCAGATGCCGATCCAGCGCACGAGCGCATGTAAGGCCTTGGCATAGGCGACCGCTTCGGCGGCGCTGCGCATGTCGGGCTCGGAGACGATCTCGAGCAGCGGCGTGCCGGCGCGATTCAAATCGATTCCAGTCATGCCGTGGAAGTCCTCGTGCAGGCTTTTGCCCGCGTCTTCCTCCAAATGCGCGCGCGTCAGCCGTATACGCTTTTCCGTTTCTGCTATCGCGATCGTGACCGAGCCGCCGGCCACGATGGGGATTTCGTACTGCGAAATCTGATAACCCTTCGGCAAATCTGGATAAAAGTAATTCTTGCGCGCAAAGACGCTTCTTTGACTGATCGTGCCGCCAACGGCAACGCCGAAGCGAATCGCCCGTTCGACGGCGCCTTTGTTCAGCACCGGCAGCACGCCAGGAAGCGCGATATCGACGGCGGATGCCTGCGAGTTCGGCGCGGCGCCGAACGCCGTGGGTGCGCCGGAAAAGATCTTCGACGCGGTTGACAGTTGCGCGTGCGTCTCCAGGCCGATGACGACTTCCCACTTCATGATGACTTGGACGCATGTTCGATCGGCGGTACACGCTGATGCCAATCAGTCGCCTGTTGATAGCGATGCGCGACATCGAGAATGCGCGCCTCGTCGAAATGATTGCCCTGAATCTGCAGTCCGATCGGCAAACCGTCTCGCGTTACGCCGCACGGAATCGAAATCGCCGGCGCCCCGGTCAAGTCCGCCGCAATCGTGAAGATATCGTTCAAGTACATTTGCACCGGATCATCCGTCTTGGCCCCGATCTTAAACGCCGCGCTCGGGGCCGTCGGTCCGACGATCACGTCGCATTCGCCATAAGCTCGCCGAAAATCGTCGGCAATCAGGCGCCGCACCTGCTGCGCCTTCAGGTAGTACGCATCGTAGTAGCCGTGTGACAGCACGTACGTACCCGTGAGAATGCGGCGCTTGACCTCGGCGCCAAAGCCCTCGGCGCGCGTTTTCTTGTACATATCGAGCAGGTCTTTGAAATCGTTCGCGCGATGGCCGTAGCGAACGCCGTCGAAGCGCGACAGATTCGACGATGCTTCGGCCGGCGCGATCACGTAATAGACTGGCACCGAGTATTTGACGGCGGGAAGACTGATGGTCTTGAGCGTTGCGCCGAGCTTCTGCAGTTCCGCGATCGCGGCCTCGACTGCCGCAGCCACCTCGGCATCGACGCCCTCGCCGTGGAACTCTTTGGGCAAGCCGATGCGTAGACCTTCGAGCACTTTCGCAGCGCGCGGCTCGCGCAACAATTGTGCGTAGTCTTCAGGCGGCCGATCGATCGAGGTCGAATCGCGCGGATCGTGTCCCGCCATCGCCCGCAGCAAGAGCGCGCAATCCTCGGCGGTACGCCCGAACGGTCCTGGATGATCGAGGCTCGACGCGAACGCGACCAACCCATAGCGTGAGCACGCGCCATACGTCGGCTTGAGACCGCAGATCCCTGTTAGCGCCGCCGGTTGACGAATCGATCCCCCGGTATCCGTGCCGGTGGCTGCGGGAACGAGCCGCGCGGCCACTGCCACCGCCGATCCGCCTGAGCTACCCCCGGGTACGTACGCCGGATCCCATGGATTTCTGACCGGACCGAACCACGATGTCTCGCTCGACGAGCCCATCGCGAACTCATCCATGTTGGTCTTGCCGACGAGGACTGTTCCCGCCTTGCGCAATTGCTCGACGACGAACGCATCGTAGGGCGCGACAAAGTCCGCGAGCATGCGCGAGCCGCACGTCGTGTTGAGACCCGCGGTCATCAGCACGTCCTTGTGCGCGAGCGGAATGCCGGTCAGCGGTCCGCCGTCGCCCTTGCGCAAGGCGGCATCGGCCGCCCGTGCCGCGGCCAGCGCGCCATCGCGATCGATCGTGATGAATGCGTTGAAACGACTTTGCGCGCGTTCGATTCGCGCCAATGCTTCGCTCGTAAGCTCTTCGCTCGAAATCCGTCGCGCATGCAGCGCCTGCGCGAGCTCGGCGATCGTGCCGTCAATCACAACTTATTCGATCACGCGCGGCACCAGATACAGACCGTCTTCGACGGCGGGCGCACCGCGTTGGTAATCGGCGTGATGATCGGATTCGGTGATCGCATCGTCGCGCAACGGCGCGCTCACGTCTTGCGCATGCGACATCGGTTCGATGCCCGTCGTGTCGATCGCCTGGAGCTCGTTGATCAGCGTGAAGATCGCATCGAGCTTGGCGTGGACCTCGCGCGCCGCCGCCGCATCGATGTCAATTCGCGCCAGATGCGCGATCCGCAACACGTCGTCGAGGGTAAGTGCCATGAAGGAGGAGGGCGGAGCACGGTTGGACCTTTACGACGAAGCGCTAAAACCACAGGCCCCGGCGTGCCGTCCGGGCCGGAATTCGTCATAAAACCGCATCAAATCAGTGCGAAAGCAACAGGCAATAGGTTATCATAGCCGCCATTCTTTCGGGCAGCCAAGAGCCCCGTGCCGATCCGGGTGGCGGGTATGACGCTGCGATCGCGCGGACACTCGCATACATGTTCGAATCGTTCAAAGGTTATTTCTCCAGCGACCTCGCGATCGACCTCGGTACCGCCAACACGCTGATTTATGTCCGCGGCAAGGGCATCGTGTTAAACGAGCCCTCGGTCGTCGCCATCCGCCAGGAGGGTGGTCCCAATGGCAAGAAGGTGATCCAGGAAGTCGGTCTGGCGGCAAAGCAGATGCTCGGCCGCACGCCGGGCAACATTACTGCGATCCGTCCGATGAAAGACGGCGTCATCGCCGACTTCACCGTGACCGAGCAGATGCTGAAGCAGTTCATCAAGAAGGTGCTCGACTCACGCCTGTTTTCGCCCAGCCCGCGCATCATCATCTGCGTGCCCTGCGGCTCGACGCAGGTGGAACGGCGGGCGATTCGCGAGTCAGCGCTCGGCGCAGGCGCGTCGAAGGTGTACTTGATCGAGGAACCAATGGCCGCCGCGATTGGCGCCGATCTTCCGGTGGGCGACGCGACCGGCTCGATGGTCGTCGACGTCGGCGGTGGCACGACCGAGGTTGGCGTGATTTCGCTGGGTGGCATGGTCTATGCGGGAAGCGTTCGTGTCGGCGGCGACAAGTTCGACGAGGCGATCGTCAACTACATCCGCCGCAATTACGGCATGTTGATCGGCGAGACAACGGCCGAGCAGATCAAAAAGACGATCGGTTCGGCGTTCCCGGGCTCGGAAGTGAAGGAAATGGAAGTGAAGGGCCGCAATCTCGCCGAGGGCATTCCGCGGAGCTTCACCGTGTCGTCGAACGAGATTCTCGAGGCGCTGACCGATCCGCTGAACAGCATCGTCTCGGCGGTCAAAAGCGCCCTCGAGCGGACGCCGCCCGAGCTTGGCGCCGACATCGCGGAACGCGGAATGGTGCTGACGGGCGGCGGAGCATTGCTGCGTGACATCGATCGGCTGTTGATGGAAGAGACGGGACTGCCGGTGATCGTTGCCGACGATCCGTTGACATGCGTCGTACGCGGCTGCGGCAAGGCACTCGAGAACATGGAAAAGCTGCAGACGATTTTTACTTCGGATTAGTGTCCCGGAACAGGACGCCAGGGAGCTCAATGCGGGCCGCGCGACCGCCAGCGGGGGCATGACGGCGGCGGCATAGAGTCAAGCAGGAAGCAGGCTGATGCAGGACCCGACATGAGCCGCGTTTCGGACGAGATGGCCCCGGATACAAGGCGCGAACCGCAGCGAATGGCGTGCGGCTGTTCGCAAGGCGAACAACGACGTACACGGGGCCATATCGTCGAAACCCGGATAGGCAGCGGCTTGGCGGGTGATCTGCTTTGTCGCAACTTCGCTCGTGTACGCTTGGTACACGTCGCTCGCTGCTTCGCGTATACCATCCCGCCAAGCCGCTGCGCGGCCATGCCGGGTCCTGCATCAGCCTGCTAGATGCATCACATCTCCGTCGAGCCGCCTGCGTTTTTTCATCGCGGCCCGAGCCCTCTATCAAGGCTCGCGCTCTTGGGCCTTCTCTCGATCGCGCTGCTTTTCGCCGACACGCGTTTTCGTTATCTAGAGGGCGTACGGCAGGTCGTCGCCGTGGCGCTCTATCCGTTTCAACGCGCGGTGCTGCTTCCCGGCGAAGCGTTCGCCTATGTCGGCGATTATTTCGGGTCGAAGCGGCAGCTGGCCGACGAAAATTCTCGTTTGAAGGAAGCGCTGGTTGTGCAAGCGCCGGCCGTGAAAACGGCTTCGCAGCTGGAAATCGAAAACGCGCGGCTCAAGGCGTTGCTCGACACCGCGCAACGTTACCCGGGCGCTGCAGTGGCGGTCGAAGTGCTTTATATCGGCCGCGATCCGTTTACGCAAAAGCTGTTCGTCAACAAAGGGGTCGAAGCAGGCGTCAAGGCGGGCGACGCGGTCATCGACGAGCTCGGCGTCGTGGGGCAAGTGACGCGCTCTTACCCGATGATGGCGGAGGTCACGCTCGTCACGGAGCGCGATCACGCAGTGCCCGTCAGGATCGAGCGCAGCGGTATCCGCAGCGTCCTCTTCGGCAACGGCACCGGACGCTCGCCGGAGCTTCGTTTCACAGCGCCATCGGCCGATATAAAAATCGGCGACCGGCTGCTGACGTCGGGCATCGACGGAACGTATCCGGCGGGGCTCGCGGTGGCCGAAGTCATCGACATCGATCGCGACACCGGGCAAATGTTCGCGCGCATCGCCTGCAAGCCGCTCGCCGGCATCGATCGCAGCCAATTCCTGCTGGTGCTGGGACGCGAGGCCGCGATGCCGCCGCGTCCGGAAGAGCCCGCGGAAATCGAGTCCGCGAAGAAGGGCCGTCGGGGCCGGCGATGAGAATGCTCCCCGGTGTGACGGCATTGAGCGCGGCGCGGTCCGAGGAGATCCTGCGCCCGATCAAGCCGTCGTTCATTCTGCTCACGCTATTTATCGCATTGCTCGCGAACATCGTTCCACTCGCGCCCTCCGCGACTGCGCTGCGCCCCGATCTACTCGCGCTCGTGCTGCTCTACTGGTGCATCCGCGAGCCACGTTACGTCGGCGTCGGCACCGCATGGTTCGTGGGGCTCGTGATGGACGTCGCCGACGCGACGCTCTTCGGCCAGCACGCGCTCGCTTATGCAGTACTTGCCTATGCAGCCGATTATTTTCGCCGCCGCGTCCTGCGTTTTCCCCTCTGGCAGCAGGCCGTGCAAGTTGCGGCGCTGCTGGGCTTGTGCGCCGCGATCGTGCTGCTTGTGCGTATTGTCGGCGGCGCGCCGCTGCCGCGGTGGACCTACGCGGTGCCGCCGGTCGTCGGTGCGCTGCTCTGGCCGCTATTGTCGGTATTGCTGCAATATCCGCAACGGCCGACGCATTCATCGACGAAACGCTGAAACGCGCGGACAGACGTCATGGCCCGAACACTTTTTGTATCGAAGAACCGCGGCTTCGGTGCGCGCGGCGGCGGATCGGACTTTTCGACAGCCGAACGCGACCGCTTCTAT
>VBCG01000164.1 GCA_005881895.1 Betaproteobacteria bacterium
TCTACCCGATTTTCTTGCTGAATCCGTTTGTGAGCCGTGTAAACCGGCGCATGCTCATCCGCATCGTTAGGTTCTGGCGCTCAACGAAGCTCGTCGAAATGTGCTGCGGATCGGGATCGCCGCAGACCACGCCGGTAATCGTGCGCAGCATTCGCCGGGACTGTAGCGACGCTCTTGGATGATCCCGCCTTGAGGCTCCGCCGTAGAGCTTGACCAGCATGGCGTAATCGACATCCAGCTCGAACGCGCTCTTGACGGCATGTAAATACGCCTTGTGGCCGTCCGTCGTCACCTCGACGCCATTAGCGAGCCGCGACGCTAGGTCGCGCATGAACGTGCCGGCGTAGTACGCGTCGCGCTGACCGACTAGCCACGAAGCAACGAGTTTGGTTTCTGCATTCCCGATGAACAAGCCGAAGTCAACATCGAGAATCCGAAAAGACTCACAAAATAGTTCACAGCGATTGGTGCGCCAAACCTCTCTAGAACAAAAGGGGCCAGCAGGACAGTTAGCCTACTTCCCCACAATTGGATGCGGAATTTCAAACCGACCCACTGCCCAGATTTTGGTGAGGCCGTTATAAGGGCAAATCGTCCATTCACCTTCATTATCGACGAGGATGGCGGTCGACGCGGACGGGCTACGGGGGATGCGCGCGCATCGCGTACATCGGCGCCTTCTAAAGCCAATTCGGCCAAGATCTCCCACCAGGCGCATCGTCCCCGACGCACCCGGCTTCCCAAGCGAGCGATGGCGACACTGGCATTCGACGCCACCCCACCGCCGGATTCTTGCGTAGCCCGTGGCCAAGGCTTTTTGTTGGCGGACGCGGAGTCCATTCGCGTGCGGCCGTCCCTGTCTCGGCCACGCTGCGCGCGATGTGATCAATTGCGTTGCAAAGAAAAGAAGGTCGGTTTCATTACTGACGACTACCCCATGCGTCGATGCGCCTGACCAAGTTGGACCGGATCAACGTTATTGTTCCACGTGGAACATGTCGGCCGTGTTTCACGTGAAACACCCACGCGTCGCTTTCGCTAGAGCGATCGATCGCGTAAAATGCGCGACGGCCGGGCCTTTCTATCTATGGCATTTTTAGTATTATAATATCGTTTTATAATCATGGTATTACTAGATAACTTCAACGTCATTGTCGTGGGCGGCGGCCATGCCGGCACCGAAGCGGCGCTGGCCAGCGCCCGGATGGGGCGCAAGACGCTTCTGCTCACCCACAACATTGAAACGCTGGGGCAGATGTCGTGCAATCCGTCGATCGGCGGTATTGGGAAAGGTCACTTAGTCAAAGAGGTCGATGCGCTGGGCGGCGCGATGGCCATCGCCACGGACGAAGCGGGTATTCAGTTCCGCACTCTGAATTCCAGCAAGGGCGCCGCGGTGCGCGCAACACGCGCACAAGCCGACCGCCTTCTCTACAAACAGGCAATTCGAAGCCGGCTCGAAACGCAGCCCAACCTGCGGCTGTTCCAGCAATCGGTCGATGATTTACTAATCGATGAACATGATGGCGCGCCGCGCGTTACGGGCGTTGTCACACAGCTCGGACTCGCGTTTGCCACTGACGCCGTCGTACTGACAACCGGGACATTTCTTTCGGGTCTGATTCATGTCGGCCTCCAGAATTACGAAGCAGGACGTGCCGGCGATCCCCCCGCGAAGCGCCTCGGTGCGAAGCTGCGCGAGCTCGCGCTTCCGGTGGGACGTCTGAAAACCGGGACACCGCCTCGACTCGATGGCCGCACGATCGAATTCTCGGTGCTCGACCTTCAACCCGGCGACGATCCGGTGCCGGTGTTTTCATTCATCGGCGCGCGCGACATGCATCCGCAGCAACTACCGTGCTGGATTACGCGCACCAACGCACTCACGCATGAAATCATTCGGCGCGGCCTCGATCGCTCGCCGCTATTTACTGGCGTCATCAAGGGCATCGGTCCACGCTATTGTCCATCGATCGAAGACAAAGTCGTGCGTTTCGCAGAGCGCAACAGTCATCAGATTTTTCTCGAACCTGAAGGACTGACGACGCAGGAGGTCTATCCGAACGGCATCTCGACGTCGTTGCCATTCGATGTCCAGCTTGCGCTCGTGCGCTCGATGAAAGGCTGCGAGAACGCACAGATCGTGCGTCCCGGTTATTCGATCGAATACGATTATTTCGATCCGCGCGCGTTGCACTCGACGCTCGAGACCAAATCGATCTCCGGGCTTTTCTTCGCTGGACAAATCAACGGCACGACCGGCTACGAGGAGGCCGCCGCGCAAGGCATTCTTGCCGGCATCAACGCAGCGCGCTTCGTCCGCGGCGAAGAGGGCTGGTGTCCGCGCCGCGATGAAGCCTATGTCGGCGTGCTCATCGATGATCTGATCACGCGCGGGGTCTCAGAGCCATATCGGATGTTCACATCGCGCGCCGAATATCGATTGCAATTGCGCGAGGACAACGCCGATCTGCGCCTTACCGAGCATGGCCGGCGGCTCGGCGTCGTCGACGATGCGCGCTGGGATGCCTACGCACGCAAGCGCGATGCGGTCGCGCGTGAACACGAGCGATTGAAGTCGACATACATCAACCCCGTCGTCGTTGCGGCACATGACGCGCAACGCGTTCTCGGCGCGCCGATCGAGCGCGAGTATTCGCTGGCGGAGCTGTTGCGCCGGCCCGGCGTGACGTACGCGTCGTTAATGTCGTTGCCGGGCACGGGTGACGCGGTCTCGGATGCCGCGGTGCGCGACCAGGTCGAGATCGCGACCAAGTACGCGGGCTACATCGAGCGACAGAATGTCGAGATCGTGCGCCGTCGCGCGCAGGAAGACGCGACGCTGCCATCCGATCTCGATTATCGAAGCGTTCGTGGACTTTCGATCGAGGTCCAGCAGAAGTTGAACGCCATCAAGCCCGAGACGATCGGACAAGCGGCGCGTATCTCAGGCATTACGCCCGCCGCGATTTCGCTGTTGCTCGTCCATCTGAAACGCACCGCAACCCCCGTTGACGTGCGCGTACAGGCTAAATCGGCATGAGTGTTCTTGCCGGCGCGAAAGCGCGCGACATCGAGCTCGTCGACGGTCTTCGGTCTCTTGGCCTATCGCTTTCGAGCGCTGCCTGCGCGAAGCTCGACGCTTATGTCGCGCTTCTCGCGAAATGGAACCGCACGTACAACCTGACGGCGATCCGCGAGCCGGCACGAATGGTGACGCATCATCTGCTCGATGCGCTTGCCGTCCTTCCGCACTTGCCACAACGCGAGTTCCTGCGCGTGCTCGATGTCGGGGCAGGCGCTGGCGTGCCCGGCATTCCGCTGGGCATTGCGCGACCGCACTGGAGCATCGTGTTGGTCGATTCGAATCAAAAGAAAGTCGCATTCCTCACGCAAGCAGCGATCGAATTGGCGCTGCCAAACGTGCACGTCGTCATTGCTCGCGCATTTGCCGATCTGCGGACCTTCGCACAATTGTCGGCCAGACATCTCTCTCCGAGTGGACGTCTGTACGCGATGAAGGGCGCGCTTCCCGAGGAAGAGATATCAGCACTGCCGCTATCGATCGAAGTCGTCACCGCACCGGCGTTGCATGTTCCGGGCCTCGACGCCGAGCGACATCTGGTCGTGTTGCGCAATCGCGTGGCCGCATGACGCGCATCATCGCGGTCGCCAACCAGAAGGGCGGTGTCGGCAAGACGACGACGACCGTTAATCTTGCCGCGAGCCTTGGCGCAATGAAACGCCGCGTGCTGATCGTCGACCTCGATCCGCAAGGCAACGCGACGACAGGCTCCGGCGTCGACAAGCGCGCGCTTCCGTACACCGTTTATCAAGTGTTGTTGGGCGAGCGCAAGATCCAGGAGGTCCGAACGCGTTCGCCATCGGGCGACTACGATCTCGTTCCGGCGAATCGCGAGCTCGCGGGCGCGGAAGTCGAGCTGGTCGATCTGCCCGAGCGCGAAATGCGGTTGAAGGATGCACTATCCGAAGCGCTGCAGCAGATGAAAGCGGCGATCACCGAGGTCTCGGGCGATTACGACTTCATTCTGCTCGATTGCCCGCCATCGCTTTCGTTGTTGACGTTGAACGGCTTGTGCGCCGCCGACTCCGTACTGATTCCGATGCAATGCGAATACTACGCGCTCGAAGGTCTGTCGGATCTCGTGCAGACGATCCGCAAGGTGCGCGCGCATTTGAACCCGCGGCTCGAGATCGAAGGGCTCCTTCGCACGATGTACGACCCGCGCAACACGCTCGCGCAAAACGTCGCGGCCGAGCTCGAAAAACATTTCGGCGACAAGCTCTATCGCACGGTGATTCCGCGCAACATCCGCCTCGCCGAAGCGCCGTCGCACGGCATTCCCGTGTTGAAACTCGAGCTCATGTCCAAGGGTGCGCAGTCGTACCTAGCGCTCGCGGGCGAAATGCTGCGTCGAATGGAGGCACGCGGCCTGCCTTCGCGAAGCAGCGATATGACCGTGCCGCAGCCGCAGCCGCAACCCCAACCGGAGACCGAACGATGATCCGACCGAAAGGATTGGGACGCGGGCTTGATGCGTTGCTCGCGGGCGTCGATGAGCCTGCGTCGAGCGGCGAAACGTTGCGGATGATTGCGGTGGATCGCGTGCGTCCCGGCAAATATCAACCGCGAAGTCGCATGGACCAAGCGTCGCTCGCGGAGCTCGCCGACTCGATCCGCGAGCAGGGCGTGATGCAGCCGATTCTCGTGCGGCCCGTCGACGGTGCGCGCTTCGAGATCATTGCCGGCGAGCGGCGCTGGCGGGCGGCCGAGCAAGCAGGATTGACGGAAATACCGGCGCTCGTTCGCGCCGTGCCGGACAATGCCGCACTCGCGCTCGCGCTGATCGAAAATATCCAGCGCGAAAATTTGAATCCGCTCGAAGAAGCGCAAGGGCTCTCGCGATTGATCGAGGAGTTTGGATTGACGCACGACGCCGCCGCGAAGGCGGTGGGACGCTCACGCAGTGCTGTGTCGAATCTCTTGCGCCTGATCGCGCTCCCGAAACCCGTACAGGATTATCTTTTGGCGGGCCAATTGGAAATGGGCCATGCGCGCGCGTTGCTGGCGCTACCCGCGTTGCAGCAACTGTCTGCGGCGACGCGCGTCGTCAACGGGCAATTGTCAGTGCGCGACACCGAGCGCTTGGTGCAGGGATTGCTCAATCCGACGAAGCGAGCCGCGCGGCGCGGTAAACCCGGCTATGACGCGGACACCGCGCGACTCGAAAACGACATCGCCGAGAAGCTCGGGGCCGTCGTGCATATCGAGCCCGGACGCAAAGGCGCCGGACGTGTCGTCATCCGCTATTCGAGTCTCGAGCAGCTGGATGGAATCATTTCGCGGCTAGGCGTCGTGCGCCCGTAGCTCCGCAGTCGATTATCCGAGCTGCCGCACCATCGTTTCCGCGTCCGACACCTCGAACTTGCCGGGCCCCTCGATGTTGAGGGCTTTGACAACGCCGTCGTCGACCAGCATCGAAAAGCGTTGGCAGCGAAGCCCCAATCCGCGCGCGCTCAAGTCGAGCTCGAGTCCGAGCGCTTTCGTATAGTCCGCGGAACCGTCGGCGAGCATGCGGATTTTGCCGTCCGTCCCTTGCTCGCGTCCCCACGCCCCCATCACGAATGCGTCGTTCACCGCCATGCACGCGATCGTGTCGATGCCCTTTGCCTTCAGCTTGTCGTAATTGGCAATATAGCTTGGGACGTGCTTCGCTGAGCATGTGGGCGTGAAGGCGCCGGGCAAACCGAAGATGACAACTTTGTGTCCTTTGGTGAGCGCGTCGATCTTGACGGGGTTGGGTCCAACCGCGCAGCCATCCTTCGGTTCTTCGTAAAATTCCTGCAGCGTTCCCGCGGGAAGTCTGTCGCCTACCTTGATCGTCATTTCGAAGCTCCTTGCAATGTTTGCGAACGAATAACTCGCCAAAAGCATTCGACGAGCCCAATAGGATCGCAGCGCCCGCGCAGAATTTCAACCCTTAATGCGTGCCCCGCGATTTGTCGGGTTGCGAGGAGACGCCGCGCGGCGTAGCGTTCGTCCTTCGCCCGAGCCGGGAATCAATGCCACAGGAGGGAACGACGATGCCGCGCGCAAAAAAAACGGTGCGTTCGACGGCGGCGAAACGCATCCGGCTGTTAATTGCAACGCGCAAAGGTTTGTGGACGCTCACCAGCGATCTCGCGCGCAATGCGTGGAAAATCGCCGGCCCTTTGTTCCACGGTCACATCGTTCACCACGCCGTCGGCGACCCGCGCGATCCAAGAACGCTGCTCGCGGCGGCGCGAACAGGTCATCTTGGCCCGACGATTTTTCGCTCGACCGACGCCGGCAAAACTTGGAAGGAGGCGGCGAAGCCGCCCGCATTCGCCGAAGGCAGCGGCCGCGTCGTCAACCATACATTTTGGTTGACATCCGGTCACGCATCGGAACAGGGCACGTGGTACGCCGGTACTTCCCCGCAAGGGTTGTTCCGCTCGGCCGACGGCGGCGCAACCTGGGAAAGCGTCGATGGCTTCAACAAGCATCCGCAGCGCAAGGCGTGGTGCGGCGGCGATCAAGATGGTACCCCCGATGGCGCCAAGTTGCACTCCATCCTCGTCGACCCGCGCGATCCGAAGCATTTGTACATCGCTATGTCGTCGGGCGGCGTGTTCGAGTCCGTGGACGCGGGCGCCGATTGGAAGCCGTTGAACAAAGGCGTTCGCGCGGATTTTCTGCCGGATCCTAGTGCCGAATACGGTCATGATCCGCATTGCGTACGTTTTGCGGCCGGGCATCCTGACCGCCTCTATCAGCAGAACCATTGCGGCATCTTCAGGATCGACCGCCCAAACGAGCGCTGGCAGGAAATCGGCGCGACGATGCCGAAGAGTGTCGGCTATGTCGGCTTCCCCATGGTCGTTCATCCGCGCGACCCGGACACGCTGTGGGTGTTTCCGATGGATGGGACAACCGTGTGGCCGCGAACGTCGCCCGGTGGCCGTCCGTCCGTTTATCGGTCGCGCGATGGCGGCAGTTCTTGGAAGCGACTCGATCAGGGGTTGCCGAAGGCGCAGGCCTGGTGGACGGTCAAACGCCAGGCGATGACCGCCGACGCGCGCGATCCCGCAGGCCTTTACTTCGGCACGACCTCGGGCGAAGTGTGGGGCAGCCGCGATGAGGGCAGGACGTTCCGCTGTCTTGCGCGGCACTTGCCGCATATCTATTCGGTGGAGTGCGCATGAACGCGGCGGGCGAAGCCGAGACCCGAAGGACCGGCGCCGCGCGATTGCGCGGCGGCCGACCCTCGGTCAGTCGCATACGCAGTCGTTGCAATGAGGCCGAGGCATGAGCGAAACCGCTGTAGACATCCCCAGCCGATTACGCGCACGACTCGCGCAATCGCGCGCCATTATCGAAGCGATGTCACGGTTCGGTCGCGGCGACGAGCGACTTGCGTGGCGTGCCGGCACGCAAGAAATCGCGCATTTGCACTCGGCGGAGATCATCGACATTCGGTTGCCGGCGGTATTGCAGAGGCAATGGCGCGGCGATCCGCGACTCATGCCGCGGCCGCGCCGTTCGGACTGGATTGAATGCCGCGTTCGCTCGGACGACGATGTCGAGTTCGCGGCGATGTTGGTCGAACTGGCAGCCCAGTCGACGGACAAATCGACCGCGCGTTCGGGCCGCGCGCGGAAATAGGCACTCAAATGGGCCGATCGTCGCACGAAGCCGCCGCCGTCGTCCGCGTCCGCGTACCGTCGCCGCTACATTCGTACACGGGCGCACGGGATGTGGCCGTCGCAGTGCCGGTGTTGGCGCCCGAAATGCCACCCACGCTCGGCGGCGTCCTGGCGGCGCTCGACGGCGCCTATCCGGGAATTCGTTTTCGCATGATCGACGAGCAAGGGCACGTGCGCCCGCATATCAAGTTGTTCATCGATACGACGCTGACGCGCGATCTCGCAACACCATTGCCGACGGGTGCGGCGGTGATGATCGTCGCGGCGTTGTCCGGCGGTTAGCGGCAACGCCGCCGCTTCGTTCGTGCAGACCTTGATTTCAGTCAAGGGTCTCACTGCCGAGGTGTGACTCTCGCGTTGCGAGAAGACCGCAAAAGCAGTTAAAATCCACGGGTTTGCTTCTCGCCAGCGCGGCCGCGGTCACGGAGGTTTCTAGGAATGGAACCGCCGCTATCGACCAAGCCGATCCGGTATGTACTGAAGTGGCAGGCGCTCGCCACGTTGGCGATCGCAGTCGTCGCCGGGATTTGGGCCGGGGTGCATGGCGCAGTGTCGGCCGTGCTCGGGGGCGTCGTGAACCTCTCCGCGTGCGTCGTCTATGCATTCGTGCTGGGGTTGGGAAAACCGGCGAGCGCGGGAGCAACCGTAGTGGCGCTGTTCCGGGCCGAAGCAAGCAAGGTCCTCGTGATCGTCTTGCAATTGTGGCTGGTGCTTGCCACGTATCGGGACATCGTTCTGCCGGCTTTTTTGGCAACGTTCGTGATCACGGTATTTTTGTTTGGAATGGCGTTGCTCGTCCGCGATTGATCAAAACAAGAGACCCCGATGGCGGCCTCCTACGAATCTTCCACTGAGTACATCCAGCATCATCTGACGTTTCTCGCCCAACCGGTGGCCGAGGGCGGGTTCTGGACCGTGCATCTCGACACGCTGTTGACAACCGTCGTGCTCGGCATGCTTGCATTCGGTTTTCTGTGGCTCGTTACACGTAAAGCGACGACGGGCGTGCCGTCGCGCAAACAAGCGTTCGTCGAGCTGGCGGTGGATTTCGTCCAGAATCAGGTCAAGGACGTCTACACGGGCACGAGCAAGATCGTGGCGCCGATCGCGCTCACGACGTTCGTGCTCGTACTGTTCATGAACGCGATGGACTTCTTGCCCGTCGACATCATGGCGTGGATATACGAGCACGTGTTGCGGCAGGAACATTGGCGCGCAGTGCCGACGGCGGATGTGAACACGACGTTCGCGCTCGCGCTGTCGGTATTCGCGCTGATGATTTTTTACAGCATCAAGGTCAAAGGGCTGGGCGGATGGGTGCATGAGCTCTTTTGCTCGCCGTTCGGCTCGAATCCGCTGCTGTGGCCCTTCAACCTGCTTTTCAACGCCGTCGAATATCTGTCGAAGCCGCTGTCGCACTCGCTGCGGCTCTACGGCAACATGTACGCGGGCGAGATCATTTTTTTGCTGATCGCACTGTGGGCCACGACGGGTCTCGTCGGTACGTTCGCCGGCGTCGTGCTGAATCTTGGCTGGGCGATCTTCCACGTCCTGATCGTCGTCCTGCAGGCGTATATCTTCATGATGCTCACCGTCGTGTACATCGCGATGGCGCACGAGCATCACTAAGCGCTTTCGCACACTCGTTCATTTCACCTCCAACGTCCCGCTCCGGAAAGGAAAGAAGATGGACCCGAAAATGCAACTCGTCGCGATGATCCAGGCCTACACGGGCATCGGCATCGGCCTCATGATCGGCCTGGGCGCGCTTGGCGCATGCGTCGGGGTCGGCATCATGTGCTCGCGCTTTCTCGAAGGCGCTGCCCGTCAGCCGGAACTGATGCCGCAGCTGCAGGCGAAGGTATTTCTGCTGCTCGGTCTGATCGATGCGTCGTTCATCATCGGCCTCGGGATCGCGATGCTGTTTGCGTTCGGCAATCCGCTTGTTCCCGCGGGTTTGAAATAACGTCTGCGTAGCAAGGGAATCGTCATGAACATCAACCTGACGCTTCTGATGCAGGCCGCGGCGTTTGCGGCGTTCATCTGGTTCACGGCGAGGTTCATCTGGCCGCCGCTGATGCGCGCGGTCGATACGCGACAGAAACAGATCGCCGACGGCCTCGCCGCCGGTGAGCAGGGCAAGAAAGAACTGGCGAGCGCCGAAAAGCGCATCGCCGACATGCTCACCAACGCGAAATCGAAAGCCGCTGAAATTGTCGCGACTGGCGATAAGTTCCGGTCGGAAACGATGGACGCAGCAAAGACCGAAGCGAAAGCCGAAGCCGATCGCATCATCGCCGCGGCGAAGGCCGAGATCCAGCAGGAGGTTGCGCGCGCGAAAGAGCAGTTGCGTAACCAAGTCGCCGATCTCGCGGTCGCGGGGGCGACGAAGATCCTGCAGCGTGAAGTGGATGCGAAGGCGCACGCCGATCTTCTGGCGGCGATTCGCACGCAACTGTAGATCGCCATGGCAGAGCCCACCACCGTTGCCCGACCGTACGCGGAAGCCGCGTTCGAGATTGCGCGCGAACAGAACGCGCTGCCCGTGTGGTCGGAGATGCTGCGCTTCGCAACGACGATAGTCGCGGATCCGCGCGTGACGGCGGCGCTCGAGAATCCACGGTTGTCGACGCCGGACAAAGAGGCGCTCCTGTTGTCGATTGCCGGCGATCGCGTGACGGGCGATGGCCGCAGTTTTCTGCGCGTGCTGATCGAAGCCGATCGCATCGCGCTGCTACCGCAAATCCGCGAACTGTTTGATTTGCTGAAGGACGAGGCGGAAAACGTCGCGAAGGCGAAGATCGAGAGTGCCTTTCCGCTCTCGCCCGAGCAGACTGCCGAGCTTACTGCTGCGCTCGAGAAGCGCTTCGGCAAGAAGATCGAGGCGACCGTGTCGGTCAATCCGGAGCTCATTGGCGGCGCGCGCATTTCGATCGGCGACGCGGTCCTTGACGGCTCCGTGCAAGCAAAGCTTGATTCGATGCGAGCGCAATTGCGCAGTTGATTTTCCATTGATGGCGGCGGCGGGAACAATGCCGGCGATGCAACCGAGGAACGCATGCAACTCAATCCTTCCGAAATCAGCGAGCTCATCCGGTCGAAGATCCAGAATCTCGATACAGGCGCGCAAGTGCGCACGCAGGGCACCGTGGTGTCGATCACCGACGGCATCTGCCGCATTCACGGTCTTTCCGACGCGATGCAAGGCGAGATGCTCGAGTTTCCCGGCAACACGTTCGGGCTCGCGCTCAATCTCGAGCGCGACTCGGTGGGTTCGGTCGTGCTCGGCGAATACGAGCACATTACCGAAGGCGACACCGTCAAATGCACGGGCCGCATTCTTGCTGTGCCGGTGGGTCCTGAGTTGATCGGCCGCGTCGTCAACTCGCTGGGCGAGCCGATCGACGGCAAGGGGCCGATCAACGCGAAGATGACCGACGTCATCGAGAAGGTTGCGCCCGGGGTCATCGCCCGGCAGTCGGTGTCGCAACCGGTGCAGACCGGATTGAAATCGATCGATGCGATGGTGCCGATCGGCCGCGGCCAGCGCGAGCTCATCATCGGCGATCGGCAGACCGGCAAGACCGCTGTCGCCGTCGACACGATCATCAATCAGAAGGGAAAGGACCTGATCTGCATCTACGTCGCGATCGGGCAAAAGGCGTCGACGGTCGTCAACGTCGTGCGCAAGCTCGAAGAAACGGGCGCGATGGCCTACACGATCGTCGTCGCCGCGAATGCATCGGAATCCGCAGCGATGCAATACATTGCGCCGTACTCCGGCTGCACGATGGGCGAATATTTCCGCGACCGCGGACAAGACGCGCTCATCATCTACGACGACCTGACCAAGCAGGCGTGGGCGTATCGGCAGGTGTCGCTGCTATTGCGCCGGCCGCCGGGGCGCGAGGCGTATCCCGGTGACGTGTTCTATCTCCATTCGCGCTTGCTCGAGCGTGCCGCGCGCGTGAATGCAGCGTACGTCGAGAAATTCACCAAGGGCGCCATCAAGGGGAAGACCGGCTCGCTCACGGCTTTGCCGATCATCGAAACGCAGGCAGGCGACGTTACGGCGTTTGTGCCGACCAACGTGATCTCGATTACCGACGGACAGATTTTTTTGGAAACCGACCTATTCAATGCCGGCATTCGACCGGCGATCAACGCCGGCATCTCGGTGTCGCGGGTCGGCGGCAACGCGCAAACGAAGGTCATCAAGAAGCTGGGCGGCGGCGTCCGCCTTGCGCTCGCGCAATACCGAGAGCTCGCCGCATTCGCGCAATTCGCGTCCGATCTCGACGAAGCGACACGCAAGCAACTAGATCGCGGTCGTCTCGTCACCGAGCTTATGAAGCAGCCGCAATACCATCCACTGCAGGTGAACGAGATGGCGTTGACGCTGTTTGCCGTCAACCGCGGTTATTTCGACGACGTGCCGGTCGAGAAGGCATTGGCGTTCGAAGCCGGGTTGCGGCAATTCATGAAAAGCAAGTACGCAGCGATCATGGACAAGATCGAATCAACGAAGGACATGGGCGCCGAAGACGAGAAAGCGTTGGCGGCGGCGATCGAGGACTTCAAGAAGACCGGTTCTTTCTAAGGCGCTCGGCGGGAATAGCGATGGCGGGCTCGAAAGAAATTCGGAACAAGATCAAGAGCGTGCAAAACACGCGCAAGATCACCAAGGCGATGGAGATGGTCGCTGCTTCGAAAATGAAGAAGGCGCAGGACCGGATGCGCGCGACGCGCCCGTACGTCGAGAAGGCGTTCAACATCGCGATGCACATTTCCAAAGCGAATACCGAATACAAGCATCCGTTCCTCGTTCCCCGCGAGAATGTCAAACGCGTCGGCGCCATCGTCGTGACCACCGACAAGGGGCTTTGCGGCGGGCTCAACACGAACGTGCTTCGCGTGGTCATGCAGCAGCACAAGGAATGGCGCGCGAAAGGGATCGACGTCGACTATGTTGCGATAGGCAACAAAGGACAGGGATTCCTGCAGCGAATGGGCGCGAATATCGTGTCGAGCGCTACTCACCTCGGCGATCGTCCGCACCTCGAAAAGCTGGTCGGCCCCGTGAAGGTGCTGCTCGACGAATACATCGCCGGCGACTTGGACGAGATCCACGTCTATTACACGAACTTCGTCAACACGATGAAGCAGGAGCCGCGGCATGGACGCATGGTGCCGATTCCGGATCAATATCGAAGCGCGACCGGTGAAATGCGCAAGGTCGAGGTCTCCGACGGCACGTGGGACTACATCTACGAGCCCGACGCACGCGAGTTGCTCGACGGCATGATGCGGCGCTACATGGAAGCGGTCGTGCTCCAGATGGTGAACGAGAACATGGCCTCGGAGCAGTCGGCTCGAATGGTGGCGATGAAGGCAGCGTCCGACAACGCCGGCAAGATCATCACCGAGCTGCAGCTGATCTACAACAAGACGCGACAGGCGGGAATTACCAAAGAGTTGAGCGAGATCGTTGGCGGCGCCGCGGCGGTGTAATAGGGTCAGACTCCACTTTCAGGCGCTCCGAAGTGCAAGCGACCAGGCCAGTCTGAAAGTGGAGTCTGACCCTAACAACTAGGAAATCGCTATGAACCAAGGAACCATTGTTCAATGCATCGGCGCCGTCGTCGACGTGGAATTTCCGCGCAATGCGATGCCGCGGATCTACGACGCGCTCGTGCTAGAGAGCACCGGGGGCGGCGGTCTCGTTGAAGAAGGACTGACGCTCGAGGTCGAGCAGCAGCTGGGCGACGGCGTCGTGCGCTGCATCGCGCTCGGCAGCTCGGACGGACTGCGCCGCGGAATGAAAGTGGCGGGCACGGGCAAGCCGATTTCAGTGCCGGTCGGCCCGGCGACGCTCGGGCGCATCATGGATGTACTGGGCCGTCCGATCGACGAGCAGGGACCGATCAAGACCGACGAGCGCCGCGAGATCCATCAACTGGCGCCGAAGTTCGATGAGCTCTCGCCGTCGGTCGAGCTCTTGCCCACCGGCGTCAAGGTGATCGACTTGATTTGCCCCTTTGCGAAGGGCGGCAAGATCGGCCTGTTCGGCGGCGCCGGCGTCGGCAAGACCGTCGCGATGCTTGAGCTGATCAACAATATCGCGAAGTCGTATGGCGGCGTGTCGGTGTTCGCCGGTGTCGGTGAGCGCACTCGCGAAGGCAACGACTTCTATCACGAGATGGCGGAAGCGGGCGTCATCAAGATGGACAACCTCGCGGACTCGAAAGTCGCGATGGTGTTCGGGCAGATGAACGAGCCGCCAGGCAACCGGTTGCGTGTCGGTCTCACGGGCCTCACGATGGCCGAGCGCTTTCGCGACGACGGCAAGGACATCCTGTTCTTCGTCGACAACATCTATCGCTATACGCTCGCGGGGACCGAAGTGTCGGCGCTGCTCGGCCGGATGCCCTCCGCGGTCGGTTATCAGCCGACGCTCGCCGAGGAAATGGGCCGACTGCAAGAGCGGATCACGTCGACAAAGACCGGATCGATCACGTCGATTCAAGCCGTGTATGTTCCGGCCGATGACTTGACCGACCCTTCACCCGCGACGACGTTCGGTCATCTCGATGCGACGGTGGTGCTGTCGCGCGACATCGCCGCGTTGGGCATCTACCCCGCCGTCGACCCACTTGATTCGACGAGCCGCCAGCTTGATCCGCTGGTCGTCGGCGATGAGCATTACAAGTGCGCGCGCGGTGTGCAGGCGACACTGCAACGCTACAAGGAGCTGCGCGACATCATCGCGATTCTTGGCATGGATGAACTGTCACCCGAGGACAAGCTCGCGGTGTCGCGAGCGCGCAAGATTCAGCGCTTCCTGTCGCAGCCGTTGAACGTCGCCGAGGTCTTCACCGGCACGCCCGGCAAGATCGTGCCGCTCAAAGACACGATCAAAGGATTCGACATGATCGTCAAAGGCGAATGCGATCATCTGCCTGAGCAGGCGTTCTACATGGTGGGTCCGATCGAAGAAGCGTTTGAAAAGGCGAAGACGCTGCAATAAAAATTAGGGTCAGACTCCCATTTCGAATTGCGGAAGAAAAACACTCGAAATGGGAGTCTGACCCTAACTAACGGAGCGCATTCATGGCCAACACGATCCACGTCGACGTCGTCAGCGCCGAAGAACAGATTTACTCCGGTGAAGCCGAATTCGTCGTGCTGCCCGGCGTCGTCGGCGAGCTCGGCATTTATCCGCGGCACACGCCGCTCCTCACGCAAATCAAACCGGGCGCGGTGCGCATCAAGCTGCCCGGGGCCGCGGAAGAAGAGCTCGTCTTCGTCCAGGGCGGATATCTGGAAGTGCAGCCGCATCTCGTGACCGTGCTGGCGGATACTGCCATTCGCGCCAAGGATTTGGACGAGAAGGCCGCGCTCGACGCTAAACGCGCAGCCGAAGAAGCGATGCAAAACAAGACGTCGAAAGAGGAAATCGCGCACGCCGAGGCCGAGCTTGCGATTGCGCTCGCGCAGCTCGAAGCGATCCGCAAGTTGCGTCATCGCGCCTGACGCACACGCACTAGTTCTTCGCCGTCGGCGCCGTGTCGTTTGGTCAAGCGAGGCGGTGGCCACATCAGGTCAAACTGGTACGATGTTGCAGTGCAGCATTGTCCAGGAGCAGCCCATGCCTGATCTCAATAAGACCGTCGATCGCTCGATCGACATCTCGCGCAACGTCGCGACCGTGCTTGATCGGCGCGTCAAGGATGCGACGAACGCGTACGTTCAGCGCGTGCGCAAAGCGCAGCGCGGATTTTTCCAAAGCGTAAACACGGTCAAGAGTCCGCAACAGCTGTGGACCGAGTGGTTCCACTACGCCGCCGATTTCGCGCAGCGCGGCACGCTGCTCCTCGATACGTTGCGCAAACGCGGGAACAACTGGATCGCGCACGAGCAAGCGGGTAAACCCCCGCTGTTGGCGTACGAATATGAAATCCTCGCCGACGCGCGCACGTTCGAACATCCGGTCGGCTACGCGCTCGTGCGGATTCTGCCGCCGAAGGACGTCGTCATCGACGATACGTTGCGGCCGTTCATCATCATCGATCCACGTGCCGGCCACGGTCCCGGCATCGGCGGCTTCAAGGAAGATTCCGAAGTCGGCGTGGCGCTGAAAGCGGGCCATCCCGTCTACTTCGTCATTTTCTATCCCGATCCCGAGCCGACGCAGACGCTCGCCGACGTCACCGATGCCGAAGCGGAATTCGTGCGGATCGTCGCGGAACGCCATCCGGAAAGCGCGAAGCCCGTGCTGATCGGCAATTGCCAAGGCGGCTGGGCAGTGATGATGCTGGCGGCCGCGCGTCCCGACATGACCGGTCCGCTCGTGATCAATGGGGCGCCGATGTCGTACTGGGCCGGCAACGATGGCGACAACCCAATGCGTTACGCAGGCGGCCTCCTCGGCGGCTCATGGTTGTCGCTGTTCGCGAGCGACCTGGGCGGCGGCAAGTTCGATGGCGCCAATCTCGTCCAGAACTTCGAATATTTGAATCCAGCCAACACGGTCTTCGACAAGTATTACCACCTGTTCGACAACATCGACGTCGAGCCCGAGCGCTTTCTCGATTTCGAGCGCTGGTGGGGCGGCTATTACCTGATGAACGAGGAGGAGATCCGCTGGATAGTCAACAATCTCTTCATCGGCAACAAGCTGACGCAAGGCGAGGCGCGCCTCGGCCCGGGACGCTATTTCGATTTGAAGACGATCAAGCAGCCGATCATCGTCTTTGCGTCGATGGGCGACAACATCACGCCGCCGCAGCAGGCGTTCAATTGGATCAGCGATATCTACTCGAGCACCGAAGAGATCAAAGCCAACGGCCAGACGATCGTGGGACTGATTCATGCAGACATCGGTCATCTCGGGATCTTCGTTTCGGGTAAGGTTGCGAAGAAGGAGCACACGCAGATCATCGAAGTGCTGAAATACATTCAGCAGCTTCCGCCCGGGCTGTACGGCATGCACATCGAGGAAATACAGAAGGCGGACGGCGAGGTCGAGTACGACGTCTCGCTGCACGAGAGACGGCTTGAGGATTTGAAGAAGATGCAGAAATTCGATCGCGTTGACGAGAAGCCGTTCGAGGCCGTCGCGGCGCTGTCGGAGTTGAACGAGCGCGCGTATGAGCTGCTGATTCGTCCAGTGGTGCGCGAAGCAACGCCGGAGTGGGCCGCCAAGTTGATGCGCGAGTGGCATCCGCTACGCGCGCAGCGCTGGATGTTCTCCGACCGCAATCCATTCTTGGCCGCGCTGCCGTTCGCCGCGGCATTCGCGCAAGCGTATCGGCATCCCCGAAGTGATACGAATTTTGGCCGCAGCGTCGAGCATCTTTACGCCGAGTATGCGAGCGCAGCGCTCGATCTGTATCGCGACGTGCGCGATGCTTCAAGCGAAGCGGCGTTCTACGAGGTGTACGGCAACATGTGGTCGCTGCAGATGGCCGATCAACGCGCCGACATCCGCAGACA
>VBCG01000145.1 GCA_005881895.1 Betaproteobacteria bacterium
TCGCCGAGCAGCAGTTGCCTCTGAAAAAACTGTAAACATCGTCTCGGGGTAGGACACTCACCGACGTACGTCCCTTGTCGCGCCGTATAAACTCTCGCGGTCCATTCGCGATCGTCTCGATCGCGCAGACATCAGATGCAGCGCGCAAGACGGCAGCTTGGGTGTGCTTGCATCGACAATATCAAACCCGATCGCTACCGGGACGAGACCTTCCATGACGCATTCGTTGCGACGCCATGCGCGGCGCCAATGGATGACCCTGTCGTTCGCCGCAATAGCAAGCGTCGCCGCTCTTGCCGTTGCGCCCGCCGTATGCGCCAAAGCCACTCTTGAATTCGACATCCGTACGCTGTCGACCCGGCCCGACACGGTGACCGGCGGCGATGTGCTGATTGCAGTCTCGGTGCCGCATAACGTGCCGCGGCAGAAGGCGATTGTCTTCGCCAACGGCACCAATATCACCTCGACCCTCCACTGGGACGACAGCACGCGCACGCTGACCGGCCTCGTCACCGGCCTTCATTGGGGCGCGAACGAAATTTCCGCCGGCTCGAACGGCAACGGCCGGCCGACTGCATCCCTCGCAATCACCAACTATCCGATCACCGGTCCCGTGTTCTCCGGTCCGCACGAAGCGCCGTTCAAGTGCGAAACGACGACGTTTGCGTTTCCCGACGGCGCACGGCCGTTGGGCAGCCCCCTAGACGCCGACTGCTCGATCGCGACGCGCGTTGATTATTTCTATCGCAGCGCGGCGAACACATGGAAGCCGTTGACCAATCTTGCCGTCTATCCGGCGGACCTTGTCACGACCACGACCAATGAAGGCAAGACGGTGCCGTTCATCATTCGGCTCGAAACCGGCACGGTCAATCGCGCGATCTATCAGACAGCGATGCTCGATGATCCGAAGAGCGGCATCACGCCCGGGCTCTTCCAGCGCTCCCACAGCTGGAACGGCCGGCTGGTGTTCCAGTTCGGCGGCGGCTGCACGGGCGGCTGGTATCGGCAGGGGTCTTCGACCGGCGGCGTTACCGACACCGTGATCTTGGGAATGGGCTACGCGATGGCGTCGTCATCGCTCAACGTCTTCGGCAACAACTGCAACGACTTGCTGACGTCCGAATCACTGATGATGACGAAAGAACGGTTCATCGAAACGTACGGCGTTCCAACGTACACGATCGGCTTCGGCTGCTCGGGCGGTTCCTATCAACAACATCAGTCGGCCGACAATTATCCGGGCTTGCTCGACGGCATTATTCCGGGCTGCAGTTTTCCCGAGGTCAATTTCGCGACGGTCCATTCGATCACCGACGCTCGGCTTATCGGCAACTATTTTCTCAACAAGGCGACGATCCCGTGGACCGACGAGCAGAGGCGGCAAGTCGTCGGGTTTTTCGGACTGGTCACGATGACGATGTCAACCGTATACGACGGCGCGCTGCGCATTTCACCGACGGGATTTTGCCCCAGCGTGTTGCCGGTGGCCGAGCGCTACAACCCTCTGACGAATCCCTTGGGTGCGCGCTGCGCCGTTTACGACCACGCGGTCAACGTGTTCGGCCGCGACCCGGTGACGCACTTTGCGTTACGTCCGCTGGACAACGTCGGCATCCAGTATGGGCTCGCGGCATTGAAAGCCGGAACGATTACGGTGGACCAGTTCCTCGATCTGAACGAGAAGGTCGGTGGCTATGATTTTGACGGAAATTTCCGCGTCGCGCGGAGCGTGGGCGATACACCGGCGATTCGCGCCGCGTATCGCAGTGGACGATTGACGAATGGCGGTGGGGGACTTCGCGATGTGCCGATCATCGACTATCGCGCGTACGCGGACGACGATCCGGTCGGTAATATCCATCTGCGCCACCACTCGTTCTCGATGCGCGAGCGGTTGAAGAAAGCCAACGGAGACGCCGACAACCAGATAATGATGGTCGAGGACATGCGCTACGGGCTCTACAATTCCGCCAGCCCACTGCTGCAGTCCGCGCTCAGAAAGATGGATCAGTGGATCGCGAACATTCAGGCCGATGATGCCGACATTCCCCAGCACCAGAAAGTCGTTCGCAACAAGCCGGCGGATTTGATCGAGGGTTGCAATACGCGCGCGGCCAACCCGAAGTTCATCGCGGAAAAGCAAACGCGCGATCCGGGCCTGCAATGCGAACTGCTCTATCCGTCGGCGCCGCCTCCGCGTGAGGTTGCCGGCGCGAGCGTTGCGAGCGACATCATCAAGTGTCAGCTTCATCCGATCAATCCCGCCGACTATCCAAGCATGACGCCCACGCAGTTCTCGCGGCTGCAGAGCATCTTTCCGACGGGCGTGTGTGACTGGTCGCAACCCGGCATCGAACAACAACCGCTTGCGGGGACGTGGCAGTTTTTTTGAAGTGATCGATTTGACCTGACGAGCGGGCCCGTGGGCCCGCTCTTTTCTGCTCGGTTCGCGCACGCGTTTGAGGCGATGTCTGACAGAGCGTCGGCCCCCCGGCCGACAGCAGAAATCTTACGTGCGGCCTATTGTCAACATTTCCGTGGGGGAAACCAGCGCGGGAGTAGTTTGTTGTGAGCGCGCGTAACCATCGGAGGTTAACGATATGAGCATGACGTTTAAGACCGTGCTCGCCGTTGCCGGCGTCGTTGTTGCGACGCAGGCTGCAGCACAGGTCACTTTTTACGAACGCGAAGGCTTCCGCGGACAGTCATTCACTACCGATCGTCCGGTTTGGAACATGGACCGGGTCGGGTTCGATGACCGGGCTACGTCCGCGGTCGTTGCAGCGGGCAATTGGCAGGTATGTGAGGATGCCGGATTCCGCGGCCGCTGTGTGGTGCTGCAACCGGGCGAATATCCAAACCTGAGAGAGGTCGGCCTCAACAATGACATTTCTTCTGTTCGGCCGGCTGAAGGACGCGCCGATTACGGGTCCAACCGCGAGCGCTACAACATCGCGCAGAATGACCAGTATCGTCGCCGCGACGACGAGCGGATCGTCGAAGTGCCGGTGACATCGGTACGCGCGGTGGTTGGGCCGCCCGAACAACGCTGTTGGGTCGAACGCCAAGAGGTCGAAGGGCGCAGCGCCCCTAACGTTGGCGGCGCGATCGCCGGCGCCGTGATTGGCGGGGTTCTCGGTCACCAAATCGGAAGCGGGCGCGGCCGAGATGTCGCGACGGCGGGCGGCGCAGTCGCCGGCGGCGCGATCGGCGCGAACATCGGTCGCAATGGCGAAGTCTACAGCCAGGATGTGCAGCGGTGCACCAACGTTCCAAGCAACGCGCCACCGGATTATTGGGACGTGACGTACACGTTCCGCGGGCAAGTGCACCACGTGCAGATGAGCGCGCCACCGGGACCGACGATCACGATCAACGAAAGCAACGGGGAACCGCGGATGTAACGAACGTTCTCTGCCCCTGACGTTGAACTAATGCAGCGCGGCCCTTTCGGGCCGTGTTGCTTTTAGGGTCAGACTCCACTTTCGTGCGCAGCGTGCGAAACGGGAGAAAGAGTGGAGTCTGACCCTAGCTGAAAATGGCGCGCCGGCGCGCCACGCTTTCCGCCGGCCAATACTTGTCGCGATCGTAATATTCGCGGACCGCGCGAGCGCCCGGCGGGATGACGACCCACGGCTGTTTCGACATCGTGAAAATATGGATGTCGGGCGGGAATCGATCGGGTTCGTCGAGCGTTCCGACGCGAACGAAGCGCACCTTGTCACCCGCCCCGCCGTAGTTGCTCCACAGCGCAATTCGACAGATCGGGCAACGCACGATCTTCTGTCCTTTGCCGCTGTTCGACGGCGTATCGACCATTTCGGGGGACCCGGAGAGCAGAACGACGCGATCGGCTTCGATGAGCGCGTTCAGCGCGAACGATGCGCCCGATTCGCGCTGGCACCAGCGACAGTGGCAACAGTGAACGAAGATCGGCTTGCTCGTCATTCGATAACGGACGGCACGGCATGTGCATCCCCCTTCGAATGACAAATCCTTTTCGTCGGCCATTCGGAATCCCCTGATCGGTTAACCGGGTTTCGTCATCGCGGCGGGGTCGACCAGGCGGTCGAATTCCGCGGCGGTCAGCAGGCCGAGCTTTTCCGCAGCTTCGCGCAAGCTCAGCTTTTCGCGATGCGCGCAAAGCGCGATCTTCGCGGAATTCTCATACCCGATATGCGGATTGAGCGCCGTGACGAGCATCAGCGAACGCTCGACGTTTTCGCGGATCTGCTCGCGATTGGGCTCGATGCCGCTGGCGCAACGGATATCGAACGACGCGAGCGCGTCGGCTAAAAGCTCGATCGACTCGAGCGTTGCCTGCAGCATCACCGGCTTGTAGACGTTCAGCTGAAAATTGCCTTGCGAGCCGGCAAACGCGACCGTCGCATCATTGCCGAAAACGCGCGTCACGACCATCGTGAGCGCTTCGCTCTGCGTCGGATTGATCTTGCCCGGCATGATCGATGAGCCCGGCTCGTTGTCGGGAATCGAGATCTCACCCAAGCCTGCGCGCGGTCCGCTGGCATGAAAGCGCACGTCGTTGGCGATCTTCATCGCCGCAATCGCCAGCGTGCGCGCGGCCGCGCTGGCATTCACGATCGCGTCGTGCGCTGACAATGCGGCGAACTTGTTGCGCGCAGCGACAAACGGCTTCCCTGTTTCGCGCGCGATGGCCGCTGCGACGTCATCACCGAAACGCGGGTGCGCATTGAGGCCCGTGCCCACCGCCGTTGCGCCGAGCGCGAGCGGGTACAGCCGGTCGCGCGCCGATTCGATCACCTCGCGGGCGTCGTCCAACTGCGCGACCCAGCCGGAGATGATCTGCCCGAGTGTGACCGGGGTGGCGTCCATCAGATGCGTGCGCCCGATCATCACGATATCGGCAAAGGCGCGCGCCTTGGCATCCAGCGTGTCGCGCAATTCGCGCACTGCCGGCAAGAGCTTCGCATCGATCAAGTCCACCGTCGCGATATGCATTACGGCAGGAAACGTGTCGTTCGACGATTGCCCGCGGTTGACATCATCGTTCGGGTGGATTGGTTTCTTCGCCCCGACTACGCCGCCGGCCAGTTGAATCGCACGGTTGGCGATCACCTCGTTCGCGTTCATGTTCGACTGCGTGCCGGAGCCGGTCTGGAAAACGACGAGCGGGAATTCAGCGTCGAGACGACCATCGATTACTTCCTGCGCCGCGCGCGCGATCAACGCCACTTTGTCCGCGGACAGCTCGCCCAGCGCGCCGTTGGTCAGAGCCGCGCACTTCTTGAGAATGCCAAACGCACGAATTACCGGCCGCCCCCAGCGGAACCGGTCGATGCCAATCGGAAAATTGTCGATCGAACGCTGCGTTTGTGCGCCCCACAGACGGTCGGCCGGGACGCGGACGTCGCCAAGCGCGTCCTTCTCCACGCGATATGAGTCCATGAGAAATATCCTACGCCATCGCCGAGACGGCGTCGCGCCTGTGCCGCGCGATCATCAGTTCTTCATCGGTCGCGATCACGTACGCGGGAATGTGGCTCGCGGGGTGCGTGATGCGCTGCAAGTTGGCAACGTTCGCCGTATCATCGAGCTCGAAGCCGAGCCACTGGAGGCCGTCGATCACTTGTTTGCGGATCGGCGCGGCGTTTTCACCGATGCCGCCGGTGAAGATGAGCGCGTCGAGTCCCTGCAACGCCGCAACCAGCGAGCCCAATTCACGCACCGCCCGATAGCAAAAGAGGTCGATGGCGAATTTTGCCCGTGCCTCATCCGACGCAAGGAGCGTGCGCATGTCGGACGCGACACCGGACACGCCGAGAAGGCCGGACTTACGATAGAGCAGGTCCTCGATCGCGCGCGCATCCATTTTGAGCTCGTCCTGCAGGTACAACACGACGCCGGGATCAAGCGCGCCGGTTCGCGTTCCCATCACCAATCCGTCGAGCGCGGTAAAGCCCATCGTTGTCGCGACGCTCGCCCTGGCCTCCATTGCGCACATCGATGCGCCATTGCCCAGGTGCGCAACGATGACGCGTCCGCGTGCCGCCGCGGGGTCAATTGAGGGCAGCTCGCCCGCGATGAACTCGTACGAAAGCCCATGGAACCCGTAACGTCGTACGCCGCATTCGTGGAACTCGAAAGGCAGCGCGAACGTTTGCGCCAACGGCTTTTGCGTTCGGTGGAACGATGTATCGAAGCAAGCGACCTGCGGCAACGTGGGCGCTTGCTGCGCGATCGCGCGAATCGGCGCCAGATTATGCGGCTGATGCAACGGCGCCAATGGAATCAGCACTTCCAGGTCGCGTAGAACGTGGTCGTCGATGCGGACCGGCCGCTCGAATCGAACACCGCCGTGGACGACGCGATGGCCGACAGCGACGACGCGGTGCCGCGCGAGGTCGTGCTCGATGAAATGCAACAGGAATGCCGTCCCGCCGACGTGATCAAGGGCGTTCGCCGCCCATGCGCGTTGACCAATGATGACGCCGGCCGCATCGCGGGCGATGAACTGCGGCTTTTCGGGCAGCCCTTCGATCTGTCCACGGACGTCGAGCGCCAGCGTTGGGGCTTCGATTGCATAGAGCGAAAACTTGATGCTCGACGACCCGGCATTGAGAACGACGAGCGCGTCGGCCATCGCGAAGCTCGGGATGCCCGCTTAGACGAGCGGTCTCGCGGCGAGACGCCGGCTGTGCACGACCAGCATCATCACAGCCGTCGAGACGAGGCGCGTGCGGACCGGATCGGCGCGCGACGTCAACACGATCGGAACGCGGGTCCCGAGCACGATTCCAGCGCTGTCGGCGCCGGCAAGGTATTGCAGTTGCTTCGCGAGAATATTGCCGGATTCAAGGTCCGGCACGAGCAGAATGTCCGCTTCGCCGGCGACGGGTGACACGATGTTCTTCGTCGCCGCCGCGGCCGCGCTTATCGCATTGTCGAAAGCCAAGGGACCGTCGAGCACACCGCCGGTAATTTGTCCGCGGTCCGCCATCTTGCACAGCGCCGCGGCGTCGACCGTTGAGGGAATCTTTGGATTGACCGTTTCCACAGCCGAAAGAATGGCGACCTTCGGCTTCGCGATACCGAGCACTCGCGCAAGATCGATGGCGTTTTGCGCGATGTCGGCCTTGACCTCGATGTCGGGCGCGATGTTGATGGCCGCGTCGGTGACCAATAGCAGCCGCGGATACGTCGGCACGTCGATGACGAAAACGTGACTGATGCGGCGCGCCGTGCGCAGGCCGGTCCCAGTGGGCACGACCGCGCCCATCAGCTCGTCGGTGTGCAGGCTGCCTTTCATCAACGCATCGACATCGCCGGCGCGTGCGAGCTCGACCGCTTTTTGCGCGGCGGCGTGGCTGTGCTCGGCCGAGACGATTTCGTAAGGTGTCAGATCGACGTTTTCGGTCGAGGCCACGACGCGAATTTTCTTTTCGGGCCCGACCAACACCGGCACGATCATCTTTCGCTTCGCGGCTTCAAGGGCGCCGAGCAGCGAATCGCGATCGCACGGATGGACAACGGCGCAGCGGATCGGCGGCAGCGCCTTGCAGCGGCGCAGGAGCGGCGCGAAGCCGTCATTGCGGCGTAGCAGGATCTCCGGTGTCGCGACGTTTGAATAGGCAATCGATTTCGGCGGCGCCGCGACGACAGCAATTCCTTCGACCAGCGTCGCGTCCTGCTGATTGACGCAACGACAATCGAAATCAACTCGATGTCCGTCTGCGTGCTTGGCGCGTGCCGAGACGCTGACCGTCAGCTTGTCGCCCACGCCGATCACGCCGCCATAGCGAAGTTGCGTCTCGACGATCGCGGAACCGGGTCCGGGAAAGCGCCGCAACAGGAGATTCGACACGAGCGCCGCAGCAGCAGCGCCGGGTGCGGTCGGCCCATCCTTTATCGGGGCGCCCTCGATGTGCGCTGGATCGATCGCGCCCGCGGCAAGGGCCAGCGCTTCGACTTCGGTGACGCAGAGCTGTCGCGTAAGCGTCTCGCTGTGGCCGACGACGATTTCATCGAACGTGAAATTGCGGGAATCGTCCATCGGGTCACGACGAATTATGCAGCGGCGTGCTTTTCGCGTTCCTTGCGCCGCGACGAGGCGCTTCGCAGCGGCCGCGGGCGCGTCGGCATGCGTTCGGTGATCGGCAACAGCCGGCGCAATTCCGCGATCAGCGTACGTTGACGCTCATCGACCAGTTCGGCGGCTTCCAGCGCATTGAACATTGCGCGCAGCTTACGCCGATCGCCCGCGCTTCGCGCGAGACGCGGCAGCGAACGTTTTGCCTGCGTCGGCTCGAATTCGACGACGATCGTTTCCTCGTGAAGCAAGCGGCGCAGGTCGTCTTCGCTGAGCCCGGTCAGGATCCCAGTGGGTGCAAGGAGCTCCCGCGTGTGCTCCATCTGCGCCAGCCGGCGCACACCGCTTCCCGCCTTGGCGATCAGCATCCCGGCCCGTACGACGGCCTCCGGCAGACCGCCCTTATCGATTTCGTCGAGCACCTGGCGCACGGCCGGCACCGCGCGCGGATCGAAGCGCGTCTGTCTGCGGATGTCGGCGCGTTGATCGGCCATCTGCAGCGACCACA
>VBCG01000001.1:0-50227 GCA_005881895.1 Betaproteobacteria bacterium
ATCGGCCTCGACATGGCCATCCATCACCCTGAGCATGTGACGAAGCTCGTCGTCACCGGGACGAACTCCCACACTGATGGCTACACCGGAGCGCACTGGGACGCGGTCGACGCCAATCCGGACGACTGGCCTGCCTCCGAAGCCTATGGCCGCCTGTCTCCTGACGGTGTCGACCACTGGCCCATCGTCCTCGGACGCCTGCAGCGCATGTGGGCAGTGGAACCCAACTTCACGCGCGAGGAGATGCAGAGCATCAAGGCGGCGACCCTGATCATCGTCGGCGACCGCGACCTCGTCACGCCGGAGCACGCCGTCGAAATGTTCAGGACGATCCCTGTCGCGCAACTGTGTGTGGTTCCGCACGCCGGCCACGGGGTCATGCCGAAGGACACGATCCTGACGTTTCTGAAGGAAGCACCCACCGGTAAGAACTAGCCGATTCCTCGCGGATGTCGGCATCCGCTGACCACCGCAGTGAATGCGTCGTGAGACACGACCGACGCATCCCGGACTTCTTTGCCACGCCACCCGACCGCGTGGTACGGTCAAAATTTCTGCCCGTCAGGATGCGCCATGGCCGAGGTCGTTCCGAGCGAAGAATTGCGCGCGCTTCTGTTGCGGTTGTACTCGGCAATGGAAGCGCAGGAAGTCGAGACGCTCAGGGAAATGTTCTCGACGAGCGCGCATGCGCTTGCCATCGGAACCGATCCGAACGAGTGGTGGACCGGATCCGATGGCCTCGAAGTCTGGATCGTCCAGATCCGCGAGGCGGGCGGGTTCAGGTTCAAAGCGCGCAAGCCCACGGCGTATTGCGTCGGCAACGTCGGATGGGTGGCGGACGAGCCGCTCGTCACGATCGCGAATGGTGTCGAGATCCGAGTGCGCGTGACCGCGGTCCTCGTGATCGAGCGCGGTCACTGGCGCATCGCGCAATGGCATGCGTCGATCGCGCAGACGAACGAGGAATCGTTCGGGATGGCGTTCACGACAAGTGTCGACAGGATCGAGCACAGCGTCCGCGCCGATCGACCAGATGTGCGCCCAGCGTCAGCGCCCGATGGCACAGTGACTATCGTGTTCAGCGACATCGAATCATCGACGGTGCTGCTCGACCGGCTCGGCGACAGCGAGTTCCTGCGCATGCTCGGCTGGCACGACCGCATCGTGCGCGACACCGCCGAGGAGCACCGCGGCTTCGTCGTGAAATCGCAGGGCGACGGCTTCATGCTCGCGTTTCCTTCCGCAGCGTTCGCGTTACGCGCGAGCCTCACGATGCGCGACCGGATCGCCGAGGGTTTCGCCGGGCTTCCGGTACGAATTCGTGCCGGGCTGCATTCCGGTGAAGCGATCAAGCACGACGACGACTTCTACGGCAGAACGGTCGCGATCGCCGCTCGCATCAGCGCATTGGCGCTCGGTGGCGAGGTTCTCGCATCGGATCTCGTCTATGCGTTGGCTCGTGGACTTGGCACTTTCACATTCGGGGATCCGCGCACTGCAACGCTGAAAGGCATCGACGGCAGCTTCGACCTGCATCCCGTTCTCGGATGAGGCGACCACTTCGGCCCGATTCTGCTCGACGGACGATCGGCCCAGGGTTGCGCAAGCGCGCAACGATCCGCACACTGTAGTGAATTACCCTGCCCGCGCAGCCGCAAACCGCGGGGGCATCGACCGATGGCCGCGAACCTCCCCGTCAATCCCTCTGCTTCGCTGCCCGCGGGCACCGTGACGCTGCTGTTCACCGACATCGAGGGCAGCGCGCGATTGTGGGAAACGCAACAGGCCGCGATGGAGAGGGCGCTGGCGCGGCACGACGAGCTCTTGCGCTCTTCGATCCGGTCGCGCGGCGGCCACGTTTTCAAGACCGTCGGCGACGCGTTCTGCGCGGCATTCCACACGGCGTCGGATGGGCTGACGGCGGCGCTCGAGGCGCAGCGCGCGCTCCATATCGAGTCCTGGCCCGAGCCGGTGAAGCTGCGCGTGCGGATGGCGCTCCACACAGGCGATGTCGAAGTGCGCGACGGCGACTACTTCGGCGCACCGCTCAATCGCGTCGCGCGCCTGCTGGCGGCCGGACACGGCGGCCAGACGCTTCTGTCGGAATCGATGCACGACCTCTGCCGCGGCCACCTGCCGCCGCTCGCGAGCGTCAAGGCGTTGGGCGAGCACGGCCTCAAGGACCTCGCCCGCCGTGAAGCGGTGTTCCAGCTCTGCCATCCCGACCTGCCGCAGAGCTTCCCGCCGCTGAAGACGCAGAACGCCCCCATGGACAAGGAAACGCCGTCGATCGCGGTGCTCCCGTTCGTCAACATGAGCGGGGACGAGGAGAACGAGTATTTCGCCGACGGCCTCGCCGAAGAACTGCTCAACGTCCTGTCGAAAATCCGCGGGCTGCGCGTCGCCTCACGCACCTCCGCGTTTTCCTTCAAGGGCAAGGACGTCGACATCCCGACGGTGGCGCAGAAGCTCAATGTGGCCACGGTGCTCGAGGGCAGCGTGCGCAAGTCCGGTAAGCGTGTGCGCATCACGGCACAGCTGATCCAAGTGGCATCGGATTCGCACCTGTGGTCGGACACCTACGACCGCGAGCTCGATGACATTTTCGCCGTCCAGGACGACATCGCGCAGTCGGTGGTGAAGGAGCTGCGCGCGGCGCTCCTGGGCGAGCACCTCGGATCGAAGGCGAGTGCCGACGCAAAGGCGGAAGTCGAGGCGGCGGCGACCGGCCGCGCCGGCAACCCGGAGGCGCACCGGCTCTACCTGCAGGGCCGGTATTTTCTCGAACGGCTGACCGAAGCGGATGTGGCCCGCGGCGCGAAATACTTGGAGCAAGCGACCGCGCTCGATCCCGAGTTTGCGCTCGGGTGGGCGGGCCTCGCTCGGGCGTACCACCTGCAGGCGGCGTGGGGGTGGGCGCCGATGGCCGCAGGATTCGAGCGCGCGCGCGAAGCGGCCAGGCGGGCGCTCGCCCTCGCGCCGGATCTCGCCGAGGGACACGTCTGTCTCGGCATGGTCCTCGAGCGCGGCGACTGGGACTTGCGGGGAGCGGATGTCGAATTCCAGCGCGCCTTCGATCTCGCTCCCGGCAACGTGGATGTGCTCCTCGCGCGTGCCGGACTCGCCGCCATCCTCGGTCGCAACGACGAAGCGATCGAGCTCCGGCAGAAAGCGGTTGCGCTCGATCCGTTGAGCACGACCACCCGGCGCGCGCTCGGATACAGTTACGCGAAATCCGGGCGCTTCGACGACGCGGTCGCGGAGCTTCACGCTGCCCTCGATCTCAATCCCAAGACTGGACTGGCGCACAGAGATCTCTCCGATATCCGGCTGCAGCAGGGTCGCACCGCGGAGGCGATCGCGGAGGCCGCATTGGAGCCGATTCCGATTTTGAGTCTGTGCGCGACCGCCAACGCACAGCACACGTCTGGACATGCAGCCGAATCGGACGCCGCGCTATCGCAGCTGATCGCCGATCACGCGGACGTCGCGGCGTACGATATCGCCCTAGTCTGCGCCTGGCGCGGTGAAGTCGACCACGCCTTCGAATGGCTGGAGCGCGCGTACGCGCAGCGCGACACCGGGATGCCGCTTTTGGCCACCGACCAATTTCTTGCACCGTTGCACGACGATCCGCGGTGGTCGCCGCTTATCAAGAAGATGGGGTTCTGAATGGGCGTCTGCTATCGCGCCAGCGAACGTCGGCTTTACGACGTCAGGTGGAAGGAATGGGGCGCGACCGTTTTCCAGCACGCGAAATCGCCATCGCCCTTGCCCCCCGGTCACTGAGCGGATTCTCCGAGCGCAGCGCCTAAGCGGGTGAAATCAGCGTCGCATGATACGAGCACCGCGTCGTTAGTCAGAGCGAGTGTTGCGAGATGCGCATCGGTCGTTAGATTGCCCGCGGTGCCGCTGTGGTGGAGAAGCGTTTTCAGCCTTCCCCAATGGTCGTCCTTCTCCGAAACGATGCGGATGTTGTCCTGGGCGAGCCAGCTATCGACCGTAGCGGCCGCCGCGTCCGGCACAAGGGGGCGCGGGAACACACGAGAATTGGTGGCGAGCCGCAGGAAGCCGAGCAGAACGACCGGGCAAGCCGATAGTTTCCTCGTCGTTCACGGCCGCTCTCCACCATGCGCGCACGCGCTCGTGCGGCGCTGCGTCCGAGTTCACCGCGTAGAGCAGGGCATTCAAGTCGATGATTTTCACTTGCGCAGCGCAAGCTCGCGGACAATCTCCTCGTCCTCCGGCGCGGCAGCCAGGGCGAGCGCCTTGTCGAGCGAGACGCGGGGCGCCCCGATACATCGTGCCGCCTCGGGATTGCGCTATAATGCCACCATCCAGCTTACTGTCTAGCTCGTTACCGGAGACCGCTATGCGTGAAGTTGGGGCTTTCGAGGCGAAGAACAAATTCGGTACTTTGCTCGACTGGGTCGAAAAGGGCGAGGAAGTCGTCATTACTCGCCGCGGCAAGGTCGTCGCACGGCTGATTCCCGGCACGAGTGGCTTCGATCGCGAAAAGGCCGCGCAAGCCGTGGCCGGCATCCTTGCTCGGCGTGTTGGCGTGACGCTGGGCGGCCTGAAGATCAAAGACCTCGTGAACGAAGGCCGCCGGTGAGTTTGGTCATCGACAGCTCAGTCACCCTCGCTTGGCTCTTCGAGGACGAGCGGACTGATCACGCCGACGTTGTGATGCGCCAAGTCGCGAAGGTGGGAGCAGTGGTCCCGTCGCTGTGGTGGCTGGAGATCGCCAACGCGTTGCAATCAGCGGTGCGACGCAAGCGGATAAACGCTGCGTTTCGCGACGCCTCGATCGCGGACCTGCGTGCGTTCCCGATTGCGGTTGACTCCGAAACGGATCGCCACGCGTGGGGCACTACCCTGACCTTGGCGGAGCGTTGCCGACTTACGCTCCACGATGCTGCCTATCTCGAGCTCGCGCAGCGCCTACGGGTTCCACTTGCCTCGCTGGATCAGGAACTGCGCGCTGCATGCCGCGTTCTGCGCGTCGCACTGCGACCCGCGTGACGGAGTTGGGGGCACGCGCTGTAGCGCGCGGACCCGCACGCTCTGTTCGCTTCGCGACTCAACGATTGCCATGGCACTCCGCGCAGCCCCGCGAAATGAACAAGTGCTTGCCGCGCGCGATCGACGCTCGCGATCAGAGCGACGATCACATACAAACCGACCTTGAGCGCTTTTCGCATGCAATAACCTCGAGGATCGAAAACCCCGGGTGCGTTCCGCGGGTCGAAGATTACTATACGAACGAATGGCATAACGATGTCACGTCTACAGAGCGCGGGCATCCTCGTATACCGCCGGCGTAACGATGCGCTCGAGTTTCTTCTCGTCCATCCCGGCGGGCCGTTCTGGCAGCGCAGGGACGCCGGCGCATGGTCGATTCCGAAGGGTGAATTCAGCGAAGGCGAGTCGCCCGAAGCCGCCGCGCGGCGCGAGTTCACCGAAGAGACCAGCGCGACGCTGCCGGATCACTTGATCGCGTTAACGCCCATCGCACAGTCGCGCGGCAAAGTGGTTCATCCGTTTGCTGTCGAAGCCGATATCGATGCGGACACTCTGCGCAGCAACACGTTTACGCTTGAATGGCCGCCGCGCTCGGGCATCATGCGCGAATTTCCCGAGGTCGATCGCGCGGCGTGGTATTCGCTGGCCGACGCGCAACGCAAGATCATTGCCGGTCAGCGGCCGATATTGACGGAGCTGGTGGAGCGCGTGAAATGACAATCAGGCGAGCATGTTGGCGTCGCGAAACAGAACCCACTTGCCGCTACGCTTTTGCAGGATCGACAGCGCGTTGCCGGTGCGTGTCGCCGGTGTTCCTCCGCGCGGCGTCATGGCAACGGAGAGCTTGGTCCAGAGATAGGCCCAATCGCCGAACACCTTGATCTCCTGAATCTCGCTTTTCGCTTCCATCGCGACATCTTTGAGCGCGTTGTGCCCCGCGATGAACTCCGCCTTGCGCATCGGCGTTTGTCCAGCAACGAGAAACACGACGTCGTCCGCCATCAGGCTCAACACTTTTTCGATGTCGCCGGCGTTCGACGCGGTGATCCACGTCGACACGAGATCGCGGATCGCCCGCTCATCGCCATCCATCAAACGACCTGGTCGAGCGTAATGGGAAGATCGCGAATGCGGCGGCCGGTCGCGTGGTACACCGCATTGCACAGCGCGCCACCGACACCGGTGATGCCGATTTCGCCGATGCCGCGCGCGCCGAGCGCCGTGAAACGGTTATCCGGCTCGTCAATGAACGCGACTTCGAGCCGACCGATGTCGGCATTGACGGGAACGTGATATTCGGCGAGGTTGCTGTTGACGATGCGGCCCGTTTGTCGATCGAGCACCGAATGCTCGAACAACGCGAGGCTCACGCCCCAGACGATGCCACCGCGCAATTGGCTCATGGCGGTCTTGGCGTTCAACCGCCGGCCGACGTCGTAGGTGGCGACGATCCGCGGCACGCGAATTTCGCCCAACTCCTGATCGATCCTCACTTCGGCGAACACCGCGCCGAACGAATGGGCCGCGTAGCGCTTTTCCTCCTCGGCATCGGGCGCCGCATCGCCGCTCGCGACGAGCGGGGAGCCGCGTCGTCCCAGAAAAGCCGCCAACTCCTCGCGCCGTTGCGGATCGACCGTCGACATCAACACTCCGTTGTCGATCGTGACCTGCGCCGGCGTCAAGCCTTTGACGGGCGAGCGCTCGTCGCGGATGGCCTGCATGATGACCTTCTGGCGCAATGCATTGCACGCGCTCAATACCGCCGGACCGACGCTCGCCGACGTCATCGATCCGCCGGAGACAGGCGCGGGCGGCAACGATGTGTCGCCGAGCTCGAAGCGCACCTTCTCCAACGGGAGACCGAGCGCTTCCGCGGCAATCTGCGTCATGACGGTATAGGCACCGGTACCAAGGTCTTGCGTCCCGGACTGAACGAGCGCCGATCCATCGGGCAGCATCGTCGCAAGCGCTGCCGCAGGCTGCGAGTGCGCGGGAAACGTCGCAGTCCCCAATCCCCAGCCAATCAGGTAGCGGCCGCTCTGCATCGAACGTGGCGCGGGGTTTCGCCGTGCCCAGCCGAAGCGCGTCGCGGCATCGCGGTAGCAATCGCGCAAATATTTGCTCGTGAACGGCTTGCCGCTCTGCGGCTCGGCGTCCGCGTAGTTGCGAAGCCGCAACTCGAGTGGATCGATCGCGAGCGCGTACGCGAGCTCATCCATCGCGACTTCGAGAGCGAAAGTCCCGGTCGACAACCCGGGCGCGCGCTGAAAGGTCGGCGTGCCGACGTTGAGACTGGCGAGTCGTTGCGACGTCGCGCCGTTCGGGCATGCATAGAGCATTCGCGTGGGCGCCGAAGAGGGTTCGGTGAAATCCTCGATCTGCGACGTGTGCGAGATGACGTCGTGCCGCATGGCGGTTAACGTTCCGTCGCGCCGCGCGGCCAGCACGATGTGTTGCTCGGTTTGCGGCCTGCCACCGACGGGGCCGAACATTTGCGGGCGCGCGAGCACGAGCTTGACCGGGCGCTGCAGCTTGCGCGATGCCATCGCGGCAAGAACCACGTGCGACCACGTCGATCCTTTGCAGCCGAAGCCACCGCCGACGAACGGAGACACGACCCGAACCTTGTCCAGCGGAATGCCCAGCGTCTTGGCGACGGTCGAGCGGACGCCCGAGACATACTGCGTCGAATCGTAGAGCAGCAACTGGTCGCCGTCCCAGGAAGCGACCGTTGCGTGCGGCTCCATCGGATTGTGATGCTCCATCGGCGTTGTATAGACGGCGTCGATCTTTACTTCCCCCGCCGCGACGCCGGCCGCGAAGTCGCCCCAGCTTGTCTCACTGGGTGCGCGGCCCTGTGTCGCTGGCGCATGTGGAGCGCGTTTCGCGCTGGCGAAGTCGAGCGTCGACGTTTGCGGCGTGTACATTGCCTGGATCCGCGACGCTGCAGCGGTCGCACGCTCGAACGTATCGGCGACCACGACGGCGATCGGCTGTCCGTTGTAGTTGACCACGTCGTCCTGCAGGAGTGACATCACGCGGCCGGCGGGCGGATTGACTGCGGCGCGTCCGCGCTGCGGCAGCGCCGGCGCATTGAGATGCGTGAGGACCAGCAACACGCCGGGCGAGCGTTCCGCGTCGCGCGTATCGAGTCGCGTGATGCGCGCGCTCGGAACCGTGCTTTGCACGAGCACGGCATGGCACAAGCGCGGCAACGTGAATTCCGCTGCGTAGCGCGCAGCGCCGGTTACCTTGAGACGCCCATCGGTGCGGTCGATCGGCTGTCCGATAATCTTATATGTGCCCTCGTTGAAACTGTCGTCGTTGTTGTCGTTCATGCCACTGCTCCGGCGTTGCGCAGCGAGCGTGCAACCGTGCGCCGCGCGAGATCGACCTTGAACGCGTTGTCGCGCAGAGGTATTGCGCCGACGACGGCGGCGTCGCTCGCCGCGGCAATCGTTTCGTTGTTGAGCGGACGTCCAATGAGTGCGCGCTCCGCGGCTTCGGCGCGCCACGGTTTGTGCGCGACGCCGCCGAGCGTGACGCGCGCATCGGCGACACGTCCATCGACGACGCGCAATCCGGTCGCGACGGAAACCAGCGCAAATGCATAGCTTGCGCGATCGCGAACCTTCAGATAGTCAACACGCCCGCCGAAGCGCGACGGCGGCAGGATGACGCCGACAATCAGTTCATCGCGGTCGAGATTCGTGTCGCGTTCCGGCGTCGAGCCGGGCAGGCGGTGGAAGTCGGTCAGCGGAATCCGCCGCGACCCTCGCGCGCTGCGGACGTCGACAAACGCATCGAGCGCGAGCAGCGCCACGCTCATATCGGAGGGGTTCGTGGCGACGCACTGCGGACTCGCGCCGAAGATCGCATGGATGCGGTTGTACCCTTCGCGCGCCGCGCACCCGGAACCCGGCCGGCGTTTGTTGCACGCGGCATACGCCGTATCGTAGAAGTAGTAGCAGCGCGTACGTTGCAGCAGGTTGCCGCCGACCGTCGCCATGTTGCGCAATTGTGGTGAAGCACCCGCGAGCAACGCTCGCGACAGTAACGGATAGCGCTCGCGCACGTAGCGATGATTGGCGAGATCGGAATTGCGTACCAGCGCGCCGATGCGCAGTCCGCCGTCTGCGGTTGGCACGATTTCATTCAACGGCAGCCGATTGATGTCGACGATGCGCACCGGCGTTTCGATGTCGCCCTTCATCAGATCGAGCAGATTGGTGCCGCCGGCGAGACACCGCGTCGACGGCTCGCGCAGATTGAGAACGGCTTCGTCGATGGAACGGGCGCGTACGTAATCGAAGGCTTGCACAGGTAATCCTTATCCGCGCTGCAGCGCCTGGCGCAATGCGGCGACGATGCCGGCGTACGCGCCGCAGCGACAAATGTTGCCGCTCATGCGCTCGCGCAATTCGTCGTCGGTAATTTCGATCGGCATTCGAGCGAGATCGCCGGTCGCGGCGCTCGCATCGCCCGCGCGCAGCTCACCGAGCAAGGCCACTGCCGAACAGATCTGCCCCGGCGTGCAATAGCCGCATTGAAAGCCGTCGTGCTCGATAAAGGCTTGCTGTACGGGATGCAACGCCGTTTCGCTCGCGAGACCCTCGACGGTGGTGATGGGTTCGCCTTCGCATGACATCGCCAACGTAAGGCACGAGTTGACGCGGCGGCCGTTCACCAAGACCGTGCACGCGCCGCACTGGCCGCGATCGCAACCTTTCTTCGTCCCGGTGAAGCCGAGATATTCGCGGAGCGCGTCGAGCAGCGTGACGCGTGGCTCGAGATCCACGACGTAGTCGTGCTGATTGACGGACAACCGAACCGGTCGCGCCGCGCCGACCGAGCGGCTGGCCGCCGGCGCGTCTCGCGCCTCTACTGCGACCGGTGCCGCCGCGCCGGCGTAGCGCGTTGCCGCAAGGCCGCCCGTCAGCGCGCCGCTCTCAAGAAGGAAACGGCGTCGCGCGCTTCCTGCCGGCGACAGATCGTCGTGCTGCGCGTCGACCGGCTCCGGGTTCGCGGGAATTGTTGCGGGAGAATTCGTTTGCTCGCGATCGTTGTGCATGACGTGCGATGGAAACGGCGCGTTTACCGCCACAATGGGCAGCGATGCAGCAGCATGATTCGTTCCAGGTGGCGTTTGGCGGCGTTATCGCCGCTGCGGGACGTAACGGGAGGGTCGCGATCGAACTCTCGTTTCGCTTCGCATGTAGTTTTTTCAATCACGCGTGCATATTTGGCAGCACGAGACTCGCGTGGCGGCGGGTTGCGCGCTTCGAACCGATGGCGAATATCTTGCTTGAAAACGGCTCATAAGTTGCGCGCCAATGCGCGCGTGGGGTTTCAGAACGCGTCAAGGAGTTTTCGCCAATGAGCACCAAGCTCGAAAAGAGAAAGCGGCCATTGCCGACCAATCCGCAACAGCCCGAGTCGACGCCGCCATTTCCCAAGCAACATCTGGAAAAGCCCGGTATCGAATCGAAGCTCAAGCCGCGCGACGGTGCAAGCGTTCGGCAAGCTGGACATCCTCGTTTCGAACGCTGCGCATCAAAACCGCAAGAAATCGCTCGATGAGGTGACCGATGCGGAGTTCGACGACACGTTCAAGACGAACGTCTACGCGTACTTCCGTCTCGCGCGAGCCGCACTGCGGCACATGAAAGCCGGCAGCTCCATCATCGCGACGAGCTCCGTCACCGGCCTGCTCGGCGCAAAAGGTTTGCCGGATTATTCGGCGACCAAAGGCGCGATCAACGCGTTCACGAAAACGCTCGCACAAGAACTTGTCGACCGCGGCATCCGCGTCAACGCAGTCGCGCCGGGACCTGTGTGGACGCCGCTCAATGCGGCGGATGCGGGAACCCCGCCGGAAAAAGTTGCGGAGCATGGAAGTAACGTTCCGATGGGCCGGCCCGCGCAACCGGAGGAGGTCGCGCCGGCGTATGTGTTTCTCGCGTCGAACGCGGACTCCTCATACATTACCGGCACCGTGCTTCCGCTGCTCGGCGGTGAAACTGCGGGCGCTTAACGATCGACACATCATTCTAAGCGCCGTGTCGTCAGCTGCGTCTGCGTTTCGGTTTGGCGCGGCGGCGCCGCGTCGCTGGTTCGCTTTCGCCGGTTAGCTCATCGATCACGTTCAACGATTCGTCGGTCGGCGGCGGCGCATCGCGCCCCGCGGCCGCACGTTCACCCGTGCCAGCCGAATCCGAGTCGCTGTCGAGATTTTCATCGCCGATGTCGGGTCCCGCTGTTTCGGGTCTGCGACTGCGCTCGGGATCCGATGTCGTTCCATGCTGCAAGTTCAATGCATCGCTATCGTCCTCGAGTCCCGGACCGCCGGTGATATCGCTTCCCGTATCGCTGCTGTCGCCCGGACCGAGCTCGCGTGTGGTGTGGCCCTTGTCAACGCGCGGTGCGCGCTCACCTGTGTGCTCAAGAGTGCTTCTTCCCATGTCGCTCTCTCTTTTCAGTTGCGACGGGTCCGTCACAAAAGAGAGCAACGGGCATGCCACAGCCGTGTGCGGCGTGCGCACAGGTGGCTGCGTTATCATGGAAGATGGGAGGAAATATTATGCGAGGTTTCGGGCGAATCGTCGCAGCGCTCTTCCTTGCGCTTACTGCCGGGACCGCGGCCGCGCAAGGTCAACTCAACATCGTTTGCAGCGTGCAGGCGCCGTGGTGCGAAGCAGTGGCCAACGCATTTCAGAAGGAGACCGGCATCAGGGTCTTGTTCACGCAGAAATCGGCCGGCGAGGCCATGGCGCAAGTCGCCGCCGAAAAAGCGAATCCCAAAATTGATCTGTGGTACACGGGCACCGGCGATCTGCATTTGCAGGCGGCGGAGATGGGTCTCACCGAGGAATACAAGTCGCCGATGTTGCCGCAGCTCTACGATTGGGCGGTTCGTCAGGCCGAGCAGTCCAAATTCCACACGGTCGGCGTCTACACCGGCGCGCTTGGCATTGCCTACAATCCCGAGATACTGGCGAAGAAGCAGATCGCGCCGCCGAAATGCTGGGAGGATCTCGGCAATCCTATCTACAAGGACGAGGTGCAGATCGCGAACCCGAACGCGTCGGGCACTGCGTATTCGACGATCGCAACACTTGTGCAGATATTCGGCGAAGACAAGGCGTTCGAGTTGCTCAAGGCGTGGCACAAGAACATCAACAACTATCCGCGCAGTGGCGTGGGTCCGGTGCGCGCCGTCGGGCGTGGCGAGACGGCAATTGCCGTGACCTTTCTTCACGACGGGCAGACCGAGGTCGCCAACGGTTTTCCGGTCAAGCTCATTGTGCCTTGCGAAGGAACCGGTTACGAGGTCGGCTCGATGAGCATCATCAAGGGCGCGAAGAATCTCGACAATGCGAAGAGATTCTACGATTGGGCGCTGACGCCGGCCGCGCAAAAGATCGGCGGAGAGCTCAAGAACTTCCAGGTTCCATCCAACCGATCGGTGCCGGCGCCGCCGGGCGCACCGAAGATGGAAGAGATCAAGCTGATCAATTACAACTTCGCGAAGTACGGCAGCGCGGCGGAGCGAAAGCGGCTGCTGGAGAAGTGGGATCGCGAGGTCTACGCGATACCGCGTTGACCGCACATCAGCGTTGAGCGCCGGAGGGCCCGTGCCGAGCCCCCGCCAGCCCTACCATCGTGGGCTGGGCTGCTATAGTTGCGAAAACGGCTGCCTCCAGGGTCGGAGCCGCGTCAACGAGAACGAAGGGAGAGATCCGTGACGATAGCGCTGCGCGCGCTTTGCGTGCTCGCCGCTGTCGTGGTTGCGTGCCCGGCGTTTGGGGCCGACGCACCGCAAAAGCAGCTCAGTCTGCTCTGCACCGTTCCACTGCCCTGGTGTGAAGCGCTCGCCCAGGCGTTCGAAAAAAATACCGGCACCAAAGTCGCGGTTACGCAGAAAAGCGGCGCCGACGCTCTCGGCATTCTCGCAGCGCAGAAGGGCGCGCCGCGGTTCGACGTTTGGTACGCGGGTACGGGCGACTCCCATCTGCAGGCTGCCGAACAGGGGTTGCTCGAAGAGTACCGCTCGCCGCGACTTCCGGAGCTTCGCGACTGGGCCGTGCGACATGCGCAGCAGACCAAGCATCGATCGGTCGCCCTTTATCTGCGCTCAGTCGGATTGGTCATCAACACGCGGCGCCTCGCCGCAAAGCAGCTTGCAGAGCCCAAGTGCTGGAGTGATCTCGGACGACCCGAATACGATGATCAAATCGAGATGGGGCATCCGGCGCAGTCAAACGCCGCTCGCGCGGCGCTGTTTGCATTCGTGCAGCTGTTAGGCGAAGAGAAGGCCTTCGAGCTGATGAAGCGGATTCACGGCAATGTCGACAATTACACGCGACGCGCCACGAATGCCGCGCGCGCCGTTGCGCGCGGCGACGCGACCATTGGGATCGCTTTCCTGTACGCCATTGCGCAAGAGGTCGCAGATGGTTTCCCGGTCAAGCTGATCGTCCCGTGCGAAGGCGTCGCCTACGATGTGCTCGCGATGGGCATCGTCAGCAAGGCACGCAATCCCGACGCTGCAAGGACGTTCTATGAGTGGGCATTGAGCCCCGAAAGCCTCGACATCGGCTACGCGTTTTCGTACTGGCAGATGCCCGCCCACCGCAGCGCCGAGCTGCCATCGCGCGTAGTCAACACCGATCAGGTCAAGATGATCGACAGCGACTTGAATCGCTTTGGTACGGTGGAGCGCAGGCGTCTGCTCGATCGATGGGACCGCGAGGTGTCGATACTGCCGCGAAATTAGGGTCAGACTCCACTTTCGTCTGGGGTCTTTTGTCAGGACTCTGAAGCGTCGACGAAAGCGGAGTCTGACCCTAATTTTCACGCGGAGCGGATCTCAGGCGGAAGGACGCTCGACTCGCGCGCGAAGTCGCACGCCGTACACATTCACCACGAGACCGGCAAGCACCAATGCGACGCCGACGGCTTGCAACGGCGCGAGCGTCTCGTCGAGCAGCAACGCGCCGCTCACAAGACCCGACACCGGAATCAGCAATGCGAACGGCGAAACGAGCGCGGTTGGATAGCGGTGGAGAAGACGCGCCCACGATGCGAAGCCGAACAGCGTCGAGACGTACGCGAGAAATATCGCGCAACCCCACGCCAGAGCACTGGCATGCGCGATCGCTTGCCACGCGGCGCTTCCGCCCTCAAACGCATACGACAACGCGGCGAGGGGCAACGGCGGCACGAGGCTCGACCAGACGACCAGCGCGAACATGTCGTCGGCGTGCTCGCCGGCGGCGCGCTTGGCAATCACATTGCCGGCGCCCCATGCCACCGCGGACGCAATCACGAGCATGAATCCCAGAAATGTCGTGCTGGCACCGCTTTGAATTTTGTAGATCGCGAGCAATACGATGCCGAACGTCGCGACCGCGGCGCCGATCGCGTTCTCGCGCCGTATGCGGTCACCGAGATACGCCATTCCAAGACCGATCGTGAAAAATACCTGCAGTTGAATCACGAGCGACGAGAGGCCCGCGGGCATTCCGAGCTTCATGCCCAGGAACAGCAGCCCGAACTGGCAGAAGCCGATCGTGAACCCGTAGGCGACAACGTAGCGCAGCGGCATTCGCGGCGGCTTGATGAAAAACACCAGCGGAACCGCGGCGAAAAAGAAGCGCACGGCGACGAACGCGAACGGCGGGATCTCGTTCAAGCCGACCTTGATCGGCACGAACGAAAATCCCCACAGCGTCACCACGACGAGGGTCAGCGCGAGATCGCGCCCCGTGAGCCGCGATTTCATTAGGGTCAGACTCGACTTTCGTCTGGGATTTGTCAGCACTACGAAGCGCCGATGGAAGTCGAGTCTGACCCTATTTTTCCGGCGACAACTCGCGTAGCGCATCGACCAGCGCGCTGATGGGCGCAAAGTTTCGCGCCGACGCGTGATACAACGCACCGGAGGGGAAGCTCCAGATCTCGCGCCGAAATGGCACGATCTTGATGTCCGGCTCCGGCATCGCGCGCAAATACGCATCGGCGAGGCAGCCGAGATAGGGGCCCGATTTCAGAAATTGCATCACGGCGTGCAGCGATGTGGTCACGACGGCGACGTTGGGTGCGGCACCGCCGGCATCCTGCATCACCCGCGCCAGCTTGTTCAGCGTGTCGCGATCGTGCTGGTAGAGCACCCATGAGTACCGTCCAAGGTCCGCAGTCGTCACGCGCTTCTTGCGATGGAGTGGATGCTGGCGGCCGGCGACGACGCGCAAATGGAACTCACCGAAGTCTTCCATCGCAATGCCTGCCGGCAGCGTGCTGGCCTCGGGTAACGCGGACATCACCAAGTCGAGATCGCCGGCAAAAAGCTTCGGGAGCGTTATCGTATTGACGCCGACCTCGAGATCGACGCGGAGCTTTGGAAAACGAGCCTGCAATCGCGCGACGGCAAGGGGGACGAGCGTCGGCCCCCAATACGGACCTGCGCCGATGCGGATCGTTCCCGCTTCGCCGTGCGCGAGCGCGTCGATTTCAGCGTCGGCGAAACGGCATTGTGCTTCGATCAGGCGCGCATGCGTCAACAGCGCCGCTCCACTCGGGGTCAGCGCCATTCCGCGCGCGCCACGGTCGAATAGGGCCGCTCCGTATTGCTGCTCGAGCTTGCGCACGCTTTTGGTCAGCGCCGGTTGGCTCACCGACAAGTCGCGTGCAGCGGCGCTCAGATTCCCGGCCTTGGCGACTGCCAGGAACGGACGGAGGAGCCCGATGCTGCGCAAAAGAACCATTACCATTAGTTATGGATAACTGAATAGATTGAATTTTACAGCATATCCCGCCGGACCTACGCTATGCGAAATTCCATAGCGCCGGAGGTGCTGGATGAAGGCGGTGTTTGTTCTGTTCGATTCGCTGTGCCGCAATGCGCTCGGCTGCTACGGCTCGCCGTGGGTGCGCACGCCCAACTTCGACCGATTTGCCCAACGCGGCGTCACCTTCGACCGGCACTTCGTCGGCAGTCTGCCCTGCATGCCTGCGCGTCGCGACTTGCACACCGGCCGGCTCAACTTCATGCACCGGAGCTGGGGGCCGCTCGAGCCGTTCGACAATTCGTTCCCCCAGTCGATGTGGCTTGCCGGCATCCACACGCACTTGATCAGCGATCATCTGCATTATTTCGAGGACGGCGGATCCACGTATCACAATCGCTTTCGCACATGGGATTTTGTCCGCGGTCAGGAATACGACGCGTGGAAGGCGATGGTGCAGCCGCCCGTCGCACGCTTGCGAGAAAAGTACGCGGCCAAGCATTATGACTTCGACAGCAGTTGGCAGCACCCGAAGGACATCTACGACGGCAGCTGGAAACGCATCCAGCACGCGATCAACAGCGAGTTCATGGTCGAGGAAAAGGATCTGCCGCTCGCCCGCTGTTTCGCAGCGGGCTTCGAGTTTCTCGACGTGAATCGGACGGCCGCCCCCTGGTTCCTGATGCTCGAATGCTTCGATCCGCACGAGCCGTTCCAGGCGCCGGCGCGCTTCAAGGAACAGTACGCGACCGATTGGAACGCGGGCATTCTCGACTGGCCGATCTACGAGAAGACGACGGACAGCAGTCCCGAAGAGATCGCCGAGATTCGCGCGAACTACGCTGCGCTCGTGGCGGCTTGCGATCACTATTTCGGCCAACTGCTCGACTATTTCGATCGGCACGATTTATGGCGCGACACCGCGCTGATCCTCTCCACCGACCACGGCTTCCTGCTCGCCGAACACGATTGGTGGGGCAAAAACCTGCAGCCGTACTACACGGAAATTTCGCACATTCCGCTGATCGTCCACCATCCGGATTTCGCTAGCCACGCCGGCGAACATCGCAATGCGCTCACGCAAACGATGGACCTGATGCCGACGTTCCTGGATTTGTTCGGACTGCCGAAGCCGGCCGAAGTGCGCGCGCACTCCGTCGTGCCGCTGTTGGACGCGGACGCGCCTCACCGCGACATCGGCATCTTCGGGATGTTCGGCGGTCCGATCGGCGCAACAGATGGCCGCTACACGTACTATCTCTATCCCGAAGATTTGTACGCCCCCGGCTTGCATGAATACACGCTGATGCCGATGCACCTGAGCTCGCTTTTCAGTGCGGCGGAGATGAAGACGGCGGTGATGGCGAAGCCCTTCGATTTCACCAAAGGCATGCCGCTGATGCGCGTCGATGCGTTGAAAGACGCACGCCGCATACCCATCCACGACGACAAGCGCTTCGACTCCGATTTAGGCACGACGCTGTACGATCTCGTCACGGACCCGCGCCAAGCGAAGCCCTTTCGGGACGCCGTGCTGGAGCGCCGTTTCCATGCCGGAATTGCGCGCGAGCTACACGCCCACGATGCACCCGCCGAAATTTACGGCCGTTATGCCATCCAGATCGAGAAGATGGAGACGGCGATAACGCATGAGGAGGCCCTTTGATTCAGCACGCGAGAGTTATCTGCACATCGTTCCTGGTCGCGGCGCTCGGTTTGTCCGCGGCGGCGATCGCACAGAAGCCGTTCGCCGATGTCGGGAAGCAGCCGCCGATCACGATCCTCATCGGCTCGACGCCGTGGTATCCGGCGTTCGAGAAAGTCGTCGGCATTTATGAGCAGCAGACCGGCAACAAGATCAAGCTCGATGTCGTGCCGTTCGGGGGAATCCTCGAAAAGGCGCGCAACGCAGTGCGGAGCGGTCAAAGTCCCTACGACTTGATGACGCTCGATACGCAGTGGACGATCGAGTTCTACGACGGCGGATTCTTGTCGCCGTTGAAGGAGATCGATGCCGCTTTCGAGCTGCCGAAGGAAGTGTTGAGCTACGGTGACTCGGGTTATTGGAACGCGCAAAAGCGCTGGCGCACGGCCGACGGCGGCAAATTGATGGCGTACACTGTCCTCGGTAACGTGCAGCTTCTCTATTACCGTGGCGATGTGCTGAAGCAGGCCGGCATCGCGCCGCCGAAGACGTGGGACGACGTTCTCGCGGCGTGCGCGAAGTTGAACGAGCCGCCGAAGATGTACGGATTCGTCGCGCGCGGCGAGAAGGGCAACGGGATACGCTACGACTGGCAAAGCGTCATGCTGGCCGAGCGCGCGTCGGTCGCGAAGGATCCCGCTGCCGGCGATTACACCGTCACGATCAACAGCCCGCAGGCGAAGGCGGCGCTCGATCTGTACATCGATTTGCTGAAGCGTTGCGGACCGCCGAACTACGGGTCGCTCGGACAGGGCGACGTGATTCAGCTGCTGGCAACCGGCAAAGCGGCGATGGGCGACGTCGTCACCGCAGCGTTTGCGAGCTTCGAGGATCCAAACAAGTCGGCCGTGGTCGGCAAGCTCGACACCGTGGCGCTGCCGCGCGGACGTAGCGGCGCGAATGGCGCCGTAATCGGCAACTGGAACGCTGGCATCCCAAAGAACGCTTCCGACCCGCAAAAGAAAGCGGCGCTCTCGTTTTTGCGCTGGTTCGTCACCTACGACGCGCAGCACGCGTTCGCGGAGAACGGCGGCATTCCAAACCGCAGCGATGTGTTCACGTCGGATCTCGCGAAACAGCCGCGCTTCCGCTGGATGCCGGCGTATCTCGAAACGCAGAAGTTTGCGCAGCAGGAGTTGGGTTACGCCGAGGGTGCGCAGGTTGAGCAGGTGCTGGGTTTGCGGCTCAATCAGGCGTTGATCGGTGAGATGAGCTCGGCGAAAGCGCTCAATACCGCGGCGCGCGAAATCGAAGACATTTTCCGCAAGAGCGGCCGCAAGACCGGTACATTGCCGCCGTTGCCGGAATAAATAGGGTCAGACTCCGAGTAAAGAGGTCAGACTCCACTTTCACTCGGACCCGGCGAAAAAGCGAAAATGCTGATGAAATTGGAGTCTGACCCTATTTCCGCACGGTTCCACTGTGCGTGAGAATTCGAGTCTGACCCTAGTTCTCAATCGCACGTTTCGCCATTGGAGCCTCCTGCCGGCGGTTGCGTTGTTCGTCGCTCTGACGATTTATCCCGTCGCGAATCTGTTTCGGATGAGCGTCTCGACGATCGAGTTCGCTCAAGCTGGCGAGGCGTGGACGTTCACGCCGCTGCGCAATCTCGCGCTTTTGCGTGCGGACGAAGTCGTGCCTGCCGCGGTCCGCAACACACTCATCTTCGTCGTTGCGGCGGTCGCGATCGAGATGGTTCTCGGACTCGCGCTTGCCATCATCGTTGCCGGCGCCGCGCGCGGCAAAGGCCTGATCCGCACGGTGATGATCTTGCCGATCCTCGTTCCGCCGGTCGCGATCGGCAGCATTTGGAAGCTTCTCTACAACTACGACTTCGGCATCTTCAACCAGACATTGGCGGCGCTGCATTTGCCGCCTGTGAATTGGCTCGGATCCACGTCGCTCGCGTTGTGGTCCGTGGTGATCGTCGACGTGTGGCACTGGGTGCCGTTCGTGTTTCTGATTCTGTTTGCGGCGGTCGAGGCATTGCCCGTCGATGTGCTCGAAGCGGCACGCGTCGACGGTGCCACGCGCTGGCAACTGTTGCGTCGCGTGATGTTGCCCCTGTTGCGCCCGGCGATCGTCGTGGCGCTTCTGTTCCGGACGATTCTCGCGTTCAAGGTGTTCGACGAAGTGTTTTTGTTGACCTCCGGCGGACCCGGCACGTCGACCGAGCTCGTGACGCTGCATCTCTACAAAGTATTCTTCGACCAGAACCAGCTGGGCTATGGTTCGCTTCTCTCGCTCGCGCTGATCGCGGCGATAGTTGCATTTTTGCTGGTGGGCCGGCAAGCGGTGCGGCTCGCGCGCCCGTGATGAATACGTCGGCCACCGCACTTTCGCTCCCGCGTTCCGCGACGACGACGCCGGCTACCGCGGTCGGTGGCGGGTGGATTGGCACGACGCTGCTTGCGCTCGCAGTCGCGGCGGTGCTCGGACCGTTCGCATGGATCCTGACCGCGTCGTTCAAATACCAGATCGCGATCTACTCGGGCGAATGGCCATTCACGCCGACCCTGTCGAATTACGCCGAAGTTCTGTTCGGCCGGCGCTCCGATTTCGTCGGCAATGTCGTCAACAGCCTGATCGTCGCGTCGGCCAGCACCGCGCTCGTGCTGGTTGTGGGAACGCTCGCCGCGTATTCGCTGCAGCGTTTTCGTTGGCCGGTGTGGGTCAGCGCGGGATTTCTCGGGTGGACCCTTGTCTTCCATATGATTCCGGTGATGACGCTGATCGGTCCATGGTACGTGGCGTTTCGCGAGCTCGGACTCTACGACACACGCATTGCGTTGATCCTGACGCATGTCACGATCAATTTGCCGATGACTGTATGGCTGATGCGCGCGTTCTTTCGCGAGTTACCGCCCGAGATCGAGGAAGCGGCGCTGGTCGACGGCTGCCGCCCGCTCGAAGCGTTTCGCCGGGTGACGCTGCCGCTCGTCATCCCTGGCCTGATTGCGTCAGGCATCCTGGCGTTCATTTTCAGCTGGAACGAATTTCCCGTGGCGTTGAGCCTGACGTCGCGCGATCTCGCGACGGTGCCAGTCGCGATTGCCCGGTTCGCGCAACAATACGAGATCCAGCACAGCCAGATGGCGGCGGCATCGATTGTCTCGACGATCCCCGCGGTGATCCTGATGGCGCTCGGCCAACGCTTTATCGTCCGCGGCCTGACGCTCGGCGCGGTGAAATAGGAAGCCACACGATGGCGGCCGTCAACATTCGCAACGTCGGCAAGCAATTCGATTCGGTCGTCGTGATGCGCAACATCGATCTCGACGTAGCCGACGGCGAATTCATCGTGCTGGTCGGTGCATCGGGCTGCGGGAAATCGACGTTGTTGCGGATGATCGCCGGCCTCGAGCCCATCACATCGGGTGAGATTGCGATCGGGGGACGGCGCGTCAACGAGCTCGAGCCCCGGGAGCGCGATGTCGCGATGGTGTTTCAAACCTACGCTCTCTATCCGCACCTCGACGTGCGGGAGAACATGAGCTTCTCGTTACGCCTGCGCAAGCGAGCGCCGGCCGAGATCGACCGGCTGGTCGAAGCGACCGCGACGACGCTCGACTTGCAGCCATTGCTCGCTCGACTTCCGCGCGCGCTGTCCGGCGGCCAGCGCCAACGCGTCGCGATGGGCCGGGCAATCGTTCGGCATCCGCAGCTGTTTCTGTTCGACGAGCCGCTGTCCAATCTCGACGCGAAGCTGCGGGTCGCGATGCGCACCGAGATTCGCGCGCTGCATCAGCGATTACATGCAACATCGATCTACGTGACGCACGATCAAGTCGAGGCGATGACGATGGCGGACCGCATGGTAGTGATGAACGCTGGGCGCATTGAGCAGATCGGCCGGCCGCTCGACGTGTACGACCATCCCGCGACGCTGTATGTCGCGCAATTCATCGGGTCGCCGGCGATCAACGTGTGGACCGGCGTTGTGGAAGCATCGTCGGAAGGCGCATCGTTGCGGACCGACCATGGCCTGCGACTGGCGTTGCCGGCTTCGGATGTCACGGCCGGCACGCGGCTTGCTGCTGCGTTTCGACCCGAGCACGTCGTCCTCGACGGCGTCGGGCCACTCGAGGCGCGGGTCAGCGTCGTCGAGCCGCTTGGACCGGAAACGTATGTGTACCTCGACGTGGGCGGAACTCGCGTGTGCGCCCGCGTTGACCGCACGCAGACCCTCGCGCCCGGGGACCCTGTACGCTGCGACGTGGCGGCGAGCGCCATCCATGTGTTCGATGCATCCAATGGAGCGCGGCTGTCCACGACTTCGTGATCTAATAATTCATGCGCAATCAAGTCCGTTTCGCCCCCGGTCGCTCGCTCGACGTCGTCTGCCTCGGACGCTTCGGCGTCGACTTCTACGCGCAGCAGATCGGCGCGCGATTGGAGGACGTGACGAGCTTCGCGAAATATCTCGGCGGCTCCTCGGCGAATACCGCGTTTGGTTGCGCGCGGCTCGGGCTCAAGGCCGGGTTGATCTCGCGCGTCGGCGACGACGCGATGGGCCGCTTCCTCGTCGAGACGATCGCCCGCGAAGGCTGCGACGTCAGCCATGTCGGTATCGACCCCGCACGATTGACGGCGGCTGTCGTGCTGGGCATCAAGGACAAGGACACGTTTCCGCTCATCTTCCTGCGCGAGAACTGCGCGGACATGGCGATCGGCGAAACCGAAATCGACGAAACGTACATCGCCCAAAGCCGCGCGCTGCTTATCACCGGCACGCATTTCTCGACCGAATACATCGATCGGATCGGCAATCTCGCGCTCGACCGCGCGCGCAAGAACGACGTAAGGACAATCCTCGACATCGATTATCGGCCCGTGCTGTGGGGGCTCACCAAGCGCGGGGATGGCGAAACGCGTTACATTGAATCGGACACCGTAACGGCGCATCTGCAGCGCCTGCTGCCGAAGTTCGATCTCGTCATCGGCACGATCGAGGAATTCAACATCGCGGGCGGCAGCACCGACATCATGCAATCGCTTTCCGCGGTGCGACGCCATACCAAGGGAGTGCTGGTCGTCAAGCGCGGTCCGATGGGTTGCGCGGTTATCGACGGCGAAATTCCGCGCTCGCTCGACGACGCGTTCAACGGCAGCGGTGTTGAAGTCGAAGTATTGAACGTGCTGGGCGCCGGCGATGCGTTCTCCGCCGGATTCTTGTCCGGCTGGGTGCGTGGCGAGGACTACGACGCGTGTGCGCGATACGCCAACGCCTGTGGCGCACTCGTCGTGTCGCGTCACGGCTGCGCGCCGGCAATGCCGACGCGGATCGAGCTCGATTATTTTCTCGCCAACGCGCAGGCGATTCCGCGTCCCGACCAGGATGCGACGCTGACGCGACTGCATCGTGTCACCGCTCCGCGGACGCCGCGTAAGGAGCTGTTCGTCTTCGCGTTCGATCACCGCAACCAATTTTTCGATTTGGCGCAACAAGCGGGTGTTGACGAAGCGCGCATTTCACGGCTTAAGCAGTTGTTCGTCGAGGCCGTTGCCGAAACGGAGACGGCGCGTGGTCTCTCGGGGCGCGTCGGGATACTCTGCGACGACCGTTACGGTCAGGATGCGCTCAATGCCGCGACGGGTCGTGGATGGTGGATCGGACGGCCGGTGGAGTTGCCAGGCTCGAATCCCGTGGTGTTCGACCGCGGACGATCGATCGGCACGACGCTGCTTCCATGGCCGCAGGAGCACGTCGTCAAATGTCTGGTGCAATTCCATCCGGACGACGCGATCGATAATCGCCTTGAACAGGAGGCACAGATCAAGGCGCTGTACGATTCGCTGCAGGCGAGCGGCCATGAGCTCCTGCTCGAGATCATTCCGCCGAAGTCGTTGCCGCGCCAGCCCGATACCGTCCATCGTGCGCTGAAACGGCTCTACAACCTGGACATCTATCCCGAGTGGTGGAAGCTCGAGCCGATGGACGCCGCGCAATGGCGTGCGATCGACGCGTTGATTGGCGAACGCGACCCTTATTGCCGTGGTGTCGTGCTGCTCGGATTGAACGCGAGCGCAGACGTGCTCGCGGCGGGATTCGGCAACGCCCGCTCGAGCACGACGTGCTGCGGCTTCGCTGTCGGTCGTACGATTTTCCACGAGCCCACGCGGCAATGGCTTGCGGGCGCGATCGACGATGCGACGCTCAAGCAAGCAATTCGCCGCAACTTCGAGGGACTGATCGACGCGTGGCAAAACGCGCGCCGCACTGACCGATGAGCACCGCAGGGCCGTCCCAAGGTGCGAATTACTCCCCCTCAGGGGGCAGCGCAGCGGCGACAGCCGCAAGCGTGGGGGTCCTGTGAGCACCGCAGGGCCGTCCCAAGGTGCGAATTACTCCCCCTCGGGGGGCAGCGCAGCGGCGACAGCCGCAAGCGTGGGGGTCCTGTGAGCAAAACGATACGATTGACGACGGCGCAGGCGCTGGTCCGCTATCTCGTGGCGTTGCGGGTCGACGACGCAAGTGGTGAACACTTATTCGGCGGCGTTTTCGCGATCTTCGGCCATGGCAATGTCGCGGGCATCGGCGAAGCGCTGTATGAGATGCGAAACGAATTGCCGACGTATCGCGCGCACAACGAGCAGGCGATGGCGCACGCCGCGGTTGCTTACGCTAAAGCGCACATGCGCCGGCGCATGATGGCGTGCACGACATCGATCGGGCCGGGGGCAACCAATCTCGTGACGGCGGGGGCGCTCGCGCATGTGAATCGCTTGCCGGTGCTCTTTCTTCCCGGCGATATCTTCATCACGCGTGCGCCTGATCCGGTGCTGCAGCAGGTCGAAGATTTTCACGACGGCACCGTTTCGGCCAACGATTGCTTCAAGCCGGTATCGCGTTATTTCGATCGCATCGCGCACCCTGCACAATTGCTGAATGCGCTGCCGCGCGCCGTCAGCGTCTTGACCGATCCCGCGTTGTGCGGTCCTGTCACGCTCGCGCTGCCCCAGGACGTGCAGACGATGGCGTACGATTTTCCCGAAGATTTGTTCGCACCTCGGCACGTTCGTTTCGCGGCACTCCCACCGGTAGATGCGGACGTCGTAACCGTTGCGGCGCTCTTGCGGTCTGCGAAGCGCCCGTTGATTGTCGCAGGCGGCGGCATGCTCTATGGATTCGCGAGCGACGCACTGCGCACGTTCGCCGAAGCGCACGGCGTCCCCGTCGCGGAAACGCAGGCCGGAAAGGGTGCGCTCCCGTGGGACCATCGGTTGCAGCAAGGCTCCATCGGTGTGACTGGGTCTCCGGCCGCCAACGGACTCGCGCGCGAGTGCGACATCGTGATCGCAGTCGGCACGCGGCTGTCGGATTTCACGACCGGATCGCACTCGATGTTTGGCGGGGCGGCGCTCGTCAATCTCAATGTCAATCCGCTGGACGCACAGAGGTGGCGGGGCGTCGAGCTTCGCGCCGATGCGCGGCTCGGCCTCGAAGCGTTGTCACAAGCGCTGTCGGGCTGGCGTGCCGAACCTGCGTGGACGCGCCGCGCCGAGGAAGCCGGCAGCCAATGGCGTGACGACATTGCGCGCATCACCGGTCAGCGGGAAGTCGATCTGCCGTATGAAGGTGACGTCATCGGCGCGGTGCAGCGCTCATCGCCCGACTCGACGATGAACGATATCGTTGTCGGCGCCGCGGGAACGTTGCCGGCGGAGCTGCACAAACTGTGGCGGACCACGACACCCGGCGGCTATCACATGGAATACGGCTATTCGTGCATGGGTTACGAGATCGCCGGCGGCCTCGGTGTGAAAATGGCAAAGCCTGACCGCGAGGTTATCGTGATCGTCGGCGACGGCAGCTATCTGATGCTTAATTCCGAGATCGCGACATCGGTCATGCTCGATAAAAAGCTGATCGTCGTTGTTCTTGACAACTCGGGTTTCGGTTGCATCAACCGCTTGCAGCAGGCATGCGGTAGCGTGCCGTTCAACAATCTGCTCACCGATTGCGTACAGGGACCGCTTGGCGTGCCAAGGATTGATTTTGCGGCCCATGCCGCCTCGCTCGGCGCGCTCTCGGAGAACGTCAAGACGATTCCGGAGCTCGAAGTGGCGCTCGCCCGCGCTCGCGCTGCGGACCGCACCTACGTCATCGCGATCGAAACCGATCCCAACAAGACAACGGTCGAAGGCGGATGCTGGTGGGAGGTTGCGGTGCCCGAAGTATCGGAGCGCGCTGAAGTCCGCCGTGCGCGCGAGCAGTACGAAAACGACAAAAAGCAGCAAAAGCCATGAACGTCCGTATTGGCATCAATCCGATTTCGTGGAGCAACGACGATCTGCCGTCGCTCGGCGGCGAGACGCCCCTCGAAGTCGCGTTGTCCGAGGGTAAGGCCATCGGCTACCAGGGCTTCGAGCTCGGCAACAAGTTTCCGCGCGAGCCCGAAGCGTTGCGGGACGTCTTGGCGCGTCATGATCTGGCGCTCGTGTCTGGTTGGTATTCGGGTCAACTCGCGCGCCGTTCGGTCGACGAGGAAATCGCTGCCGTGGAGCCGCACTTGCAACTGCTCGCGGCGAACGGTGCTGACGTGATGGTCTACGGCGAAGTCGCCGACAGCACCCAGGGCGCGAGCGTGCCGCTGTACAAGCGCCCGCGCTTTTTCCGTGACGGGCAGTGGCGGGAATACGGCGACAAGTTGACGGCGTTCGCGCGCTACACGTTGAAGCATGGCGTGCGCGTCGGGTATCACCACCACATGGGTGCGTACGTCGAGACGCCGGCCGACGTCGATCGCCTGATGTCGCTCGTCGGCGACGAAGTCGGTCTGCTGTTCGACAGCGGCCACATGACGTTTGCCGGCGGAGACGCCGTTGCGATGCTCGAGAAGCATGTCGCACGCGTCTGTCATGTCCATTGCAAGGACGTGCGGCCCGCCGTCATCAAGTTCGCGCGCAATCGCAACTGGAGCTTTCTCGAAGCGGTGATCAACGGCGCCTTCACGGTGCCAGGCGACGGCGCCATCCATTTCGAATCGCTGCTCGCTATTCTGCGCAAGAATCACTACCGTGGCTGGTTGGTCGTGGAAGCCGAGCAGGATCCCGCCGTTGCACCGGCGTTTCGCTACGCGGAGATGGGCTTTCGACATCTGCGGCGGATCGTCTCAAACGTGGGGGTGCAATCATGAGCCTGTTGGTCAAGGCGCGGCGCGATGGCCGCGAAATCGTCAACGTGACGCCGCGCTCAGCGGGATGGAAATATGTCGGCTTTGCCGCGTATCGTTTGAGCGCGGGCGATTCCGTTACGCTACAAAAGCCAGACGACGAGCTGTGCATCATCGTTCTCGCCGGCAAAGTAACCGTGAAGCACGGCAGTGAAACGTGGCGCGACATCGGCGAGCGCAGCGATGTGTTCGAAGATCGAGCCCCGTATGCCATCTATCTTCCTGCCGGCGACGAAGTCGTCGTGACTGCGCATACGCGAGCCGAAATCGGTGTCGCAAGTGCGCCGGCCGCCAACGCACCCTTGCCGGGGCGGTTGATCGAGCCGTCGGCGATGAAGCGCTTCGCACGCGGGACGGGGCTGAATGAGCGCTTCGTCTGCGACATCCTGCCGCAAACCGAGCCCGCCACGCATTTGCTCGTCGTCGAAGTTCGCACGCCCAGCGGTCATTCGTCGAGTTATCCGCCGCATAAGCATGATTCCGATAATCTGCCGCAGGAGAGCGCGCTCGAAGAGACGTACTACCACCGCTTGCAGCCGGCGCAGGGCTTCGCGTTTCAGCGCGTGTACACCGACGATCGTTCGCTCGACGAGTCGCTGGCCGTGGAGGATCACGACGTCGTACTGGTTCCGCGCGGTTATCATCCCGTCGTCGTTCCGTTCGGCTACGAGTCGTACTATTTGAACGTGATGGCCGGACCCAAGCGCGAATGGCATTTCAAGAACGACCCTGCGCATGAATGGATGCTGCAGCGATGAAGAGAGGGAACAGGGAACAATGATTGAGGTCGCCCTATTCGGCGCCGGCCGGATCGGCAAGATCCACGCCGGCAACGTCGTCCGCCAGCCTGGCGTCACGCTCAAATATGTGGTCGATGTCGATTCCGCTGCTGCCGCCGCGCTCGCGAAGCAACACGGCGCGAAAGTCGCTTCCGCCGACACCGTCTTCGCTGACGGGTCGATCGATGCGGTCATCATCGCATCGTCGACCGATACGCACGCCGATTTGATTCAACGCGGGGCCGCCGCGGGTAAAGCGATCTTCTGCGAAAAGCCGGTCGATCTGGATCTCGATCGTGCGCGCACGTGTGCTCAGGCGGTCGCTCGCGCCGGCGTGGCATGTCTGATCGGCTTTCAGCGCCGCTACGATCCCACGTTCGCGGCGTTGAAGGCGCGTATCGACGAAGGCGAGATTGGCGATCCCGAAATGCTGATCGTGACGAGCCGCGACCCCGGGGCGCCGCCGGTCGACTACATCAAGCGCTCCGGCGGCATCTTCAAGGACATGCTGATTCACGACTTCGACATCTTCCGCTGGATACTTGACGACGAAGCGGATACGGTTTATGCGACGGGAAGCTGCATTACCGATCCGGCAATCGAAGCGGCGGGCGACATCGATGCAACCGCCGTAACGGTTCGAACGAAGCGCGGCCGGCTCGCGCAGATCAACACGATTCGCCGCGCCGTGTACGGCTACGATCAACGCTTCGAAGTGATCGGCAGCAAAGGGATGCTGCAGGCGGGGAACCACAAGCCGACCGAAGTGGTGGCGTGGAACGCGAGCAGCATCAGCAGCGATAAACCGGAGCACTTCTTTCTCGAGCGCTATCGCGCTGCGCACGTCGATCGACGACGGCGTCAGAGCGCTCGCGCTGGCCGACGCGGCGACCCGATCGTGGCGCGAGAAACGAGTCGTGGAACTATGAGCGTCGCCGGGCCGTCCCTAGGCGCGAATTGCTCCCCCGTTGGGGGCAGAGGGCAGAGCGTAGCGGCGTAAGCCGCAAGCGTGGGGGTACACCGATCAAAGTGAAAGACGCGCTGCGCGTCGGCATCGCCGGCTTGGGTCGGATGGGCCGGCGACACGCCGAGAATCTCGCGCGTCGCGTAACCGGCGCGGCGCTCGTCGCCGCTTGCAGTCCGGTGGACGAAGAGCGCGCATGGGCCAAGCAGTCGCTCGGCGTCCAGCACACGTTTTCGGAGTACGCGACGATGCTTGCGCGTCCCGACGTCGACGCCGTTTTTCTCGTGACGCCGACGACGCTGCACGCGCAGCAGATCATTGATGCGCTGCACGCGGGCAAGCACGTGTTTTCGGAAAAGCCGCTGTCGCTGGACCTCGATCAATGCCTTCGGGTTGAGCGCGAAGCGAAGCGTTTCCCAAACCTCAAGGTAATGATCGGATTCGTCCGCCGCTTCGACGCGAGCTACTGCGATGCCCACGATCGTATTGCACAAGGCGCGATCGGCACGCCGTTCATGGTCCGCTCGCAGACGCTCGACAAGCACGACCCAAGCGGATTCTTCCTGCGCTTTGCGGCGACGAGCGGCGGCATCTTCCTCGACATGAGCGTCCACGACATCGACACCGCACGCTGGCTGCTCGGCAGTCCGGCACCGATCCGCGCCTATGCGACCGGCACCGTCGCCATTCACGAAGGCCTCCGCCAGTGGCAGGACGTCGACAACGGCGCGGCGCTGTGCGAGTTCGCGGGCGGGAAGATCGCATACTTCTGCGCATCGAGGACGATGGCGCACGGATTCGAGGCGTCGACCGAGATCGTCGGGACGCAAGGACGATTGACGGTCTGCAGCAATCCACGCGCCAATCTTCTCGATATCGCGGATGCGCACGGCGTGCGCAACGAATGCACGCCGACATTCTATGAACGATTCGAAGACGCGTTCCTGCGCGAAGATCAGGCATTCGTCGATGTCGTTCTTGACGATCGACCGCCGCCGCTTAGCTTGCACGATGCAACCGAGGCGACGCGCATTGGCATCGCGCTGCGGGAGTCGTTGCTGACCAAGCGATTGATCGAACTTTAGCGAGACCGGCCACAGAACCGCCTTAAAAAGGAGAACCGCATGTTTCGCCTTAGCTTTTGCGTCGCCTCGACGCTTTTTGTCATGGTTTCGGCACCGCTGCACGCGCAAGGGCAGGTTAATGTCATCTGCAGCGTGCCGGTACCCTGGTGCGAAGCGCTCGCCGCGCAATTTACGAAGGAGACCGGCATCAAGGTCGGCCTCACGCAAAAGGGTTCCGGAGAATCGATGGCGCAAGTCGCGGCAGAAAAGGCGAATCCCAAGTACGACGTTTGGTACGCAGGCACCGGCGATCCCCATTTGCAGGCGGCGGAGCTCGGGCTGACCGAGGAATACAAATCCCCGATGCTCGCAGAGCTCTACGATTGGGCCGCCCGGCAGGCGGAGCAATCGAAGTTCCGCACGGATCGATGAGCGTCATCAAAGGCGCGCGCAATCTCGACAACGCGAAAAAATTCTACGACTGGGCGTTGACGCCGGCCGCGCAGAAAATCGACGGCAATCTCGGGAACTTCCAGACGCCGTCGAACAAGACGACGCGAATACCCGCAGGAGCACTCAAGATGAGCGACCTGAAGCTCATCGCTTACGACTTCGCCAAATATGGCAGCGCCACCGAGCGGAAGCGCATACTCGAAAAGTGGGACAAGGACGTCTACGCGCTGCCGCGGTGATCCGCGCCGTCAATGGTCGGACCGGGCACGAGGCTTATTTGGAGCGTGGAGGCCACCACGACAAGAGTGCCGGTACCTCGTCCGGCGGCGATATCGCTTCATCGTTGGCGCTGCCGCGCTCGAGCAGCGCGCAGTTTTCATCGAGCTCCGTCGCCTGCGCGGACGATGGCTCTCCGTCGACGATGGCATGTTCGACGTTCATTTCCTCAACATCGAAACTTTCCTGCGCCGGCGGCGCGCGCCGCATCCTTCGCTTGCGCATTTTCGGTGTACGGTGAAACTGCGGTATCGGCATGCATCCCTCCGTCGTTCCCAAGTGTGCACGCGACCGTTGCAATCTTTACATGAACGGTCGCAGTTTCGGCTGGTGAGCGAGCCGATCCGACCCTTGCGAGCAGAATCCATGCCGTCATGAATGATCGCTATACATTTGCCTGCACGATCGCGCGTAAGGCCGGCGCGCTCGCGCTTGATTTTTGGAATCGGCGCGACGAGCTCGTCATCGAGCTCAAAGGTCCGGGCGATTTTGTGAGCGTTGCCGATCGCGAGGTTGAAAATCTCCTCCGTCGCGAGCTCGCCGCGGCGTTTCCCGATGATCGATTCCTTGGTGAAGAAACCGCGCCGGATTTCGCCGGACCATTCGATCGTTCCTGGGTCGTCGATCCGATAGACGGCACGCACAATTTTCTGCGCGGCATGCCCTACTGGAACGTCGCGATCGCGTATGTGGAAAACGCGCGCGCGCAAATTGGCGTCGTCTTCGATCCAACGCAGAACGAGCTTTATCACGCGATCCGCGGCGGCGGCGCGTGGTGCGATTCGCGTTCGGGTTCGAAAAGGCTGCACACCGCAACGGCCGCCACATTAGCGGGCGCCTACGTCGCGTTCGGCCATCACGATCGAGCGCCCGATTACGAGTATCTCGAGATCCGGCAGCGGATGATGGATGCCGGCGTGGCGATGCGCAACTTCGGTTCGGCGGCGTTGCAGCTCGCGCACGTCGCGGCCGGACGGCTCGATGGATTCATCGAGCTGCAGCTATCGATCTGGGATGCGATCGGCGGACTGGCGCTGGTCGAGGAAGCGGGTGGCTACACGGCGCCGTTCTCGCCGTCACGAGCGACGGAAAAAGTTGCGTGCCTCGCCTGCGCACCCGGCATCGCGGCCGCCTTCCTCGACTTGACCGGCGCTGGACGTCGCGCGAAGTAAACGACTCCGCTATAGCGTCAACAAGAACGCGACGAGATCGTCGTGCTCGGCGTCCGTAAGGCCGAGACCGAAGCGCTCGTTGTAGAAATCCACTGCCGCATCCAAGTCCTTTGCGAATCCGTTATGGAAATATGGCGCGCGCGCCGCGAGCCCGCGCAAGATCGGGCCTTTGAAACGGCCGATGTCGCGCCACTTTCCGGTAATCAACGCGCGTCCCGGATCCGTGGTCTGCACGACCAATTCCGGATTTTGCTTGTTGCGTAACGTGTAAAGCGGCATGTCGGACGTCCGCCGCTTCGCGTCGGTGAGGCCGATGTCGAGCGGCGCGGGAATCGAATGGTTGCCGGACGTCGGCGTGCCGTGGCACGTCGTGCACGGTCCCGGCAGCGTTTCAATGCCGGAGTCATCGTTTAGCCCTTTGACGTCGGTGATCTGGATCGGCCTGGAATTGAAGAGGATCTCGCATCGTGCAACGGCGGCGCGTGCGGCCTTGCGGCCCTGGTCGTCGCCGCCGCCATCGGCTTTTGCGCGCCAGCTTTCGTACAAATTGAACGCGGTCGGATTGAACGCCGCGCCGGTCTTGTAGTCACCGGACACGACGTCGTTGATGCCGAAATAGAACGGTTGTGACGACAGATACTCGGGTCCGCCGCGCGCGTGGCGCGCCGACAGGTGACCGGCCTACGCGTCGAACACTTGCGCGGTGAACAGGGTCATCTCGAATGCGACGATCGCCTCGCGCTGTTCGGTGGTCAACTCGTTGGCTGCCTGGGCGTGGCCTGTCGTCGCGGCGTTCGACTGATGGGCCAGATCGAAGTGCAGTGATGCGAAGCAAGTCGTCGTGCCGACAATGCAGTCCTGCGATATCGGGTCCTTGAATGTCTCGCGACCGTCCAACATTACCGTGCTCAAAAACTTGAGATTCGTCGACGGCAGCGGCCGCCGGAACAGCGATAGTTCGGCCGCGCTTGCATAACCGTAAGGATCGTCGACCGCGATCACCTCGAATTCGGGATCGGGGGGCATGCCGATGCCCACGCGAATCAAACCCTTGTTCAGCAGCATGCTGTAGGCATTGCGTCGCGCATCGACAGTGGAGACGTCGGCGAGAGGCGAATTCGACCCATCATTGATCCGGAAAATCGGATCGAGTCCGCCACTCGTTTCGAATCGCTCGCGGATATGACTCGGGATTACCGTCCAGCCGTCGCCGGGTTGATGGCAGCTGCCGCAGCTACGGCCGTTGCTGCCGAGACTTTGGAAGAACGGACCGTCGAGACGAATCTTCCCCGTGGCGCTGTACGTTGCCGCAAGGCCGGTCGGATTCGGAAACGACAGCATACTGGGCAAGAATGTCGCTTCGCCGGCGTGTCCTGCGGCGCTGACGGCAAAAAACCCGGCGAGAGCGGCGCTCACGTGGCGGCGCGTGAGTGCGTACTTCATTGTGAAGCCTCCCTGTCTGTTGCGGATCGCGTTCCTCAATACACCGCGCGATCGCGTCTTCCAGCTAAAACGTCGCGATGGGCTCCGCCGACTCCGTTGCCTGGTTGCGGTAATGGTCCGGGAAATAGTCGAACCGGGGCTGCTGATCGGCGTTCGAAGGTACGTCGCCGGTCGACTTGGTCGCGCCGACCAACGGTTTCGCGTGGGTCGTTGCGTTCGCGTCGCCGAGGGCGGCTGTCGAAAATTCGCCAAACGACACCAGTGAAGCAACGCCGACGATGATCAGGGCGGCAGCAACGATCGCGGCCAATGCAAAAGCGCTCCCCGCGTGTAGTCGCTTCGCGCGTAACGTCGAGAGATCGTGAATTTTCGCCATGGTCCTCTCCCTTCATGAACTGCGCCGAGCCGCTGCCGTCCTCTCTGACGGTGTGCGTTTCCTGGCGCTCCACTGATCAAATCGAAATCGGCGCGCAAAACCCGACAGCCCCTGAATCCACAACCGCCTCGCCGGCGGAGTCTTGAAGAACCCATTAAAAATCAATAAGACTTTGTCGTGTTCCGGAGCATCATTGGTTCGTGACAAAAGTCTTGGAGATCGGGCCGTTCCGACTCAAGCCTGAAGCGCGTGTGCCCACGCGCGATGGGATCGCGGCGCCCCGCTAGGCTTCATCATGGGCCGCCAGTTTCCGGCAACGCCTACCGGCTGCTCGCCGCGACGTTTTTCCCCAATAGATCTTTGGCGAGTTGCGTGAGCGGATGGTCGGTACCGAGGCCGCCCTCAAGCGAAGTGGACGCCTGCTCGAGCAGCGGTCGCGCGCTCTCGTTCTCGCCTCGTGCGATCTTTGCTTGCGCTTGCAGCAACAACGCTTCGCCGACATCGGCGCTTGCCGAGGCATCACGCGCGACGCTTTCCGCGATACGCAGCGATTCCGCCGCGAATGTGTCGGCGGCTGTGGAGTCTCCTTTCGCCAAAGCGACGATTGCCGCCGTGCGATTAAGCCTAATCGAATAGAACGGTGTGGTCGCCGATGGCTTGTCCAAATAAGTGCGAGCATGATCGACGAACTTTTGCGCTTCTTCCTTTTGGTCTTGCGCCAGCGCCGTCTCGGCGCGGACAAGCGCTGCGTGCAGCAGCACCCCGGCGTAGACGCTTGGATCGCGGGCGAAGAATGCTTCCGCCTTTGCAAGCTCCTCTTCGGCTGCGGCGAAATCGCGCTGATGCACGAACGCTTGCGCCAGCTCGAAGCGGGCGCGCGACGCCCAGGCCTCGGCAGCGTGATCTTGCGCCGCGGTTGCCGCTTGACGCAAAAGCTCGATCGCTTCGGCGTCTTTGCCGAGCTGGACCAGTGCGCGTCCCTCGTGATAAGCGTAAGAGGACTTGTCCAGTTCCGGCGATCCTTCGACGCGCTCGCGCGCAGACCGCGCCTGCGCCGCCGACGCCTTGATCTCTCCAACGTTGTAGAGAACTGTCGCGCGATTGACGAGCAGCGTCGCATAGCCGACTGTGTTGCCCCGACCGTTGCGGTCGAACAAGTCGAGCAGCGTCTGGTTGTTCGTCAACGCGTCTCCCCACCGGCCGGAACGGACATACACGTAGCCAAGGTCGTTCAGCGTCGAGGTATATGAGAGTGTGCGCGTGTCGCCAGCGCCCTCGAGCAGCCGCAGCGCTCGATCGAGCGGAGGTATTGCCTCGTCCCAGCGTCCTGTGAAGTTGCGCAGGTAGGACTCGGCACGCAAGCACTCAACCTGCGCCTGCACGCTCGGTGCGGCAAGACGCGCGAGAGCGCTTTGCCCTCCGGCGAGCCAACGTTCTGCTTCGCCCGATTTGGCATCGCCCACCTCAGTCTGTACCCGCAAGCACTTTGCGGACGCCAGAACCTCCGCATCGTTGGATTGGCTCGCGATCGCCACGGCGCGGTCGAGCGTCTCACGCTCCTTTTGCGTGCGATCGAGATCCATGTAGCGATGCGCCATCTGGACCAGCATGAGTCCCATCATGTGCGGGTCTGCGCTGTAACGGCGCTCGAGCAGCTCCACGCCGCGATCGATCAGCGCGTCGAGCGCCAGCGGTTTTCCTCCCGGACCGATCTCCTCGAGCATCAAGCTCATCACCTCGCTCGATGCCTCCGCGCGCTGCGCCTGATAGCGTGCTTCGTCGCGCTGCAGCTCCGCAATTGCCGCCTGCCGCGTCGCACGCTGCGCCTGCGTGATCGTTCCCGCAAGACCACCGATTAAGGCGACGACCGCGAGAGCGCTCAATGCCACGGCGACGCGATTTCTGCGCACGAACTTCGCGGCGCGGTAGCCGAACGAATCGGAACGCGCGCTGACCGGCTCGTGCTGCGTATAACGCCGAATGTCGTCGGCGAACGCCGTGATCGACACGTAACGCTCCTGCGGATCCTTCTTGAGCGCCTTGCCGACGATGTTGTCGAGATCGCCGCGCAATGCATGCTTCAGTTTCTCGGGCGTCGCAGCGCGTTTGGCGGCGTTTTCTCTCAGCGTTTTCTTGGGCAACGTCTTCTTCGCAGTCACCGCGTCGGAGAGACGAGGTGGATCGGTATCGACGATCGCCTTGACGAGCTCAGCGGCCGAACTCGTATGACCTTCGGCGGGATGTTGACCGGCCAACAGCGAATAGAGCAGCACACCGAGCGCATAGACATCCGTCGCCGTCGTTACCGGGTTGCCAAGCAGCTGTTCCGGCGCGGCAAATTCGGGCGCCAGCGCCCGACCGGCATCGCGGGTCAATTGGGTCGCGTCGCGGAGCTCGGCTTCGTCCTCCAGGAGCTTCGCGATGCCGAAATCCAGCAGCTTGACGACGCCGCGGTCCCCGACCAGCACATTCGACGGCTTGATGTCGCGATGGATGACTAGATTGGCGTGAGCGTTGGCGACCGCGGCCAGAACGTCGAGGAACAAACGAAGACGTGCAGCGACATCGAGCTTATTGACGTCGCAATAGTTATCGATCCGCTCGCCTTCGACGTACTCGAGGACCAAATACGGTTGTCCGGTAGGCGAGACGCCGGCGTCGATCAAGCGTGCGATGTTCGGATGGGTAAGACGAGCAAGGATGCTGCCTTCGCGCTGAAAACGTTCCTCCCCCGCGCGCCCGACCAATGCAGTGTTCAGCAACTTGATGGCGACTTTGCCCTCGAAGCGCCCGTCGCTGCGCCGTGCGAGCCACACGGTGCCCATGCCGCCTTGGCCCAACGGCGCTTCCAGCGTGTACGCGCCGATCGTTTGACCGATCAGCGACGATTGCTGCGCAAAGGCCGAGAATGGACTGTGCGCCAGAAAGCCTTCGCGCTCGAGCGTATGCTGCTCTTCCAGAAACGCTTCGAGCTCCGCGGCGAGCGCTTCGTCTTCGCCGCGTAATTGTTCAAGCCAAGCAGAACGCTCGCCGATGTCGAGGTCGAGCGCTCGATCGAGCAGCGGACTCAGTCGCTGCCAGCGGTCGTGGTCGAGCATCACCGCGGTTACGTGAGCGGGAAGTCGCTGTTGAGCGCGTGATGCAAATAGAGCCGCGCTTTTTCCCAATCGCGTTGCACGGTACGCTCGCACACGCCGCGAAGCGCCGCGATCTCGGCAATCGAGAAACCGCAAAAGAACTTGAGATCGACGAGTTGCGCAAGCTCCGGCTCGACCGTGGCGAGCTCATCGAGCGCCTCGCCGACGCACGTCAGCTGTTGATCATCGACCGCCGCGTCGGCGATGTCGGTGTTGAGCGAAGTGAATTCGAAATCGCTGCCGCGCTTTAGCGTCTTGCGACTCCGCACGTAGTCGATGATCAGTCCGCGCATCGCGCGCGCCGCATAAGCCATGAAGTGCGCGCGGTCCTCGAATGAAATCTTCACGCGACCCGACATATTGAGGAACGCTTCGTGAAGCGCCGTCGTTGCGCCAAGCGATCCCAACGCCCCGTTGCGCACGAGTTCGCGCTTGGCGACTCTGTGCAGCTCGCCGTACAAGGCCTGGAAGAGCTGTTGCGCGGCCGCCGGATCGCCCTTTTGCGTCGACGCGAACAGCGTGGGAATCGTCGTATCCAAGGCGACATCTCCGAGGAAAGCGCCAGGGGAGCAGTATATGACAATTGGATAATGGTCGTGCGACGAAATTGTCAGTCCCGGGACGGTGATTATTCGCCCAAACGGCGAAAAGCAGGTTCCTCGGACGATAGAGCGTTATCCTCGGAATGACGAATCAGTGGCTTTTCGCGAAATCGCCGCCGTACGCGTATGCAAAGCCGTCCGGACTCACATATTTGCGTAGCGCCGCACTGACGTCGACGGCGCTCTGCGCGGCAATCGCAGCATCGATCTTCGCCGCGAAATCGAAACGGCGGTCCAAATAGGATTGCTGCATCAGCGCCGCAGCGACGCTTGCGTCCTGCGTCCGCGCGAGCCGGCGTTGCCTGAGGATGCTCTCTTTCGCCTGCGCAACCTCAGCATCGGTAAAGCCGTCGCGCACCGCCCGCGCGAGCTCCTCGGAAAGCGCCGCGCGAAGTTTGCCGAGGTTTTGCGGCGCGAAGATCGCAGACATGCCGATCGTCGCATTGGGCTCGAAGCTGCTCACATCGAGCGAGCTGCGAATCCCATAGCTCAAGCCGTCTCTTTCGCGCACGCGCGACCATAGCCGCGACGCGCCTGGCGTCCCCAGTATGTGATTCGCGACGACGAGCGCCGGATAGTCGACGCTGGTATCGCTCACCGGAACGTCGAACTGCGCGCGCATCGCCGCGTTGGCCTTATCGGGCGTTTCGATCTCGATCGACGTCGCCGGTTTTGTTATCAGCGGATCGGGGACGCGCGCAAACGGTGTGGGCGTCACCCACGTGCCGAATATCTCGGCGAGAAGGGGCCGTAACGCGGCGGCATCGAAGTCGCCGACGAGCGCCAGCTCCGCGTGCGAGCCGCCGAAGAACTGCCGATGAAATGCCTTTACATCGGCGATCGTCGTGGCCGATAGCGTCTGCATCTCCTCATCGAGCGTCGGCATGTACCGAACGTCGTCGCGAGAATACGGATTGCGGTAACGCCCGAGCGCGCGTGCGGTAACGGCTTCCGGGCTTTGGCGTTCGGACTCGAGCGATGTGATCCGCTCGCGTTTGAGTTTCTCGAATTCCTCTGCCGGAAACGCGGGCTCGCGCAACGCTTCTCCGACAAGCTTCAACGTGTCCGCGACGTCCGAGCGAACGGTCTCACCCGTTGCGACCGTGCGTGTCTCCGAGCCGTTGATATTGAGCCGTGCATGCAGCCGATCGAGCGCGTCCTCGATTTGCTGGCGGCTGCGCTTCGTCGTGCCCCGCATCAGCATCGCGGCGGCGAGCTCGCCTTGCGGCGTGCGACCGGAGAGCGATTTCTCATCGCCTTCGTGAAGCTGAAGCGAAAAATAGACTTTTGTGCCGCGCGTCTTCTTCGGCAGCAGCGCGATCTTCATCCCGTTCGCCAGCGCGAAGCGCTCGGTGCGGGCTTCGAGATTGGCCGGCGTCGGATCGAAGTCTTCGCCTGCGGCGAGTGCGGGGTCGCCCTTGTAGTCGCGCAGCAGGTCGACGACGTCGACGGGGGCGACGTTCGGTGCACGGTCCGGCTTGGCTTCGGGAACGAACAGCGCGACGGTACGATTGGCGGGCTTCAGATATTGCATTGCGACACGGTTCACATCGACGGCAGTGACTTTGCGCCAGCGGTCGCGCTGCAGGAAGAACAGCCGCCAGTCGCCGGCGGCGATCGATTCGGAGAGTCTGACGCCCAGCGCAGTCGGATTGGCGATCGCATCGTCAACGTTCTTCAGTGCCCGCGTTCGCACGCGATCGACTTCCACGTCTGTCACCGGGCTGGTCCGCACATCTTCGAGCGTCGCCAGCATGGCAACGCGCGCGGCATCGAGCGAATCCGCCGGCGGCAGTTGAGTGTAAAAAACGAGGGCTCCCGGATCGTGCAGCGAGGGCGCGAAGCCGCCGACGCTTGTCGCTTTGCGAGCGTCGATCAGCGCTTGGTACAAACGACCTGCGGGCGCAATCGTCATCACGTTCACGAGCGCTTGGAGCGGAACGAAATCAGGATGCGCGCCCGGGACGATGTGATAGCCGACACCAACCAACTGCGTATCGCCGGCACGGCGCAGCGTGACCGATCGTTCGCCGTCTTGCACCGGCTCCTCGGTGTAAAGGCGCGGCAGCACGCGAGCAGGCTTCGGTATCGGACCGAAATCGCGGGCGATGGCCGCGAGCGTCTTGTCGGCGTCGAAGCGACCGGTGACGATCAATACCGCATTGTCGGGCTGGTAATACATGCGATAGAACGCCTGCAAACGGCCGATGTCGACGTTCTCGACGTCCGAGCGCGCGCCGATCGTCGACTTCCCGTAGTTGTGCCAGTCGAACGACGCGGAGCCAAGACGCTGCAACAGCATTTGGAACGGGTTGTTTTCGCCGCGCTCCATCTCGTTGCGCACGACGGTCATTTCGCTGTCGAGGTCGGTGCGGGCGATCTTCGAATGCACCATCCGATCGGCTTCCATCGCGAGCGCCCAGTCCAAGTCGCTCTCCGAGGCGTTGAACGTTTCGTAATAGTTCGTACGGTCGTACCAGGTCGTGCCGTTGAATTGCATGCCTCGCTTGCTCATCGCATCCATGAAGCTGCCGGACGTCGGCGTGCCCTTGAACATCAAGTGCTCGAGCAGGTGCGCCATGCCGGTCTCACCGTAGTTCTCGTGACGCGAGCCGACGAGATAGGTGATGTTCACCGTCGTCTTCGGCTGGCTCGCGTCGGGAAACAGCAGCACCTTGAGCCCATTCCCCAGCGTGTATTCGGTGATGCCCTCGACGGACGGCCCCTGCTTGACGCCGTCCGGAAGCGCCGCAACGGCAACGCCGACGGCGGCGAAAAATGCAAAGGGGACGAGCGCGCGAGCGAGCCAGCAATGGAAGCGGATCATGTTGACCCTTGGGGTGCGAAATGGCGGAGGGGGAAGCTTAACGATGATCGGTTATCGGGAGCTTAAGAGTACAACGGCGCGCCACGGACGTTGGGTGATCGATCAAAGTTCCCAGGAAACGAGTTTTCTGGGGCCGATTGACGTTTACGTAAACGTCAGATAACGTTGCATTTGTTCGTCCGCCGCGACGCCGAGCGGATAATCTGGCTCACTGTTGAAGCGCCGCCGACACCTTGACCCGATGAACGACTCGACCCGACCGCCGCTCGTCTACAAACCCCTCACCAGGGTGCGCTTCGTCACCGCGGCCAGCCTGTTTGATGGTCACGACGCGTCGATCAACATCATGCGCCGGATCCTCCAGGCGACGGGCTGTGAAGTCGTCCACCTCGGCCATAACCGGTCGGTGGAAGAGATCGTGACCTGCGCGCTGCAGGAAGACGTGCACGCGATCGCCATCTCCTCGTATCAAGGCGGTCATGTCGAGTTCTTCAAGTACATGCTCGATCTGCTGCGCGGGCGCGGCGCGGCGCATGTCAAGGTGTTCGGCGGCGGCGGCGGCGTGATCGTCCCGGCGGAGATCGAGGAGCTGCACCACTACGGTGTGGCGCGGATCTTTTCCCCCGAAGACGGGCAGCGGCTCGGCTTGCAAGGGATGATCAATGAGATCGTCGCTGCTGCCGACGTCGATCTCGCGCAATCATTGCCGGCTTCGCCGGCCGCGCTGACCGACAGCAATGTTTATGCACGGACGCGCGCACTGGCGCGGCTCATCACCGGGTTTGAAAGCGGCGTCGTGCCGCCGAAGCTGCGGGATGACTTGCAAGCGGCGGCCGCCAAGTCGAAAGCGCCCGTACTGGGCATCACGGGTACCGGCGGCGCAGGCAAGAGCTCGCTCACCGACGAGCTCGTGCGGCGTTTCCGTCTCGACCAAGACGACGCGCTCAGGATCGCGATCATCTCGATCGACCCGTCGCGCCGCAAGTCGGGCGGCGCACTGCTGGGCGACCGCATTCGGATGAACGCGATCGAGCACCCGAATATTTATGTGCGCTCGCTCGCGACGCGCGAAACCGGCAGCGAAATCTCGCAAGCGCTTCCCGATGCGATCGTTGCCTGCAAAGCCGCAGGATTCGACCTGGTGATGGTCGAGACGTCGGGTATTGGCCAGGGCGGTGCCGCGATCGTGCCGCATGCCGACGTGTCGATGTACGTGATGACGCCAGAATTCGGTGCCGCCACGCAGCTCGAGAAAATCGACATGCTCGATTTTGCCGACTTTGTCGCGATCAACAAGTTCGATCGCAAGGGCGCAGCCGATGCGCTCCGCGACGTACGCAAGCAGTATCAGCGTAATCGTGAACTGTTCAGGGAGGCGCCTGATCAGATGCCCGTCTACGGAACGATCGCGTCACGCTTCAACGACGACGGCGTCACGGCGCTTTATCAGGCTGTCGCGGGAAAGCTCGCCGAGCATGGACTCAAGCTCAAACCCGGCAAGTTGTCCGCCGTCACGTTGCGGCATTCAAGTGCGCAGCACGCGATCGTCCCGCCCGCAAGGACGCGTTACCTGGCAGAGATCGCGGAGACCGTGCGGACGTATTACCATCACACCGATGAGCAGGCGAAGCTCGCGCGCGAACGCCAGCAACTGCAGGCGACGAAGTTGATGCTGGCGAGTGAAGAAGTACCGGCCATCGACGCGCTGATCGCGGAGCGTACCGCCAAGCTCGACGCGCGCGCGAAGAAGCTCGTCGACATGTGGCCGAAGACGACAGCCGCATACGCCGGCGACGAATACGTCGTGAAGATCCGCGACAAGGAAGTGCGCACCGCGCTCACGACGACGTCGTTGTCCGGCACGAAGGTGCGCAAGGTCGTGCTGCCCAAGTTCGAAGACCATGGCGAGATCCTGCGCTGGCAGCTGAAGGAAAACGTTCCCGGCAGCTTTCCGTTCACCGCCGGCGTGTTCGCGTTCAAGCGCGAGAACGAGGATCCGACGCGAATGTTCGCCGGCGAAGGCGATCCGTTTCGCACGAACAAGCGTTTCCATTTGCTCGCCGACGGCATGCCGGCGAAGCGCCTCTCGACCGCCTTCGATTCCGTGACGCTGTATGGCAACGAGCCCGACCGGCGTCCCGATATCTATGGCAAGGTGGGCAATTCGGGTGTATCGATCGCGACGCTCGACGACATGAAGGTTTTGTATTCGGGATTCGACCTGTGCGCACCCGACACGTCGGTCTCGATGACGATCAACGGGCCGGCACCAACGATCCTTGCGATGTTCATGAACACCGCGATCGACCAGCAGCTCGACAAGTTCCGCGCCGACAACGGCCGCGAGCCGACCGACGACGAGGCCGACAAGATTCACGCTTGGGCGTTATCGACGGTGCGCGGCACCGTGCAGGCCGACATCCTGAAAGAGGATCAAGGTCAGAACACCTGCATCTTCTCGACCGAATTCAGTTTGAAGGTGATGGGCGACATCCAGGAATACTTCGTCCATCACAACGTCCGCAATTTCTATTCGGTGTCGATCTCCGGTTATCACATCGCCGAGGCCGGCGCGAATCCGATCTCGCAGCTCGCGTTCACGCTGTCGAACGGCTTCACGTTCGTCGAAGCGTACCTCGCGCGCGGCATGCACATCGACGACTTCGCGCCGAACCTTTCGTTCTTTTTCAGCTACGGCATGGATCCCGAATACGCGGTCATCGGCCGCGTCGCGCGCCGGATCTGGGCGATCGCGATGCGCGAGCGCTATGGCGCCAACGAACGCTCGCAGAAGCTCAAATTCCATTCGCAGACATCGGGCCGTTCGCTGCACGCGCAGGAAGTCGCGTTCAACGACATCCGCACGACGCTGCAGGCATTGATCTCGACGTACGACAACACGAACTCGCTCCATACAAACGCCTACGACGAGGCGATCACGACGCCCACCGCCGAAAGCGTCCGCCGCGCGATGGCGATCCAGCTGATCATCAATCGCGAATGGGGTCTCGCAAAGAACGAGAATCCGAACCAGGGCGCGTTCGTCATCGATGAGCTGACCGATCTCGTCGAGGAGGCGGTGCTCAAAGAGTTCGAGGCGATCTCCGAGCGCGGCGGGGTGCTGGGCGCGATGGAGACCGGTTACCAGCGCGGCAAGATCCAGGAAGAGTCGCTCTATTACGAGCACCAGAAGCACGACGGCAGCTATCCGATCGTCGGCGTCAACACATTCCGCAATCCGAACGCCGGATCGACGCCGCACAAGGTCGAGCTCGCGCGCTCGACCGAGGAGGAGAAGCAGTCCCAACTGCAACGCTTGGCTGATTTTCATGCGCGGCATGCGGACAACGCCCCGACGGCGCTCGCGAAGCTCAGGCAAACCGTGATCGACGACGGCAACGTATTTGCGGAGTTGATGAACACCGTGCGCGTCTGCTCGCTCGGGCAGATCACCAATGCGCTGTTCGAGGTGGGCGGGCAATATCGGCGAAGCATGTGATGCGGGAATCGCCATTGGAGCGTAGATTCGCGCTCGGCGAGGAGAACTCATGGTGGAAACAGCAAAGCCCACCGCGCCCGCGCGGGATCCACTCGAGGTGAACGACGCCGATTTTGCGGCGCAATTCGATGCGCTCTACGGCAGCACGTGGGGTGCGGGCGCGATACCGGCGAAGTACAAGGAGTTGACCGGCGTCAGCATTTCCGTCGTTACTCGTTGCGAGCCCTGTCTCGCTCATCATCTGCGGATGGCCCATGGTCAAAAGGCCACCAAGGACGAGTTCGTCGAGGCGATCCGGCTGGGGCTTCTGACCGGCGGTTCGATAACGATTCCGACCGCTCGTTATGGCTACAAGGTGTTGCAGGATCTGGGTGTGCTGAATTCGCGCTGACATCACTTCGAGGGAGCACCAATGAAATCTTTTGTTTGTTTCGCCTTTGCGACTGCGGCGTTTGCTGTTGTGACGACAGCCCGCGCCGACGTCACGGTTCCCGCGCCGGGTGCCAGCCCGCGCATCGATGCGATCAAAAAATCAGGCGTGCTTCGCGTCGGCGTCCTCGCCAACGCGCCGTGGCTCGTCGAGAATACGTCCGGGCAGGGCGAGGCGTGGAGCGGTCCCGCATGGCTCCTGGCGCAGGAATACGCGAAGCGTTTGAACGTGAAGCTCGAAGCGATTCCCGTCAGTCACGAAACCAAGGTGCCGGTGCTCGCGTCCAATCAAGTCGATATCTCTGTCACGCCGCTTGCCGAGACGCCCGACCGATTGAAGGTCGTCGATTTCGTCATCTACTCCAGTACCAGCGTTTGCCTGTTCGGACTCGCATCGAATCCGAAGTTCGCCGAGGCAAAAAGCGTCGACGATCTCAACAAGTCCGACATCACGATCGCCTATTACACCGGCGGCGGCGAAGAAGGCTGGGTGAAGGAACGGTTTCCGAAAGCGCAGCTGCGCGGCGTCGCGGGATCGGGCGTGGCGCCGGTCGAGGAAGTGATGGCCAAGCGCGCGGATGCCGTGCCGATCAATCGCGTGCCGTGGGTCGCGATGGGGCGCAAGCTGAAGCAGCTCGCGGTCCTCCCCAAGGACAACAACTGCCAGAACAGCACGGAAAAAGCAGCGCCCGTCGGCATGGCGATCGACAAGAACCAGCCGGCGTTTCTGCAGTGGACGCGCGCGGTCGAAAAAGAAATCGAGGGCAAGCTCAAGGCCGATGAGGCGCGCGTTGTCGACACGATGAAGTAGCAGTCTTCCGCCAGCGCGCGGATCGCGCATGGAGTTCGATTTCGCGGTCATCACCGATCACGCGCGATTTCTCGCGTCGGGCGTCGGCGTCTCGCTTCTGCTCGCCGTGCTGTCCGGTGCGACGAGTCTCGCCACCGGGTTTATCGTTGCGCTGCTGCGTCTCTACGGCCCGCCCTGGCTCAAGCCCGCGGTCGTGCTCTACATCGACTCGATGCGCGCCATTCCGGTGCTCGTGGTGCTGGTGTGGACGTTCTTCGCGCTGCCGATCGTCACCGGCCTCACGATGCCGCCGTTCTTTGCCGCGTTGCTGGGGCTCACGATTCATCTCGCGGCGTACGCCGCCGAGATCGTGCGCGCCGGCATCGAATCGGTGCGGCCGGGCCAAACGCGGGCGGCGCTGGCGCTCGGCATGTCGCGGTCACAAATCCTGCTGCGCATCGTTCTGCCGCAGGCGATTGTGCGGATGCTGCCGGCGTTCGGCTCATTGTTGTCGATCACGATCAAGGACACAGCAATCGCCTCGGTGATTGCGGTGCCGGAGCTGATGCGGCAATCGGAAACCGTCGCCGGCCAGAGCTTTCAGCCGATCGAGGTCTACACGTTTGCGATGCTCGTGTATTTCGCGATGCTGTTTCCCGTTACGCGCGGCGTCGATCTGTTCTATCGCCGCGTTGCGCACCTCGGCCGCTCATGACGCTCGATTGGGGTGTGGTGTGGCAGAACCGTGACGCGCTGATCAAAGGCACGGCGACGACGATCCTGCTGACGTTTGCGACAATGGCCATCGCGCTGCCCTGTGGCGCCGTCGTCGCGGTGTTGCGGCTTTACGCATGGAAGCCGATCCGCGGGCTTGCTACCGCGTACGTCGAATTCTTCCGTAATCTGCCGTTGATTCTGGTTGTCTACTGGGCGTTTTACGTGTTGCCGATCCTCACGGGATTCGGCGTGTCGCCGCTACTCACCGGCCTCGCGGCGCTCGCGCTCAACGTGACTGCGTACAACGCCGAAACGTTTCGCGCGGGAATCAACTCGATCCGCCGCGGTCAGGTCGAGGCCGCGATGGCGCTCGGGATGAGTCGCGTGCAGGCATTGCGCCGCGTCGTGATCCCGCAGGCGTTGCGCCGCATTCTGCCGGTGCTGGCGAGCACGTGGGTGTCGCTGTTCAAGGATACGTCGCTTGTCTCGGTCATCGCGGTGACGGAGCTCGCGTACGTGTCCATGCAAGTTCGTGCGCAGACGTTTCGCGTGCTCGAGATGTTGACGGCGATGGCGATTATTTATTGGTTGCTGGGCTATCCGCAGGCGAAGCTCGTCGATTGGATCCAGCGGCGCTATGCGGTGACTGAATGATTGCTGAAAACAACAGTGGCGGCCGCGCCAAAGGCACCGGTGCGACGATCATCCGTTACCGCGGCGTCGTCAAGCGCTACGGTGCATTCACGGCGTTGGACGGCGTCTTTCTCAACGTTCATGCGGGCGAGGTCGTGTGCCTGATCGGCCCCTCGGGATCGGGAAAATCGACGCTCCTTCGTTGCACGAACGGCCTCGAATCGATCGAGGGCGGTGACATCGAATTCGAGGGCACGATGCTTCCTCGCGACGAGCGCGCGCTACGCGCGGTGCGGCAGCGGATGGGGATGGTGTTCCAGAGCTTCGAGCTTTTTCCGCACCTGACCGCGCAGCAGAACGTATCCGAGGGGCCGCGCACGGTGCTGCAAATGAATCAAGCCGACGCGAATCAGCGCGCCGCCGCACTGCTCGACAAGGTCGGGCTCGCCGACAAAGCGCCCAATTATCCTTCGGCGCTATCGGGCGGTCAGCAGCAGCGCGTCGCGATTGCGCGTGCGCTCGCAATGAATCCCGACGTGATGCTCTTCGACGAGCCCACTTCGGCGCTCGATCCGGAAACAATCGGCGAAGTGCTGAGCGTGATGAAGAAACTGGCGGACGAGGGCATGACGATGGTCGTCGTGACGCACGAGATGTCATTTGCGCGGCGCGTCGGCGATTGGGTCGCGGTGTTCGACGCCGGCCGCATTGTCGAGCAAGGTCCGCCGAGGCAGATTTTCGACGCGCCGACGACCGAGCGCACGCGCGATTTCCTGAGTCATCTCGGGTGGAGTGGTTGACGCGCCACATCCGACATCGAGAAGCTTTGACCGCGCTGCCGGACGGCGGGATGTCGCGACGTAATCGGAGGTTCGCTAGAACAATATGCCGAACAACTTTTTCAGAAGCTCCTCCAGCGGCATCATGGTGAGCAACAGCGGCACAATCGGAACGAGTGTCGCGGCCGCAAGTCGGACGATGGCATCTCGTTATGGGCGCGGCGCGCATGGTGCGCACCACCTCCTAACTGTTGCCCAGATCGGCAAGCGGCTGGATGTCGGCGCTGCCTACGAACGGCTCATCGGCGGGCGCGCCGCCACGTAGCATTTGGCATCGACCTCGCGCACGTAGCGTTCGGCCAGCGTTCCATATTCGCGCAGGCCCATCCGCTTCGCCGCTGCAAGCTGCGGCGCAAATACCAGGAGGGGACCGAGGACCACGCACAGCAGGAAGATGACCATGATCGCGATCTCGGCCTTGAACTGAGTCAGTTCGGCCCCAACGAACCCCTGGCTATCCGACGAGACTAATGCCGCAACACGAGGCCGTGACCTCGGGAAACTACGAGGTTCGGACGCGGAATTTACGAGCGAGTCAGCGAATCGTGCTCCGGTGACCTCTAAGCCGGCCGCGCGCGGGTAACATCCGAAACATTTCCCGACGCAACCATGGAACACGACCTCCGACGCGATCTCACCCGCACCGTCCTCGCGGTTCTCATCATCGGCGGGCTCATCGCCGCGTCGCTGTGGATCGTACGGCCTTTCCTCGCGGCGACGATCTGGGCGACGATGATCGCCGTGACCACTTGGCCGGTTCTGCGCACGCTCCAGAGGCGTCTGTGGGGCAAACGCTGGCTCGCTGCGACCGTCATGACAGCGGCACTGCTGCTGATCTTCGTGATACCGCTCTCCGCTGCGATCGGCACGATCGTCGCCAACGCCGGTGAGATCGTTGATTGGGCGAATCGATTCTCCGATGTGAAGCTTCCGCAGCCACCTGAGTTCGTCGAGAAGATTCCGATCGTCGGCGAAAAGACGGCGAACCTTTGGCGCGAATACGCCGACAAGGGATCGGAAGAGCTCGCGGAAATTGTCCGGCCTTACGCCAGCCGCGTCGCGACCTGGTTCGTCGCAGAGGTCGGGAACTTCGGTCTGGTGACGCTACAGTTCCTGCTCACCGTCGTCATTTCCGCGATCCTTTATATGATCGGCGAGGATGCTGCCCGCTGGGTCCGCCGATTCGGTCGGCGCCTCGCCGGTCAGGCGATCCGTGGAGTGGCGCTCGGCGTCGTGGTCACGGCGTTCGTCCAATCGGTGCTGGGCGGCATCGGTCTCGCGATCGCCGGCGTGCCGTTTGCGGCGGTGTTGACGGCGGTGATGTTCATGCTTGCGCTTGCGCAGATCGGCGCGGTGCCGGTGCTCTTGGGCGGGCTGGCTTGGTTGTGGTGGATGGGCGATACCGGGTGGTTTGTCGCCCTGCTTGTATGGACGATTGTCGTGGGAAGCCTCGACAACATCCTGCGTCCAGTCCTGATCAAGAGAGGCGCCGATTTGCCGTTGCTGCTTATTTTCGCAGGCGTTATCGGAGGCTTGTTTGCGTTCGGCCTACTCGGGTTGTTTGTTGGCCCGGTGCTCCTCGCGGTCGGCTACACGCTTCTCGACGCATGGGTGGCGGAGGCGCCCGACGACGAGGTCATTGCAACCGACGGCGAAGCGGTCCGTGCACTCGGCGCCGACGGAAGCTGAAAACATCTGATCATGTTATGGGTTCTACTGGATAATCGCCACCAAGTCGTCGGGATGCCTTCGGTTCTTATCCACAAATCCTGCCTCGCGTGAAAAGAAAATCAGACGCGAAACCAAGGAAGTGCAAGGAACGCTTTCACGATGAATGCGTTTGCCAGGTCGACGAAGAGCGACCCGGCCAACGTGATCAGCAGAAATGCTTTCGGCGAAGGTCCGTAGCGCAACGCAACACTATCCATCGTCGCCATCGCGACTGGCATCGAGCTCAATCCGAATCCCAGAAATCCGCCGACAGTAACGGCGGCGTCGTAGTCGCGGCCGAGCCAGCGAAACAGAAGCAGGACAGCGATCAACGCAGTGACAAGGATCTGGATCGCGACGTTGGCCAGCAGCGGTCCGATTGCTGCGCCCAACAACCACAGCTTGAGGCTCATGAGGTACATCACGAGGAACGCCTGCAACGCAATCTCTCCACCGCGCTCGATCGGGTCAAAATCGAGCTTCGCTCCGATTGCGTCGCCCACCTTGGTGATCGCGACGCCAGCGAGCATTGCCGTAAGGAAACCGGGCAACACAAATCCCGCTTATCTTGCGTAATCAGTTGACGATTTCTGTTGCAATGCGAATCACCCGAATCAAAATTGGATGTTGGAGGTCACATCCTGTCCCGGCTAGGTCTTGTCGATTCAGGCGGCAGCGTTCGCTTGCGACACGCGCTCCGGAGTCGCTCGCGACTTGTCGGACCCCTTCTTGGGAGTCAGTTGGGCCGATCTCGGCTGCTAAGGCTACTGAAGGAGCCGAACGCGTCCCGTGACGAGATCGTATATAGCGCCCACCAACTTCACGTCGCCCCGCACCGCGCGGGCCTTCCCTTCGCGCGATTCAAGCACGACCCGAATAGTCCAACGCACGTTTGCTTCGACGGCCGCGCTGAGCAGCTGCGCTGGAGGCAGCATCTGGTCGAGATTGTCCAGGGCCGGACTAATGCTCTTCAGGAGCGAAGCGATCCGGCTACGATAGCGAGTGCCGTGGAACTTCTCGGCGATAGCGGCACCGCCCCGCAGCCCTCATGCCCCAAGACTACAAACAGCGGTGTGTGCAGGTGTGTGCCGGCGTACTGCAGCGTCCCCGTGATCAAGGGGCCGAGAACGTTTCCTGCGACTCGTATGACGAACAGCTCGCCGAATCCCGCATCGAACAAAAGCTCCGGCGGCACCCGGCTGTCGCTGCACCCGAGAATCGTGGCGTAGGGTTGCTGGGCCTTGGCGAGCTCCGCCAAGACTTCCTTCTGCATTGTCGGGAACTGCGCGCGGCCGGTTGCGAAGCGTGCATTGCCTTCCCGTAAACGATTGAGCGCCTCGTCGGCGGAATAGTTAGGTTGAAGGCTGGCTGTCACGATTCGCGATCGCCCTGGCGATAAGTTGCTCGCGGAATGATAGCTGCCCCTATGGACGCACCCTAGTCCGAGCGCGCGACTTCTTCCCCACGCCACCTCAGAGGGCATTGCGTTCGGAACCTGTTCGTGTAGGGCCGCTGCCCAATAATGCGGCCGCAAGGATCAATCTTACGACCCCGCGATATTTATCCTTGGCCTACCGCAACGTCTGCTTCCTGTGATCGGACAGTTCCGCGGACTTCGCCTCTGGCCAATCGCAGCCTGTCGTTTTTCGCGAAGGACCGGAATAAACAACGAGCTAAGCGCCGTAGTCGATTCGCTTCCCGATGGTTACTGTTCATTGGTCACCGCGTCGGCGAGTGATAGGCGCTTTGGGTCTTGCCCGTCGCCTGCTCAATTTCCCAAGGCAATGCATCGGGCGCTGCCGGGGGCGGATTATTGCCAGGTGG
>VBCG01000001.1:50304-56345 GCA_005881895.1 Betaproteobacteria bacterium
CAGTCCCAGCAAGATGAACCGGTCGTTGCCGTTCTGCCCGCCGAGTCCGACCGGCCGATGCTCCGCCTTACCGTCCTTGTTAACAATCCAAACGAAATTCGATTTCCCCTGTTGCACTGCCCGCTGCGGGACGAGAATGCTATTCGGTCGCGACGCCCCCGAAGGCTCGGCGAAGCTGACTGTGCCGAGACTAGGGAACAGCGAGCCGTCCGCAAGCCGCGCTTTGACGAGGAAGCGATTTTCCTCAGGCAGCCGCAGCAGCCCGCGTTCCACTTCAGCGCGAAATCGGCTCTGCTCATTTTGGGAAATCGAAAAATTGACTCAGATTGGGTCGATTTGTGCGACGTATGTGAGCAGATTGTTCGATGTCGACAGGTACGTTCCCTCTTGCAGCTTCGCGAAGCTTGATAGGCCGGTGAACGGCGCACTGAGTGTCGTATAGCTCAGGTTCAGTTCCGCCGTCTGCACTTCACCTTGTGCGGACATCACCAACGCCCGCAATTTCTGCACTGAGCCGATCGCATCGTCCAAGTCTTTCCGGCTGGCCGCATTCTGCTCGGCCAGCGGTTTGACTCGCGCCAAGTACGCCTCGGCGACTTCCAGCGCGGCCTGTTGCTGCGCGAGTTGACCCCTAGCAGTGCGAAACTGCGCTTCGAAAGGCTTACGATCGATCTGAAACATCGCCTGGCGCGCGTGCACCAGATCACCCTCCGTGTACAACCGCTTGTCGAGGAAACCATCAACGCGAGCACGGATTTCCACTTCGCGTGAGCTCTGTGTCTGGCCGAGAAACTCGAATGCGACCGGAGTGTCTTTCACTTCGACCGCCAGCACAGTTGCCTCCACCGGAGCCGGCTGCGATGGTTCCTTGGGTTGTTCCCTGCCGCAAGCGGCGAGCACGAAGAGCAGGTAGGCGAGCGCCGCGGTGCCGGGTCGCCGAACACTTAGACTCCCGAACACGCACATATGCCCTCCTTGGAAACAGAGTCAGAGTAGGCGCGCCGACGAGACCTATTGAGGCGTCGTTTCCGCTGTCCGAGCGTGGATCGCCTCGAAGCTGCCACCCAGCGCAAGGTACAGGTTGACTCGTTGCACTCGGCGCTCGGCTTCGACATGGATTTGCGCGCTTCGCGCGGAATACAGCGCGAGCTGCTGTTGATTGACGGCACGCAAATCGCCGGAGCCCACGCGGTAGCGAACCTGCGATAGCTCTAGCGCGCGCTCGTTGTCCGCGATGACGCGACCGAGGATCGTCGTGCGATCATCCAGCGCAAACCCTGCCGACAGCGCATTCTCCACTTCGCCGAATGCGCGGGTTGCAACGCGACCGTAATCGGCGATCGCCTGCGCTTGCTCGCCGGTGCGAATATCGACCTGTGCCTGAAGCTGCCCTCCCAGAAAAATCGGCGCAAGCAGGCTCGCACCGAAGCTCACGACGGGATTGTTGCGTTCCGTCAGCACGAACAGATCGCTCGACACGCTCGTCAGGCTCGCGGTCAGCGAAATGCGCGGCAGGCGCGCCGCTTTGGCCTCCTCGATGCCGTAGAACGCCGATGCGACGCGACGCTCGGCCGCGACCACATCGGGGCGACGTTCGAGCAACTCGGAAGGCAGTCCACCGGGGACCGGCGGCGGTGTCGCAGCGAACCGCGTTGGCACATCGGCCGCACCGGCCGGATATCGTCCGATCAGCGTTTCAAGGGCACGCAGCGCCTGCGATCGAGCGAGCTCAAGCTGCGCCACGACGTCGTGGTAAGTGTCAAGGTTGGCAAGGCCCGTTGCAACATCGTACTCATCTCCTTTGCCCACGCGCAGCCGATCGCGCGCGAAGCCGACCATGCGCTCGGACGAGAGAACCGTGTCCTTGGCGATCGCGAGTTGCAGTTGCGCCTCGGTGGCGAGGAAGTAAGCCTTCGCCGTTTGCGCCGCAATCGATTGGCGAGCGTACATTGCATCGAGCGCAGCGGCATCGTAGTTGAGCTGTGCACCTTGCTGGCTCGAGCGCACGCGACCCCACAAGTCAAGCTCCCAAGTTGCCGTCACGCCGGCGCCTTGCAAACCGGACGAGTCGCCGCTCATCTTGCCCCCGCCGCGCGCGAGCAGGTTGACCTGCGGATAGAGCGTCGCGCCGGCGAGCTTGACGTAGCCCGCGGCCGTTTCGACGCGCGCGGCCGCCATGCGCAGGTCGCTGTTGTATTCGATCGCTTCGCGAACGAGCGCGTCGAGCGCGGGATCGTTGAACGACGCAAGCCAGTTGTCGGCGCTCGCGGCGGCCGCGCCACCCTGCGAAGCCCATTGCACGGGCGTCTTGACGTTGGGCAGGGCCTTGGCGCGAAGCTCTTCGCTCGGCGGCGGCTGATTCAGCGCGCACGCGGCGAGCGTAATCGAGCTGGAGACGATGACAGCGTGTATCCAACGCATGCGTCAGTGCAGCTTGAGGATCAGGTAATTCATGTACGACCCGACGCGGACGATCACCTTGCGGATGATCTGAATCGCTTCTAGATGCTGCGTGTAGATCGCCGCGTTTCCAACGGCGCCCGCGGCAAGGAACAACTCACGATCGCGCTCCGCGAGATCGAACTTCACGGCGAACTGCCCGGGCGGCTGATTGGCGAGCGTCGACATTGGAATCGTCACGCTCGGCGTCACCTGTCACTGGCCCATGGCCCACACGATCGAGTCGACCTTGCCCTTGATGATGCGGCCCGGATAGGTTTCCAGCGCGAATTCGGCCTCATCTCCAGCCTGCACGCGGACCAGCTCGTTTTGCGCATAGAACGCGATGACCTGGCCGTCGGCTTCAACGAGCGACATGACCGGATTGAGCGGCAACCCTGCGACGAAGCCGCCGGGGCGTAATTGCAGGTTGATCACGTAGCAGTCGCATGGTGAACGTGTAACGGTTTCGGCGAGATTCCATTTCGCGGTTTCGAGCTGCGCGCGGATCTGCGCCACCTGCGCAAACTGTCCTTCGACCTGGGCGCTCAGCCTTTGACCGACCTGTTGCGCGGAGGCGACCGATTGCACCTCGGCGGCTCGCGCCTGCGCCATTTGACTGTTCGCGGCCGCAAGCTGGTTCTGCGCTTCGGCGAGGCTCGTTTCCGCTTGCTCGAGATCGAATCGGTTGCCTGCGCCGGAAGTGGCTAGCTCGCGATTCTGCACGACACGCTTGCGCGCTAGGTCGAGCCGCGCGGTGACTTCTGCAATCTTCGAGGTCGCTTCCGAAATCGTCGCCCGCGCTTCGACCGTCTTGGCGTTCGCGCCCTTCTGCGATTCGAGGAGCTCCCGCTGCGATGCCTGTGCCGTAGCGAGCTGCGCGTTGAGGCTGTTGACCTCGAGCTGATAGGGCGTGGGATCGATGCGGAACAGCACGTCCCCCTTTTTGATCAGACGATTGCCTTCTTCGATCGGCACTTCCAGCACGCGACCGCGCACCTGAGAAACGATGGGAACCGTATAGCGGTAGACGCGCAGCTTCGACGAAGACGGCGCGACTACGTTGAGCGTCAGAACCAGTACCGTCAACCCGACGATGGGGATGATCGCCACGATTACCTGCGACGTGATCGTCCACGGAAGCCACTTGAGCTTGATAAAGATCAGCCAGACGAAGAACGCGTAGATGCCTAAAAGGATGGCTTCCATCAGGCGTTCCTCTCCGCAGCGGCCGGCGTTTGAGGCGGCTGCGTGTCCAGCGCATCGAGCTCGCGTCGTAGCTGTCGCAGTCGCGCGGGCAGCGTTCCCTTTGCCGCCATCGCATCGAGCTCGTCGCGCAGATGATCGACGTCATGCGCGAGCAGTTCGCCCGCCTTGGCGCGATCGGTCATCTCGATGTAATAGTCCTCATGCTTCTCGGTGCCGTACGCGAGCTTATAGCCGACCGGGCGCGTGTACGCCCACAACCAGGCGATCGGCCACAGCAACCCGCCGAAGGCGAGCGAGAGCAGGCACAGCGTCGTGATCGCGTCCCGCTGCGGATGATGGCGTTTCTCCGCCACCTTTTCCGGAAGAATATGGACGAGCCAAAACAGCACAATTCCGCCAATCGGAACGAGAATGAGGACGAGGATCGCGAGCCAATCGGCCGCGGTATCGAGGGCCTCGCCGGAGAGAAAAGACGCGGATGCCGGCGACGTCAAGAGGAGCGTGCTAGCCGCGACCATCGCGTCGCGCGTCGAAGAGAAGACGAAACGGTTCATTTGACGAAGACTCCCTGCCTTCTGACATATCGCCGACCGCTTCTTGCGCAGCCTAGACGAGGATCACGCATAATCTCGCCGGCGCAGCGGGTGGCATTGGGGTCATTGCCGGTGCGATCGCAGAAGTGACGATCGTGTTGACGGGAAGCGGGATGGATAACGCAACGACGGACAAAGGGGAACGGCTGCTCGATCCGGTCGATCGGGTTTCCGAGATCCTGTTCGGCCTCATCATGGCGGTCACGATCATCGGCGCGTTGTCGATCGCCGCAGCCGGGCGCAGCGAAGTACGCACGATCTTGTTCGCAGCCCTGGGGTGCATCCTTGCGTGGGGTCTCGTCGATGCGGTCATGTATCTGGTGCGCACGCTGACCGAGCGAACGCGCAATCGCATTCTTGCAAAGCGGATCATCGGCGCGGATGCCGAAACGGCGCGCCATCTGATCGCGTCGACATTTCCGGATCATGTCGCCGCCATCACCGGGCCGAACGAGATCGAGGGAATGCGCCAAAGGTTGCTCGCTTTGCCCGCGAGTGATCGCCCCGCGCTCGGGCGCGACGATTATCTCGGCGCCATCGGAATCTTCCTACTCGTCGTCGCCGCAACGTTTCCCGTGGCAGCGCCGTTTCTGCTGACGAACGACACTGTGCTCGCGATGCGGCTCTCGCAAATCGTCGCTTTGCTGATGTTGTTCGCGGCGGGTTTTGCGCTAGGACGGCACGCCGGTCATCGACACCCGTGTCGCACTGGGCTCGCAATGACCACGCTCGGCGCGTTGCTGATCGCGGCCGTGAAGGCGCTCGGCGGATGACAAACGCGGCGCGAGCGAAACAGAGAGTGGTGATCGTCATGCTTTTATTGGCACCGGCGATCCGCGCTGCAGCCCAGACTGCGGCGGAGGGCGAGGCGACAGTAACCGGCACGATCACCGGCTACTACTATGCGATGCGCGACCAGCCGGACTACGGCGTCGGCGTCGCCTCGCTGAACCGCGGAGCACTCCACCTCGAAGCGCGCTACAACTACGAAGCGCATCGCTCCGGCTCGGTCTTCGCCGGCTGGAATTTCGGCGGCGGTGAGAACGTGACCTTCCAGATCACGCCGCTCATCGGTGCGCTGTTCGGCGAGGTCCATGGCGTCGTGCCGGGCGTCGAAGCGGGCGTCGCGTACCGCGATGTCGACGCCTACATCGAGGCGGAATACGTACACGATCTCGGGAACCATAACGACAGCTACTTCTACGCATGGAGCGAGGTCGGGTGGAAGCCAGCGAAGTGGTTGCGCGTCGGCCTCGTCGGCCAGCGCACGCGCGAAGTCGAGAACGGTCGCGATCTTCAGCGCGGTGGCTTCATCCAGTTGATACTGGACAAGGCGACGCTCGGCATTTATGGATTCAATCCCGATTCGGCCAGCCGCTACTTGATCATTTCCTTCGGCATGCAGTTCTAGCTGGCGCGCGCCCGACGATAGGTTGTCATGTCCGACGAAACCACGAACGAAATCGCCGACCACGAAACCGGCGGTCGCTTGCGCGCCCTCTTCCCGCCGGCGCAGTGGCTCCCGCGTTACGAGCGAGCATGGCTTCGTCACGACGTCGTCGCCGGCGTAACGCTTGCCGCCTACGCGATCCCGGTGTCGCTTGCATATGCATCGCTCGCCGGGCTGCCGCCACAGTATGGGATCTACTGCTACCTGGTTGCCGGCATCGCTTACGCGCTGTTCGGAACGTCGCGCCAGCTTGCCGTCGGCCCGACATCGGCCATTTCGATGCTGGTCGGAACGACGGTCGCAGGCATGGCGACGGGCGACCCCGGGCGCTGGGCACAGATAGCCGCGCT
>VBCG01000251.1 GCA_005881895.1 Betaproteobacteria bacterium
CGGCTACACGACGATCAACTCACCGCTCACCGGATTGTCGAGCTACGCAAAGTTGCAGGAAGGGACTTATCTGTCGGCGTCGAACAATCTGCTGACCTACATCGCTCAGCTCGACCCGATCTGGGTCAACTTCTCGATTTCCGAGAACGAATTCCTGCGCTATCGCGACGAAGTGCAGAGAGGGGTATTGAGTCTGCCGAAGGACAACGCGTTCGACATCGAAGTCGTGATGGCCGACGGGAGCATCTACCCCGAGCGCGGCCACATCGGTTTTGCGGACCCGTCGTTTTCCAAGGAACCCGGCACCTTCCTCGTGCGTTCCGTTCTGGCGAACCCGAGGGGCCAATTACGGCCCGGACAGTTCGTCAAGGTGAACGTGATCGGCGCGGTGCGTCCGCACAGCATCGTCATTCCGCAGCGCGCGGTTCAACAAGGCGCGAAATCGCATTTCGTCTGGGTCGTCGGAAAGGACGGCAAAGCGGAGCAGCGACCCGTCGTCGTCGGCACGTGGGATGGCGACAACTGGTTCATTCTGGACGGGCTGAAAAACGGCGACGCGATCGTCATCGACGGCGCGATCCGCGTGAGCGGCGGTGCGGCGTTGAAGACCACGCCATTTGCTCCAAAACCCGAATCGATCGCGGCGCCGCGCAAGGCAGCGGAGCCGATGTCGATCGAGCAGACGCAAATGGCGGAGCCCCCGAAAAATTCGCCGAAGGATCCACCGCCGACACAATCACGCGACGCCGCGAAGGTCTACTTCGAAAAGGACAGCGACGTGCTGACGCCGCAGGGCGCGCAGGCGCTCGGTCCGCTCGCGCGAATGCTCGCCGGCGATCCGATGCTCGCCGTCGATATCGCCGGCCACACGGACAAGTCCGGAGGCTCGACGCGCAACGCGCAGCTCGCCAAGGATCGCGCAAAAGCCGTGCGCGCCGCACTGATCGCGCAGGGCGCTCGGCCCGAGCAGACGAATCTCAAGATGCCGGCCGCGATCACCGGCGGGCCGGGCAATGTGGAAGCGCGTCGCGTCGACATCGTCCCGACGCGCGTCGCCCAAGCCGGAAAGAAAGCGCTCGGCGGGCCCGAAGCGACGGCGCCGCGATGAGCATCTCGCGCTATTGCATCGACCGGCCGATCTTCGCGGCGGTCGTCTCGATCGTCATCACGATCGCGGGCGCGGTCGCGATGATCAATTTGCCGATCGCGCAGTATCCCGAGATCACGCCGGTCACGGTATCGGTGAGCGCCGCGTATCCGGGCGCGTCCGCTGACGTCGTGTCGAACAGCGTCGCCGCGCCCATGGAGCAGCAGATCAACGGCGCCGATCACATGATGTACATGGAATCGGCGAGCTCGTCATCGGGCAACACATCGATCACCGTGTACTTCGACATCGGAACGAGCCCCGAGCTCGCGCAGGTCGACGTGCAGAACCGCGTCAATCTCGCGCTGCCCACGCTGCCCGATTCGGTGCAGCGACAAGGCGTGTCGGTGCAAAAGCGCTCGGGGTCGTTCATGATGGTCGTCGCGATCTATTCGCCTGACAATCGCTATGACGACCAGTACATCGCCAACTACGCGAACCTGTATGTCCTCGACGCGCTGAAGCGCATTCCGGGCGCGGGTCAGACGAGCATCCTCGGCGCGCCGGACCTCGCGATGCGGATCTGGTTGAAACCTGACCGGATGGCGCAGCTCGGCATCACCGCCGGCGACGTGCAACGCGCGGTGGCGAATCAGAATCAGCAGTTCGCCGTCGGGAGCATCGGGCAATCACCCACCGGACGTGCGGTCGAGCAATCGTTCACGGTCACCACGGCCGGGCGAATGACCGAGCCGGCCGAATTCGACAGCATCATCCTGCGCACCGCGAGCGAAGGTGGCGCCATCGTGCGGCTGAAGGACGTCGGCCACGCGGAGCTCGGCCAGCGCGACTATTCGGTGCGCAGCACGCTGAACGGCAAGCCGACGACCGTGCTGGTCGTCTATCAGCAGCCTGGCGCGAACGCGCTCGAGGTCGCCGGCGCCGTCACGAAAGCGCTCGCTGAAATGAAAAAGTCGTTTCCGGCCGGAATCGATTACAACATCGCGATGGACACGACGCAGTTCACGCGTGCGTCGATCGACACAGTCGTCCATACGTTCTTCGAAGCGCTGGTGCTCGTCGTCTTGGTCGTCTTCTTGTTCCTTCAGAGCATTCGGGCGACGCTGATTCCGATCATCGCGGTCCCGATCTCGATCATCGGCGCGGCGATCGGCATGACGGCGCTCGGTTTCTCGATCAACATGCTGACGCTGTTCGGCATGGTGCTGGCGATCGGCATCGTCGTCGACGACGCGATCGTCGTGATCGAAAGCGTCGAGCACAACATGTCGAAGTTCGGCCTCTCGCCCAAGGAAGCGGCGAAAAAATCGATGGATGAAGTCGGCGGCGCGCTCATTGCGATCGTGCTGGTCCTGTGCGCGGTGTTCGTTCCCGTCGCATTCATTCCCGGCATTACCGGCCAGCTCTACAAACAATTTGCCATCACGATCGCCATCTCGGTCGTCATCTCCGGCATCGTCGCGCTGACGCTTTCGCCTGCGCTCGCCGCGCTGTTGTTGAAGCCCGGCCAGCATCAGAAAAAGGGGTTCTTCAAGTGGTTCGAAAACGGGTTTGCGCGCATGACCGAAGGCTATACGCGCGCAGTCCAGCTCGTAATCAAGCGGAGCATGATCGCGCTTCTCTTGTTCGCGGGGATGATCGCGATCTCGGTGCAGTTGCTGAGAACGATCCCGAGCTCATTCCTCCCCGCCGAAGACCAGGGTTACATTCTCGGCGCGGTGATCATGCCCGACGCAGCGAGCATCGATCGCACCGCCAACGTCAGCGCGCATGTCACCGATTTCTTCACCAAGAACCCCGCATCGCAAGCGGTCGTCGTCGTCGATGGCTACAGCCTGCTCGACGGCCAGGTCAAGAGCAACGCGTCGGTGTTCTTCGTCGGGTTGAAGCCCTTCGGCGAGCGCTATTCATCGGACAACATCAAGACCCAGAACGCGCAAGCGGTGATCACGGAAGCGTTCAAGGCGTTTTCCACGGTGCGAGAAGGCATCATCCTGCCGATCAATCCGCCGTCGATTCCAGGCCTCGGCACCACCGGCGGCCTGGAGCTCTACATCCAGTCCAAGGGTGACGGCAGTCTGGCGCACACCTCCGCGGTGATCGCCGATTATGTGGCGAAAGCGAGCCAGCGTCCGGAGCTCGCCGGCGTCACGTCGACGTTCGATGCGTCATCGCAGCAGTTGCTCGTCAACGTCGATCGCGAGAAGGCGGAGATCCTGGGCGTTTCAGTCGAGGATGTCTACTCGGCGATGCAGACGATGTTCGGCTCGCTCTACGTGTCGCAGTTCAACAAGTTCAGCCGCCTGTGGCAGGTGATCGTGCAAGCGGAGCCTTCGTATCGTCTGACGCCCGAGGACCTGGAGCGTGT
>VBCG01000252.1 GCA_005881895.1 Betaproteobacteria bacterium
AAAGGCGGGGCGATGGTGCCACTGAAGGCCGTGGTCACGACCAAATACGTGACGGGGCCTTCGATCGTCACGCGCTTCAACAATTTTCCCGCCGTGAAGATTACGGCGAACGCAGCGCCCGGCTATAGCAGCGGACAGGCAATCGCGGCGCTGGAGGAAATCGGAACGGAAGCGCTGCCCGGCGACTACGCGGTCGCCTGGACCGGGCAGGCATTCGAAGAGAA
>VBCG01000146.1 GCA_005881895.1 Betaproteobacteria bacterium
TCATCGTGTTCATGAAGTTCCTCGAAGGTTGGCATGCCTCCGTGACGCACATCGCACGTGTCGGCCAGTCACATGCAAGGGCGCACCGAGGCACGCTGATACGGCATCCCGATGTCTGTTTGTGGATGCTTGCACGCTCATTGTTCAATTGCAATAATGGAACGCACGATTTCGTTTAACGGAATGATGCTGCAATGCAGGACAGCGCCACACTCCCGCCGTCGTCGACCTTGCGTGCGTTCTCGGTCGTCGAATTGATTGCCAAAGCCGAGGAGCCCATGAGCCTCGACGAGCTCACGGAGCTGAGCGGACTGCCGAAGCCGACCGTGTTTCGGATCCTCGCTCTGCTGGTCCGCGGCGGCGTCGTGGCGCGTGAATCGATCGAAAAGCGCTACTTTGTGGGTCCACGTCTTTCTACCCTCGCGCTCAAGGTGCAGATGCACTCGCCCGCGCGGGCATGGCGCCATTCCATCCTCGTTCGGCTGGTCGAGGAGATCGGTGAAACCTGTAACTTCACGATCCTCGACGGCAACGATGTTGTCTACCTCGATCGCGTCGAAACGTCATCGGCGGTACGGCTGCACATGGATAAGGGCTCGCGAGTGCCGCTGCATTGCACCGCAAGCGGAAAATTGTTTTTGTCGCAGATGACGCCGGTCCAGCTGCGCCGGGTCCTCGGGACGGGCCCGCTCAAACGTTACACCGAGCGCACGATCACGAGCATCGATGCTCTGGAGAAAGCGCTCAAAAAGGTCCGCGCGGATCGCGTTGGAACCGACATCGGCGAATACCTTGAAGGATCGGTATGTCTCGCGGTTCCCGTCACCGACCGCGACGGACGAATTTGCGCGGTGGTTGCGCTGCACGGACCTGCGCCGAGAATGACGCTCCGGAAGGGAATCGAGTACCTGCCCGCACTGAGGCGCGCAGCTAAGGCGCTGGCGGGCACGTTGGGCCAGGACGATGAGCATGCGAGCTGCGTCCACAAGGCTGCGCCCGTTGGACGCCTATCGGAAGGACAAAATGGCTGAACCGGTCATCATCACCGTTGCGATCACGGGCGCGCTCCCGCGCAAGAAGGACAACCCGGCGGTACCCGTTACACCGACGGAGCAAATCGAATCGACGCACGAGGCCTACGAAGCGGGCGCGTCGCTGGTGCACATCCACGTACGCAATCCCGACGAGTCGCCGAGCTCGGCTCCGGACCTCTATGCGAAAGTGCAGGAGGGCGTGCGCAAGCACTGCCCGGGCATGATCGTGCAATTTTCGACCGGCGGCCGGGGCCGCGAGCAATCTGCACGAGGCGCCATGCTGCACCTCAAGCCCGACATGGCCTCGCTCGCCACGGGCTCGGTCAACTTTCCTGCCAGCGTCTACGAAAACCGTCCGACTTTGTCGAAGGGTTGGCAAAAACGATGCTGGAAAATGGGATCAAGCCGGAAGTCGAGGTGTTCGATCTCGCGATGCTCTACAACGCGGCGAGTCTCGTAAAGAAGGGTTTGCTCAAGAGCCCCCGCACGTCCAATTCGTGCTGGGCATTCCCAATGCGATGCCCGCGCGGCGTTCGATCTTCTACTTCCTGCGGGCGGAAATCGCCGACGTGCTGCCCGGCGCGACCTGGGTTGCAGCCGGCATCGGGCGCTACCAATGGGAGGTGAATCGGTGGTGCCTGGAAACCGGCGGCCACTGCCGGACGGGTCTCGAGGACAACACGCGGTTCGATCAAAATCGACTGGCCGTGAGCAATGCGGAGCTCGTGCAAAAAATCGTCGACGTGTGCAAGGACTACGACCGCCGGCCCGCAACGCCGGCGGACGCGAGGAAGATCCTGGGATTGCCGGCACGCACTTGAGCGCAGCACCGGTCGAAAAATCGGCACGGTGCGGCAAGGCCGCCAACATTTCACGTGTGTGTCTCTTCACTCATCGTCTTGTCGTGCGCCGCTTGCGCTGAGATCTGGTGCGGATCGACGCCAATGAAGCGCGAAACGCGTATGGGCACGTCGGCGCGCTGGAATTTCGTCGCTTTCGCCTGCAATTCACGATCGGCCATCGTCATTCGCGATCGTAGCCGCATGTATTCGGCCCACGATGCAATGATGTAGCGCTCGACGTAGCGTCCATCCTGCGCGAGGTCGCGAAATACGCGCCAGCTGGTTGCGCCGTTGCGGCGACGCGTCGGCGCGATCGCGTGGATCGCCCGTATGAATGCCTTGCGATTGGGCGCATCGACTTGGTATTCGATCTGGATCAGCACCGGTCCATCGTCCGGCAAAGGTTCCGACGCGATGACGAGATCGGGAATCTGCACGCCGGGTGTCACATCCGCTTCCGTGCCAAGCGCCACGCGCACATTGCGGTGGACGATCTGCAACATGGCAAGCAGACCGGCCGACGCCGCGAGCGCCATCTGCGTGCTCGTCAGCGATGCGAAAGCGCCCCAGCAGACACTACCCAGCGCGATGCTCGCTTGCGATGAAACAAGGTTCATCGCCAACGCGCGTGCGCGCACCCATCCGGGCGCGGTGCTCTGCGTTGCCGCCGACAGGCTCGCGAATACGGAGACCCACGCGATGCCGGCCGTAAATGACCCGACCACGGCGAAGACCGTGATGCCGGTCACCGCAACCAGCAGCATCGCGACCGACCACAGAACTGCGCCGCTCGTCACCACGGCATTGAGCGAGCGGCGCTGGAGCTGGCGCGGGATCGACAGTGCCCCGACGACAGCGCCGACGCCGAAACCGGCCGAGAGCAAACCGAAACCGCCGGCACCTAGCCCCAACTGGTCGCGGGCAATCACCGGCAGCAGCGCCCAGAATGCGCTCGCGCAAATGCCGAAGCTCAGACTGCGGATGACGAGTGCGCGCATGGCGCTTGAATGACGGGCATAGCGAATGCCGCTCAACGCTCCGGATAGCAATGTCTCCGGGATACCGGGCAGCGTGCGGCGGCGCTTCAGGCGTCGCACAGCGGTCACCATGACGGTGAAAGACAGCGCACTTGCGATAAGCGCGTAACCGGTGTCGAGCCACGCTGCAATCGCACCCGCGAGTCCAGGACCGATCGCGCGCGCAACATTGAACGCCACGGCGCCCAATGCCACGGCGCGCGCCAGCTCCGGGCGCGACACGAGCTCGTTGATGCTTGCTTGCTGCGCGGGCAAGTAGAACGTGAAGCCAGCGCCGACTACGAACGTAAGCAATAGCAACGGTGTCGGCGCGATGACGCCGAACAGGCTCGCGAGACCCAGTGTGGCGGTCGCGATGAGCAGCATTAACTGGGTCACGAAGATTATGCGGCGGCGATCAACGATATCGGCGAGGGCGCCGGAGAACAGCCCAAACGCAAGCGTCGGCGCGGTGCTCGCTGTCTGCACGAGGGCGACCATGAGTGCGGAAGGCGTCAACGTCGCCATCAGCCATGCCGCGATCGTGGCTTGCATCGTGTAACCCAGCGCCGATCCGATGGAGCCGAGATAGAACAACCGAAAACGCGGGTGACGCAGCGGCGACCCTTGCATGAGCCGCGCGATGAGTGCACGTGGTGCTGCGATCATGATGGCAGGCATGGTGGTGTCGAATGCACGGTTGCGTCGTGCCGTTCGCATTGCGTGTTCAATGGGACTCCAGAGCGCCGCGGCACCCGGGTTGCGTTGGCGCATTTGCGCCCGGTAGTTTTTTTTGTGGCGCCTTTCTGCAAAATGGCCCTATCCAATTACGCTCAGCGTTGCCTCAGGGCGACGCCATCGCGATAAATCGTTTCGATCGTAACGTGGGGCGTGCGTGCCTGCAACGCATATGAAACCGCCACCGCGCAAAGTATGCCGTGAGGAGCGTTCTCGATAAACGCGATCTTCGATAGAGGAACTACCATGGAAACCATTGACATCACCGGACTTCCGCTGCCCGTATCACGCGTCGGCCTCGGCACGTGGGCGATTGGCGGATGGATGTGGGGCGGCAGCGACGACAACCGGGCAATTCGCACGATTCAAGCCGCAGTGGATCAAGGAATCACGTTGATCGACACCGCGCCCGTCTATGGATTCGGCCGTTCGGAGGAACTCGTTGGACGCGCATTGGAAGCCGACGGCCGTCGCGATCGCGCAATAATCGCGACCAAATGCGGGCTCGAGTGGCGGGATGGAAAGGTTTATCGCAACTCGAGTCCCAGGCGCATACGTCAGGAAGTGGAAGACTCGTTACGACGGCTGCGAACAGACCGCATCGACCTCTATCAGGTGCATTGGCCGGACCCGACGGTCCCGATTCAAGAGACCGCAGCAACGCTCCGACAACTCCGGCGTGAGGGCAAAATCCACGCGATCGGCGTCAGCAATTACACCGTCGAACAGATGAAGGTTTTTCGCGATATCGCACCGATCCATACGGTGCAACCGCCGTACAACCTGTTCGAGCGCGCCGCCGAGGATGAAATCCTCCCCTATGCCGTCGACCATGGCATCGCAGTCCTCGCCTACGGTGCACTGTGCCGCGGGCTTCTCGCTGGGAGCATCACCGCGACGACGAAGTTCGCAGGCGACGACTTGCGCAGGACAGATCCGAAGTTTCATCAACCGCGATTGAATCAGTACTTGGCGGCCGTCACTGCTTTCGATCGGTTCGCGCGCAAGCGATTTGGCAAGCCCGTTATTGCGCTTGCGGTCCGGTGGATCCTCGATCGGGGCAAGACCGTGGCGCTTTGGGGCGCGCGGCGACCCGAGCAGCTCGAGCCGGTTGTCGACGTGATGGGCTGGTCGATCGACAATGAAGGTATGCAGGAGATCGAACGGATTCTAGTCGAAACGGTCAAGGATCCGATCGGCCCCGAATTCATGGCTCCGCCGCAGACGTCTGACATGCGCGCAGTCGCATAACCGCCGTCGGATAACTTAAGAGGTGAACTAGGTGAACTAATAAAACTTGGATTTATCGGATTGGGTCGCATGGGAGCCGCCATGGCGTCCAATCTCGTCAAGGCTGGACACGAGGTGACCGTCTTCAATCGATCGCGTGAAAAGGCACGGACACTCGTCGGACAAGGAGCACGCGCGGCTGATGACATTGCCAGCGCCTGCACTGGCGACGCCGTGATCACGATGCTCGCGGACGACAATGCGGTTGATAGCATCGTGTTCGGCAAAGCCGGCGTCATCGATAGCCTCGGCAGAAACGCCGTCCACGTTTCGATGAGCACGATCAGCGTGGCACTCTCGGAGCGTCTTGCCGCCGCGCATGAAAAAGCGCGGCAGCGCTATCTCGCAGCGCCCGTATTCGGGCGACCTGAAGCCGCGGCCGCAGCGAAGCTGTTCATCCTGGTATCGGGCGCGCCCGAAGCCGCAGACACCTGCGCACCAATTTTCGCCGCGCTAGGTCAAAAGACTTTCCGCATCGGTCATCGACCCGCGGCCGCGAACCTGGTCAAGCTGAGCGGCAATTTTCTGATCGCCGCGGTTATTGAGTCGCTCGGCGAGGCGATCGCGTTGGTGAGCAAGGCCGGAATCGACAAGCATGAATACATGGAGATGCTCACCTCAACGCTCTTCGCTGCCCCGGTGTACAAAAATTATGGCGGCATGATCGCCGACGAGAAGTACGAGCCTGCCGGATTTGCGGCGCCCTTGGGTCAGAAGGATATACGCCTGACGCTGGCCGCCGCGGAAGCGCTGCGTGTGCCGATGCCTTTGGCCAGCTTGCTGCGCGATCGCTTCCTTGCGCTGATGGCGCAAGGCGGAGAGAAGCTCGACTGGTCGGGGATCGCAAAGCTCGCTGCGAAGGACACCGGTCAAGCGTAGCGGACGCATACGTGTAGTGCGCGCGCATCCCGCTCGACGGTCGGTAGCAGCAACCGCCGACGGCAAGCTTGACGGCGCGTCAAACCCGGTTGCCGTTGCCCGACCGTTTACTCGCCGGGCCGGCCGCGCGGCAGCTCCTTCCAGAGACCGGTCGAGTCCCTGCGAAAGATGATGTCCGCGTTTGCGTCCAAAACCGTCCATAGCCCCTATTCAATTCCCGCGTCGAGCTCGCCCTCTCCCCAGCCAACGAAACCGGCAAAGTAGCGTGCGTCGGGCGGTGCATGCTCGATCACGCTGGCCATCGCTGCGGCATCGGCAACGACGAACACGTGCGGCAACAGAGAAAGGGTATTGGCGCCGGGACTGCTGTCCGTTCGCACGACGGTATCGGAGAGGATGGGCACCTTCAACAATCGACGTGCTCGATTACGCTAGCGTATCTCTCTTCTCGCATGACGTTACGAATGAAATAGCGAAGTCCTTGGCAAGCTTCAGCGCGTCGTCGTTCGCCAAGAATCCACAAACTATAGATAGGCCAGCATTCGCCCGCAGACAATCACGCTGGTCCACAGCACGATCGAAAGCGCGGCCGCCGCGCGCGCAGACGGCGGCGGCGGAACCTCCGTATTCCAGCGGGCCACCACAACGAACGGGCCGCTGTGGAAGATTGCTGCGTTGATGCCCGCGGCAAGGATCAGCCCCATCTTCAACATGAATATGCGCTGGCCGATGAATTCCGCCGCGTGCGCCGAGAACATGCAAAGCCCCATCGCCGCCGCGAGGACAAATCCCGCCACCGACCACGGTAGCGTGAGTCTGGCGAGCGAGGTGACCGGGATCCGTCGGCCGAGGCCCAGCAAACGCAACTCCATCACCAGCAGCGACCCGAACAGCGCCGCGATACCGATGATGTGCAGCGTTTCCGCGATCGGATATGCCCACAGCGATTCGCGCATGAAGCGGCCAAGCCCTGAGGACTCGATCGCGTGTAGCGGAGCTTCCACAGTCTTGGCTTTGCCGCGCGGACCTGTCAGCGCAATTCGGTCGTCTTGCCGCCTACGGTGATGCGTTCTGCACGCATTTCTTCCGGCTTGCCGCGGTTCGGAAAACCCTCGACCGTCGCCGTCATGCCGCTCGCAATCGCAGCTTTCTGCAGGCCGCGATTCTCCATCCGCGACGGCGGCGCGAGCACGACGATCCACGTCTTGCCCGGCGTCTCGAGCTTCACGAAGCCATGCGGATGTTCCCAGCCCGACTCGGCGACGGTACCCGTCAACGTCAACGCTCGCGTCGTGTCGTACTCGCTCCAACCGTGATGGGCGATCGCTGAGAACGGGAGCGCCGCCAACAGCCCAATCCAGGTGCGTTTCATTTCCATCATGGACTCCTATGCCGAGCGACAGGTCATGTTAAGCCGAGTTGGACTTGAAGGCGGGCGATTACAGGTGTAACGACCGTAGATACCGTGGAAACACGGTGTTCATCGGCTGGGTCGATTCTGTTGAGTCAAACAACGTTCGCTTCGACTAATGATTGCTCGTGAAGGAGCTCCATGATTTCTTTCACCACCGCCGCTCCCGCAGTGGGCGCCGCTTTCCTGGCGTCACTCGTCGAAGTCGTCGAAGCATTTACCATCGTGCTCGCCGCGGGAACGCTTCGCGGGTGGCGTGCCGCGTTCGTGGGGACCGCAGCCGGATTGGCCGCGCTCGCTGCGATCGTCGTTGCGCTTGGACCGCTTCTCGATCAGGTTCCGCTCCATTTCCTTCAGCTCGTTATCGGCGTACTGCTTCTATTGTTCGGCATGGGTTGGCTGCGCAAGGCGGTGTTGCGCGCGGCCCGAATCATTCCGTTCCATGATGAGAATGCTGTGTTCGCCGCCGAAACGGTCGACGCGACCGATGCGGCGACACTGCGTCGCAGCGGCTTCGACTGGCTCGGCGGTGTCATGGCGTTCAAGGCGATCCTGCTCGAGGGCCTCGAAGTCGTGTTCATCGTGATTGCGGTCGGCGCGGGTCGCGACCTTCTCATGCCGGCGTCACTCGGCGCGTTGGGTGCGTGCATCGTGGTTCTAGCTGTCGGCGCGATCGTTCGTCGTCCGCTGGCGCGCGTGCCCGAAAACAGCCTCAAGTTTGCAGTGGGCGCAATCCTTTGCGCATTCGGCGTCTTTTGGACCGGCGAGGGTCTGGGAATCGCGTGGCCGGGTGCGGACCTGATGATCCTGTTCTTCGGTGCTGCGTTCCTTCTCGTCGGGCTGGGCGCAGCAGCGGTGGTTCGACAATCGGTGGGAGCGATCGCGCGATGAATTTCCTCCACGACGCTGCAGGCGCGCTAGTCAAGATGTTCGTCGGCGACGCGTGGCTGTCAGTGGGCGTTCTAATCATCGTGTCGTTGACCGGATTGGTGACGGAATCCGGTGTCGTGCCACCTCTGGTCGGCGGCGCGATCCTGTTTCTCGGTT
>VBCG01000002.1 GCA_005881895.1 Betaproteobacteria bacterium
ATCAAAGCAACGATCACGAGACGATTCTCTCCGCCGGCGTCGATTGGGACATCGGCAGCAGCGGATCGAAGCGCGTCGGCGCCGAATCCTTTTCGACCTTCACGCCGGCGTTGTTCTTCGGCAAGGGTTTCGGCGACTTGTCGGACGACATGAAATATCTCCGCCCTTTTGCGGTGACCGGACAGCTCGGCGTCGGCATCCCGTCGCGCTCGAGCACGACGACCGTCAACGAGGATGGGGACGTCGACGTCGAACGTCATCCGCACACGCTGCAGTGGGGCTTCGCGATCGAGTACAGCATTCCGTACCTGAATGCGAACGTGAAAGGCACTGGCTGGAGGGAGCCGTTCAACCAGTTGGTCCCGGTCGTCGAGTTCGCGTTTTCGACGGCGCTCGACCGCGGCGAGCATCGGACGACAGGCACGATCAATCCCGGCCTCATCTGGGCCGGGCGTTATATGCAGCTCGCCGCGGAGGCCGTCATTCCGGTGAACAGTCGAAGCGGAAGTCGCGTCGGTTGGATCGCGCAGCTCCATTTCTTTTTGGACGATCTCTTTCCGACGACGATCGGAAAGCCGATCTTCCCGAACTGAAATGAAACGGGTGCTGCTGGTTATGTGTCTTGCGGCATGCGGCGCATGCTCGACTGCCCGCGCGCACGCCTTTCTCGACCATGCAGCACCCGCCGTCGGCAGCACGGTGCGTGCGCCGCCGGCGCAGGTGCGGCTCTGGTTCACGCAGCAACTCGAACCGGCGTTCAGCACCGTTCGCGTGCTTGATCGATCGGATAAACGCGTCGACCGCGGCGATGCCAAGGTCGACGCGCGCGATACAACGATCTTGCAGGTATCGGTCCCGGCGCTCGCACCCGGCCGATATCGTGTCGTCTGGCGCGTGTTGTCGGTCGATACGCACGTCACCGAGGGCGACTTCACGTTCGAAGTCGCGCCCTAGCGTAATTTGCATATGCGGACAGAACGCTCCCGATGAACGCCCTCCTCGTCGTCACGCGCTTCGCGCATCTGCTGGCGACGATTGTCATGTTCGGGGGATTGGCGTTCGTGGTGATCGTTGCGATTCCGGCAATGCACGCCGATGCGCAAGGCAAAGCGCTTGCGTGGGATCGGGTGTGGCGGCGAATTTACTCGCTCGTGCGCTGGAGTCTTGCCGTGAGCGCCGTATCGGCGATTGCATGGCTGGTGCTCGAGGCGGCTGTCGCCAGCGGATCGCCACTCGCGGGGCTGCTAAAGGACGACACCGTTGCCCGCGTTGCGACGCAGACACTGTTCGGCCGTGTCTGGATGATGCGGATACTCATCGCAATTTCGCTGATTGGGTGGCTGGTTGCCGATGCACGCGCGGCGCGTGGAACGCCCCGGCTATCGACGGCGCTCGGCGCGATGATATTGGCGGGACTCTATCTCGCGACGCTCGCGTTCGCAGGACATGCGGCGGCCGGCGAAGGAACCGATCGGTATCCTCGCATCGCTGCCGACGCCATCCACTTGTGGGCGGCCGGATCGTGGCTCGGCGCGCTGCCGGGGCTCGTGCTGTTGCTCGCGAGCGCGCGGCGGACCGCGGCAATCGCATCGATCGACGTTGGCGCGGCCGCGATACGACGCTTCTCTGCACTGGGCGTTGCAAGCGTCGGTGCGCTGACCGTGTCGGGTCTGATCAATGCGGGGTACTTGGTCGGCAATATCCCGGCCTTGTTCGGAACCGAATATGGCCGGCTGTTGACGATGAAGCTCGCGGTGTTCTTCGCTATGGTGGCGCTTGCGGCGACGAACCGCTTTCGTCTGACGCCGCGCGTCGTCGCGCGGGACTTCGTCGCGTTGCACACGCTGTTGCGCACTGCGACGCTCGAAACCATCGCCGGAATCGCGGTCGTCGCCATCGTCGCTGTGCTGGGTGTCACGGTGCCCGCCGCGCACGAGCCAACGATCTGGCCCTTCGCATTCACTCTTCGCGTCGAGCCGGTCGCTGGGGCGACGAGTATCGGATGGATCGTCGCGATCGTTTTCGCCGCACTGTGCGTTGCGGGTGCGCTGGCGCTTACGCGTGCACGGCACGAACGGCTGCACATGCTGCGCGCGCTGCTCGCCGTCGTCGCCCTTGTCGTCGCAGCGGCGGTGACGTGCCCGTACCTCTCCGTCGTTCCGGGTTACCCGACGACATACGTCGCCTCGCCGTTGCGCTATACAACAAGCGCGATCGCGCAAGGCGCGTCCGTTTATGCCGAGAACTGCGCGCAATGCCACGGTGCGCACGGACGCGGCGACGGACCGCTCGCCGCATCACTTGCCGACAAACCGCCGGATCTCGTCCAACATTCAATGCACCATTCAGTTGGCGACATGTTCTGGTGGATCGCGCACGGCATACCGCGAACGGCGATGCCGGGGTTCGGCGCGCGGCTGCCCGACACCGCAATCTGGTCGGCGATCGAATTCATCCGTGCGCAAGCGCAAGCAAACGACGCGCGAACGATGACAGCGCAGGTCGAGCCGTGGCGCCCGCTCATAGCGCCGGATTTCACCTTTGAAGTTTCGGGTGGCCCACAGGAATCGCTAAGGGACGAACGCGGACGCAGCGCGGTGCTCCTCGTGCTGTACACGCTGCCGCAATCGCTTGATCGCCTCCGCGCGTTGGCTGCGGAGCAGACGAAGCTAGCCAATGCAGGCGTGCGCATCATTGCCGTGTCCGCCAACGCTACGGCGCGTGCGCTCGAGACAACGCTGCCCGGCGCGTCGCCGATGCTCGCGCTGGTGGGGCCTGACGTCGGCGCGACGTATGCGATGTTCTCCACTTCGGACGAGAGCGACGCTCGTCGCGGCACGCCTGCGCACGTCGAGTTTCTGATCGATCGTCAAGGTAATTTGCGGGCACGATGGTTGTCCGTAGCGAACGACGAAGCGGGGCGGACGCGCGAAATCCTCGATCAAGTGCAGTTACTGAACGAAGAGCCGCCTCGCGCGCCGGTGCCCGACGGGCATATGCACTGATTGCCGCAGGGGCGGGGGCGTGATTGACCGCGCTAAAATTCGTCGATGGCGACGCCCTATCCGATTCCCGCTTCCGTCCCGTTTCCCCACGGCGCATCCGACGCGCGCGGCGCGGCCAACCGAGGCGTCGCCGCATGGCTGTTCGTCTGTTGCGCGCTGGTCTTCGCGATGGTCGTCGTGGGCGGCGTCACGCGGCTTACGCATTCGGGGTTGTCGATCACCGAGTGGCAGCCGATTGTCGGCACGGTTCCGCCGTTGTCGGACGCGCAGTGGCAGGAGGCCTTCGCCAAATACAAGCTCACGCCGGAATACCGCCAGATCAACACCGCGATGACGCTTGCGGGATTCAAGGGCATCTTCTGGTGGGAATATGCGCACCGCCTGCTCGGGCGCGTCATCGGTCTCGCCTTTCTGATTCCGCTCGTCTGGTTCGTTGCGTGGCGGCGTATTTCGTCCGCGCTGGCCGCGAAACTGATCGGCATCCTCGCGTTGGGCGTGGTGCAAGGCGCGCTGGGCTGGTACATGGTGCAAAGCGGTCTGGTCGACGATCCGCGCGTCTCGCCATTTCGGTTGAGCGCCCACCTGGGCTTGGCGTTTGCCATCCTCGCCGGCATGCTGTGGACGGCGATGACGCTGCGCAGGCCGCAACGAGCCGCACCTGATGCGCCCGCGCAGCGCACGACGCGGCGCCTCGCCTTCTTCCTCGCCGCGCTCGTGTTCGCGATGGTGTTGAGCGGCGCCTTCGTGGCCGGCATTCGCGCCGGATTCGCGTACAACACGTTCCCGTTGATGAACGGCCATCTTGTTCCACCCGAGATCTTGATGCTGCATCCACCGTGGATGAATTTCTTCTGGAACATGGCGACCGTGCAGTTCGATCATCGGATTCTCGCCCTCGTGCTGGTCGTCGTCACGTTGCTGCTGTGGTGGCGCTTGCGCACATCGCCGGGATTGCCGTCGCGAGCCGCACGCGGCAGCAACGCGTTGTTGTGCATGCTCGCGCTACAAATCGCGCTCGGGATCGCGACGTTGCTCTATGTCGTGCCGCTTTCCGTCGCCGCGCTTCATCAAGCCGGCGCGCTTCTCACGTTCGCGCTCACGCTCAACGTTGCCCACGCGTTGCGCTGAATCGCGGTGACCGGGCGCGGCTGCCGAGTTGCACCCGGCGCGGATGGCGTACTCACAACTGCGGTATCCTTGACGACCGGCAAACACGTGCGAATTCACGTGGCCGCCGCACCGGAAGCTCCCCATGGCCGAAATGCGCGCCCTAGACGAACCCCTGTCCGATGCCGAGCTCGACTCCCTCGAAGGCTTTCTCGCCTCCGACAGCGTGCCGCAGGACTGCATGGACCTGGAGATGCTCGATGGTTTCTTGACGGCGATCGTCAGCGGACCCGAATCGATTCAGCCGTCGGAATGGCTGCCGCAGGTGTGGAGCGATGGCGGGCGTACCGCCAATCCGGCGTTCGCCGATAACGAGCAGGCGCAGCGGATCATGGGTCTCGTGCTGCGCCACATGGTCGGCATCCAGCGCACGCTGTCAGAATCGCCGACGCGTTTCAAGCCGCTGCTCTACATGCCTGACGAAAAGGCACGCAACGACAAGACGCCGCCCGAGGCGTCGGCGTGGTGCGAAGGCTACATGGCGGGCGTCAAGCTCCGCGACGACGAATGGCAGCCGCTGTACGACGCGCAAGACGCGCGCGACTGGATCTTTCCGATCGAGGCGCTGGCGTTCGGCGACCAGGACCCGGAGTTCGCCGAATGGATCGATGACCGCGAAAAGCGCGCGAGCCTGGTCGAGGAGCTGTCCGTTGCTGCCGTTCTGATCTACCGGTTCTGGCAGGAACGGCGCCGAGCGACCGAGTCGCGCGGGACCGGCGCGCGCCGCGATCTACCCGACAACGGGCGCAAGACGCGGCAACGCCTACACTGAATCGCGGTAATTCGAGACTTCGAGCAAATTCCCATCCGGGTCGCGGAAATAGAACGAGCGTAGCGGCCCTATCGCGCCCGTTTTGTCGACGGGACCTTCCTCGATTGTCACGCCGCAGCTTTGCACGTACGCCATCGCGGCGTCGAGCGGCATTTTTGTGATCAGGCAAAAGTCCGCGGAGCCCGGCGCCGGTTGCCGTGCGCACGGCGAGAATTCGTGTCCCGCGAGATGCAGATTGATTTTTTGCGGACCGAAGCCGAGCGCCCGGCGTCCCGCGCCGAAGGTCACGCTGGTCATGCCCAACACGCGCGTATAAAACGCTGTCGTGGCGTCGATGTCGGCAACCGTCAAAACGAGATGGTCCAAGTGATCGATCGTAAGCATTCCGCTTCCTTTCGTCGGGCGCGCGCTGACTACGTTGGCTCAAGTCCACGCTCGGCTTCAGTTGCGTGCCCTGCGTCATCTGCCCGGGTACCGCCGTTTCCAGTAATCGCCTTCCTCACTCTCCGGCATGAACTCGCCGATGGGCCATTCGGGGAACGTCGCGAGATCGTCGGCCATCTCCACGATGACGCGCCGTAGCTCGAGGCTGATCGTCCACCGCTTGGGAATCGCGTCGGCACCATGCATGGCGCCAAGCAAGTGCCCGGCAATGGCCGCGGTTGAGTCGCTGTCGCCGTCGTGATTCACGGCAAGCCGCACGCCGGTCTCGAAATCCGGCGCGGCGAGCGCGCAGCTGACGCCGATGGCCAACGCCTCGTCGGCCATCCAGCCCTCGCCGAGTTCCGACAATGCTTCCGCCCGAGGCAGACCGCGCCGGCCGAGCGTTTCGGCGCGCACCAGCGCCGAGAGCGTCTCCGAATGCCCCGGATAGCGCACGAGCAGCGTTTTGACGCGTGCGATTGCGTCCGGCAGCGGCGTTCCACGCGCGAGCAGCAGAACGAGTGCCGCAAACGCACCGGCGGCGAGGCGTCCGGTCGGATGACCGTGCGTGAGTCCCGCCATTTCGGCGCCGAGCTCCAGTGCATGCCGTGCGGCGCGTTCGAGCGACAGGCCGTCGTCCAGCCGCGCGCACCACAGACCCACGGGCGCGCTTCGTATTACGCTGCTGCAACCCTTGCTTTCGTTGCGAGCGCGTTCGCCGGGCTCCGTCATCTGCTCGAGCGCCGAAAGGCAGCTCGCGCTCGGGACGCGCTGGACGTGCATCTCACGGATCGAAAACAACCAGCCGTCACGGTCGAACTCGCCGATACCCGGCTTCCGTCCTTGCGTCGCGAGCCAGCGCGCGTATGCATTGGCGACGATCGCAGCCACCGCGCCGGCGCCGTTCTGCGCGACCCCTGCTACGTGCGCGCGCAGCAGACCTTCGGCGGAGAACAACGACAGCTGGGTGTCGTCGGTGATCGCGCCCTTGCGCTCGAATGCCGTCGTGAATTCGGTAATGCCCGAGCGGCCGAACGTCTCGCGAATTTCGGCGAGCGACATGAACTCGACCGGCGCGCCGAGCGCGTCGCCGATCGCGCCACCGAGCAGGCAGCCGCGGAAGATGCTTTTGTGCGCGGGCGACGGCTCGCGGCGACGGCTGGACGGATCGTTCAGATGGCGGCCGGCGTCGCGACAGTACGCGCCGGTTCGCCAAGCTTACCGGAACCCGCCTGCGTCGTTGCACCGTCCGCGCGGGCAGTGCCCGCATGTCATCCGGTTTATCGTGTTGCGGCGGCGAGCACCGACTGCGCCTCCGGATGCCGCCGCATGTACGCCCGCACGTACGAGCAGGCGGGCAGGACCGTGAGCCCGTTTTCACGCGCATACTCGATCGCCTCGCGAACGAGCAACGCCGCGATCCCGCGGCCTTCGAACGCGACGGGCACTTCAGTGTGGAATAGTTGCATTACGCGACCCTCGATCCGATAGTCTGCGCGCGCAAGCTGCCCGTCGACGGCGACCTCGAAACGGTGGGCGGCCGTGTTGTGGCGAACGTCGAGCGCCGAGTTGGTATTGGTCATCGAGGCATCGAGACCGGCGCAAGATCGGCCCCCGGATGCGCGCCCTCGTAGTCGTCGATCAGCGCCGCAAGCTCATCGAAGCGCCGTCCCTGAGGGGTATCGGGGTCGGCCGCCATCAGCCTCTCGAGCTCGTCGAGCGCGGCGCAATAATGGTCATCGTTTAAAAGGCGCTTTGGATCGAGAATGTGCGACATAAAACCTCCTACGCGTTGTCGTTATAGACGAACAGCACAATGACGTCACGCTGTAGCACGCGAGTGCGCTGTTTTCGTCGACCATCGTCGAGGCGTTACGCGGCAGGCGCCATACGACTTTTGGCCGAGGCAGCCCAAGCCGCGACGCTGCGCAAAACTCGATTTGCAGTGCCTGGAATCAGGCGCGATAAACGCGGTTGTTGACGACGCGGACGCGATCGCCGACACGGAGCTCGCCTTCGCCCACTTCGCTGAACGAAATCGTTTCACCGGAGTCCAGTCGCACGACGATCCGATAGCGGTCGCGAGGTTGCGCCTTCTCGACTTGATTGCCGACCACCGCGCCGCCGATGGCACCGGCGATCGTCGCGGCCGTGTTGCCGCGTCCGCTGCCGATCTGATGCCCGACCACGCCGCCGGCGACGCCGCCGAGGATGGCACCGAGACCGGTGGCGGCCGGTTGGCCATCGCGATACATGTCGATCGATTCGACGACGCCCATCTCGGCGCGCTTCGGAGCGACAGGCGCGCGCTCGTAAACCGGAGGCGATTGATAGTCGGGCGGCGGCTCGTCACCCAGTGGAGGTTGATAGCCCGGCGGCGGTTGATACGCGGGCGGCGGTCCATACGGTTGCCCGCTGTCATAGGGCTGACCGCCATCGTAGGGTTGTGCATAGGACACGGCGGCGAACAAACAGCCCGCGACGAGTACGAGCGCCGCAAGGCTTCGGTTAAGCGATGTCAAGGTTCGATCAGCTGCGATCGCGCGCCGCGCGCGTCGCGAAAATGATTTGAGAAAGGATCAAACTGATGAGGAATACCGCCGAATCAAGCAGCGGATTGGCGTTCATCAGCGGCGAGACGACTGATTCGTTCGGAAGGAGCGACAGCAGGCCGCTTTGCGGCATCGCAAGGACCGGTGTCAGGATCAGAAGGCCGATGCAAATACCCATCAGAAAACTTCCCCACCGCGCGAGCCAACGTTTGTTGCGCTGCATTACCGACTCCCGGTCCGATTGCGATCCGACATGAGCGAACTGTACGGGGGGACGGCGATGCAGGTGATCGGCGCGTGCCCGATTTGGCTGTCGGACATCACCGGACAGCGTCAGCATGGAACGCATACGAGTCCATCGACAGCGCGCCCGCTTCCAAACCTTCGACGATCCGTTCGGCGCGGGCGCCGTCGCCCGCAGCGCCCCAGGCAACGAACAGCGGCAAAAAATGCTCTTCGGTCGGGTGTGCTCGCTCGGCCGATGGTGCGGCGTCGCGATAACGCACGAGCGCATCGATGTCGCGTGATAAAAGCCGCGTATGAAGCCAATCGGCGAAGTCGCGTGCGTACGTCAATGGGGAAGATCCCGCGCGTGCGGAAAAAAAGTCGCGCAGGTTGTGCGTCGCGTGCCCGGATCCGACGATCAACACATTATCCGCGGCCAGCGGCGCAAGCGCTCTCCCCAATTCCACGTGATGTGCGGTTCCGCGCTCTGGCTGCACCGAGATTTGCACGATCGGAACATCGGCAACGGGAAACATATGACGCAGCGGCACCCACGCGCCGTGATCGAGACCTCGGCAACCATCGATCCCGGCGGTGATGCCCGCTTGCTTCAACAAACCGACGATTTCTTCGGCGAGCTCTGGCGCACCGCGGGCAGGGTATTGAATCTCGTAGAGCTGCGCCGGGAAGCCACCGAAATCATGAATCGTTTGCGGCTTCGGACTGCCGGTAACCATCGGTACGGCGGTTTCCCAATGCGCCGACGCGACCAGGACCGCGCGTGGTTTGAGCGTTTGTCCGAGCGCCGCCCACACACGCCCCGCCTCGCCGGGCGCAATCGCATGCATCGGCGAACCGTGCGACAGGAAGAGCGTGGGTAGGCGCTTCATCTGAAAACAAACCGTACGAAACGCTCCCGCCATTACGCGGTTGCCGCGGCCTTGCTTGTATGTTCGGCGTTGTGCGCCTTCGTGACGCCGGGGCGCGCCGCGACGCGTTGCTGATATTGGACAAGCGCCGGCCACGGCGATAAATCGACCTTGAGCTGGGGGCTCCAATTCAGGATCGCGTGCATATAGGCGTCGGCGACGGTGAAGTTCTGTCCCATCAGAAACGGCTGCTTGGCAACGATCGGATTCAGATAATCGAAGCGTTTCGCGAGGCGCTTTTTCTGCGCTTCCTTCGTCACCTCAGGCGTATCCGGATACCAGAGCGGGCTGAACTGCTTGTGGAGCTCCGACGAGATGAAATTCAACCACTCCATCAGTCGATAGCGCTCCATCGAGCCGAACGCCGGTGCGAGGGTGCCGGGCTTGCGGTCTGCGATGTATTGCACGATCACCGCGAGCTCACTCAAGCGCGTGCCGTCGTCGAGCTCGAGCAGCGGCACGTAGCCCTTCGGGTTGATCGAGTAGTAGTCGGTGCCGTCGGCGAGCTTGTGCGTGCGAAGGTCGACCTTGACTGCCTCGAACGGCAAGCCCGCTTCGTATAGAGCAATATGCGGCGCGTAGGAGCACGCACCCGGCGAGTAATAGAGTTTCACGAGGCTCTCCTTGGGTGATGATTTGGGGGCCACACGGGGCGGCTTGGGTGCAATCATCCGTCTTCTAGAGTTTGGGATAAAGAGAATAGAATGGGATAGATTATTGCGGAAAATGACATAGACCTTGGACCGACTTGTCGCGCTGACGGTGTTCGCCAAGGTCGTCGAGCAGGGAAGCTTCGCGCGTGCGGCGGAGCGCCTTGAAATGTCGGCGTCCGCGGCATCGCGTCATGTCGCGGACCTCGAAGCGCATCTCGATACGCGTCTATTGAATCGAACGACGCGCCGGCTTTCGTTAACGGAAACCGGCCAGGCCTTTCACGAGCGCTGCGTTCAATTGCTCGCGGATTTGGAGGAAGCCGAAGAAACGGTGACTGCGGCGGCTGTGGTACCCCGCGGGACACTGAAGCTCACCTCATCGATCACCTTCGGCGTGCGGCATCTCGCGCCGGCGATCGCGGACTTCGCGCGTCGCCATCCGCAATTGCGCTTCGACGTCGAGCTCTCCGATCGCGCAGTCGACATCGTTGACGAAGGCATCGACCTGGCGATTCGCATCGGCGATATCGGCAGTCGCAGCTTGATCGCGCGCAAGATCGGCGTTACGCAGCTCGTCTGTTGCGCTGCCCCTTCATACTTGGCGCTGCATCCTGCGCCCAAGGCGCCTGCCGATCTCGCCGGACACGCCTGCCTCAGCTATGAATACTCCCGCGAGCGCAACACATGGCGTTTTTGCGACAGTCGCGGAAATGCGCACGAGGTCCGCATCGCCGGGCCGGCGCATTCGAACAACGGACAGATGCTGTGCGCGCTCGCCGTCGCCGGCATGGGCATCCATCTGGAGCCGGATTTCATCGTCGCACCGGACGTGCGCGCTGGCCGCTTGGTGACACTATTGCCCGGCTACACGCCGTCGTCGATCGACATCTACGCCGCGTATCCGAGCCGGCGGCATCTGTCGATGAAGGTGCGGGCTTTCGTCGATTTCCTCGTGGCGCGCTTTACCCGAAGGGTGGAATGGGCGATGCCGCTGCCTTCAAAAACTCAAAAAATCCGCTAAGGAATCTGTATCTTTCCGCCGCCGCCCAACCCTGCGGGCGGCAATCCCGCCGCGCCGCCCTGAGGAATGACGATCGACGAAGATGCCTGTCGACGAAGTTCCGTCAGCTCACGCATTGCGCGTTCGACGCCGGCCTTTGTCGCGTCGGCGTAACGCGCGACCGCGGTCGCAAGATCGGTCGCTTCGATATCGAAGCTGATCGGCAGCGGTCCCATGTTGGTCATCAATTGCGCCTCGCCCTGAAAGAGCGTCGGCCGGCCGGTATCCGGTGAACCGTCGGTCTTGACCGGAACCAGCACGCGAAGCGTCCCGACCTTGCGATCGGTGTAGATCTCTTCTCGATAGAGCGACTTCGCGTCCATCGTCGCGTCGGAGGTGCGAGGCGTCTGTTCGGTAGCCATGAATCGCCTTTCGATGCTGATTAATAGGGAATTCTAGCCCGGATTGGGACTCATATCCGACAATGGAGGCTGGCTTGCCGCCTCGCAAGAGACTCGGCAATTCTGCCGATCATGCAGACATCACTTTCGACGTACCGACGCAAGCGGGATTTCAAAGTCACGCCCGAGCCGCAAGGCCGCGTGCGGGGCAGCGGGGCGCAACTCCAGTTCGTGATCCAGCGGCATGCGGCCCGGCAGCTGCACTTCGATTTTCGCCTCGAGCTCGATGGCGTGCTGAAGAGCTGGGCGGTTCCGAAAGGTCCGAGCGAAAGCGTCGGCGAGCGGCGGCTTGCCGTCGAGGTCGAGGACCACCCGCTCGATTACGCCGAATTCGAAGGGGACATTCCGGCCGGTCAGTATGGGGCTGGACATGTCGATATCTGGGATCGCGGCACATGGAAGCCGATCGGCGACCCGCGGGAGGGTCTGCGAGACGGTCATCTTAAGTTCGATCTCACCGGGCGGCGGTTACGTGGACGGTGGGCGCTCGTGCGGATGAAGCCGCGCAATGGAGGCGGCAAGGACAACTGGCTCCTCATTCGCGAGCGCGATCCTGCGCCGAAATCGGACGCTGCCGCGCCGGGGGCTCGATCCACGCGATCGACGTCGCGACCAACATCGATGCCCCAGCAAATGGCCCCCGAGCTCGCGACGCTCGTGTCGACGCCCCCGGCGGGTTCCGGCTGGATCTACGAGGTCAAGTTCGACGGTTACCGTTTGCTGGCACGGATACGTGGCGACGATGTCACGTTATTCACGCGCGCGGGCCTCGATTGGAGTACGCGGTTCCCCGGAATCGTCGCGGGACTTTCAGCGCTCGGAATCAAGGAGGCGTGGATCGATGGCGAAGCGATCGCCGTCAACGAACTAGGCAAGACCGATTTCGGACGCTTGCAGAGAAGCATGGAAGAAGGCGCGAAGGCGCCGGTCCGCTACGCAGTCTTCGATTTGTTGTATCACGATGGCACGGATTTACGTAAACGTCCCCTCACCGAACGTCGTGCACTGTTGAAGCGACTGCTGGGTGCGAAACCAGCGGCAGTGCTCGTCTTCTCGGAAGACTTGGGCGAAGACGGAGCGGCGCTCCTCGCGAAGGCGTGCAAGGTCGGTCTGGAGGGCCTGATGGCGAAGCGCGCCGATTCGAACTACGCCGGACGGCGAACACGCGATTGGCTGAAGCTCAAATGTCGGCCGCGCGACGAATTCGTGATCGGCGGCTTCACGCAGCCGCGCGGGACGCGCGTCGGTCTGGGCGCGCTGATGTTAGGCAGCTTCGACGGCGGCCGCTTCGTCTATCGTGGCCGAGTGGGCACGGGTCTTCGCGGCGATGTGTTGTTGCGGCTGCGCGATCGTTTGGGAAAGCTGGAAACGCGCGAATGCCCCTTTGCCGAACCGCCGTCGCGTCACCCAAACCATGCGGCCGTGCATTGGGTGCAGCCGCGCTTGGTCGCTGAAGTCGAGTATGGCGAGATGACGGCGCAAGGGCTCATCCGGCAAGGTTCGTTTGTTGGCCTGCGCGAGGACAAGCCCGCCGCCGACGTGGAGAAGCCCATGGAGGCGGTAACGACCGCGACGCGCAAGAAGCGCTCGTCGACGCGCGCGAAGCGCGCAGCGACGTCGAAGCCCGCCGAAGTCGCCGGCATCGCGATCAGCAATCCCGATCGCGTCATCGCCGAAAGCGATGGCGTCACGAAGCTGGACGTTGCGCGCTACCACTTCGACGTTGCGAAATGGCTGCTGCCCCACGTTGTCGATCGTCCGCTTGCCGTCGTCAAATGTCCGGGCGGAAATCTCGCGCACTGCTTCTTTCAACGGCATCCCGGCGACATCGGTCGTGTCCGAGGTCAAGCGCCGGACACGCCGCCGTACCTGCATTTCCAAAAGCTCGCAGATGTCATCGCCGCCGTGCAGAACGGCGCATTCGAATTCCACTCATGGGGCGTACGCTTCCCGCATCTCGATCGTCCCGACCGGATCACGCTCGATCTCGATCCCGATACCACCCTCAGCTGGGCAACGGTACGCGAGGCATGCGAGCTCACGCGGGCGTTGCTCGATCGGCTCGAGCTGCGCTGGTTTCTCAAGACGACCGGCGGCAAGGGACTGCATTTCGTGTTGCCGCTCGCGCCGCGCTACAGTTGGGATGATGTGAAAGCGTTCGCCCGCGGTCTCGCCACCGAGCTCGCGCGTGCGTCGCCGAAGCTATTTATTGCGACGATGAGCAAGGAAAAGCGCGGCGGACGCGTCTTCGTCGATTATTTGCGCAACGCCGACGGCGCCACCGCCGTCGCGGCGTATTCGCTGCGCGCGCGTCCCGGTCTGCCGGTATCGATGCCGATCGCCTGGACTGCGATGCGCCAGGACGTGCGCGGGACATTCTTCAATGTGCGCAACGTCCGGGGAATTCTCAGCAGCCGCAAAGCCGATCCGTGGGCCGACTACGAAAAAGCGCGACAGCCCATCACCGCCGCCGTGCGCAAGGCAGTCGGCGGACTTTAGTGAGCACCGCAGGGCATCGGCCTCCTTGGGTCTGCGACGAGCACCGTTGCAGCGAGAGTCGGCCTCGTGTGCCGACTCGCATTGGCCGTCGATCCCCGCTGCGCGGGGCCCCTCGCCGGCTGCTCGCGTCACTGTCCCTCGGTGCGAACTGCTCCCCCTCAGGGGGCAGCGCAGCGGCTTAATTGGCCAATGAGGCCGCAAGCGTGGGGGACGTTTATAGTCCCGGGATACAAGAAAACGTCAGCATTTCGGAAGTAGTGCCCACCTGCGCGGCATGGCCGAAGCAGATTTGTCCGCGGCCGCGTAAAACCAACTCTTCGCGGCGCACGAGGATTTCCTTTTCGCCGTCGACGGTGACATATGTGCCGTTCGAGCTTTGATCGACGAGAACGAACTTGTCGCGCCGGCGCTCGATGCGCGCGTGCATGCGCGACGCCATTTTGTCGCCGATCACGACGTCGCATTGGAGATCGCGGCCGAGCGTGAGCGCGTCCTGCGATTCAGTGAGCTCGATCTCGCGCTCGCCCAGACGCAGCCACATTTTTGCCGGCTGCGATTTCGGTCGCGTCGAGAGCGCCGTCAACTCGTCGGCCGATTCCTGCCAGAGTAGCTCGCAGATTCGGACGTCCTGCGCTTTACCTTTGACCGTCAGCGAGTCGAGCTCGCGGAACCGGCTGCGGAGCCACGGCGAAAGCGCGGCAACGGTTTCCGATGACGTGATCACCTGTCCGGCTTTGGCGAGCCCGACCATTCGCGCCGCGACGTTGACGCAATCGCCGAAGACGTCGCCTTCGGCCTCGATCGCGGGCCCGAAATGGAAACCGATTCGCATCGCGAGCCGCGTGCCGCCGACCGGCGCGAGCTCGGCCAACTTTGCCTGTACTTCGGCCGCCGCCTCCGCCGTGTCGTCGACGGAGCGAAAGACCGTCATCGCTTCATCGCCGATCGTCTTGACGACGCGACCGCTGCGCCCTTCGCACACCGCGCGCACGAGATCGAGGCAGCGTCCGACGGCGACCAGCGCATGCGCGTTGCCGAGCTTTTCATAGAGCCGGGTGCTGCCCGACACGTCGGCAAACAGGACGGCGAGCTCGGTATCGGGTTGGCTCATCGATGAAACCGCCTGGTCATGGGTCGCTTCATGCCGAGAGTATAAAAAACCGCATTTGGGCGCGCGCAGACGAAGTCCCGGAATAATCCATCGTAATGTCCTCGTTAATTCACGCTACGCCCGTCCGTCATTCGGGCATGATGCGTGAAGACGATGGAGGATTTTCCATCGGACTGCTAGTATCACCGACTTTGCTCCGGTGCAGCGACGGGCCATACCGGACCGATCATCGTTCCCATGAAGATTTGCCGGCTTTGCTTCGGATTCTGGCTGTTGATCCTCGCGCTGCCGGCCTTTGCTGCAGACGTCGGCGTCGTCACCATCGCTGAGGGCTCCGCGCGGGTGCTGCGCGGAACCGTATGGTACATGCTCGCCGCCGGGGCGCCGTTTCAGGAAGGCGACCTGATCGATGCCGGCGAACGGACGCAGGTTCAGGTCGAGCTTGCAAGCGGCGGTACGCTGAATGTCGTTGGGCCCGCGGCGCTGTTCGCTGTTTCGATACCGCTTCGCAACGACAAACAAGAAGCACCAATGGAGTTCGCGCTGGACAAGGGATGGTTGAAGCTTGTTTCGCCGGCGGGCGCCGGCATGCGGGTTCGCACGCCTTCCGCGATGGTCGCCGTCGCCGACGCGACGATCGTCACGCGCCAGGAGGGGAAGCTGTTCGAGCTGTTCGTCGAGTCCGGCAGCGCGCGCGTTGCCGAGACGACGAGGGCGGGCCGCGACGGCGCCGTTCATGACGCCAAATCGGGCGACTATTGGTCGCGGGAGGCCGACAAGCCCTTCGTGACTGAGAAGCGCGCGCCGGCAAAGTTCGTCGCGGCGATGCCGCGCCATTTGATCGACCGGCTGGCAAACCTCGCCGCAAGGTTCAAGGGCAAGCGGACGCCGCTTGCCGTCGATCGTGAAATCACGCTGGCCGAAGCCGATCCGTGGCTCACGGGACCGTATCGCCGTGCTTTCGCACGTCGCCTCGGCGGGCGTCTCGCCGATCCCGCGTTTCGCAAAGCGGTCGAGGCCAATATCGCGGCGTATCCGGATTTCGATCGAATTCTTCATCCCGAGAAATTCCCGTCGGCGGAGGCAGGGCCCACTGCCCCTGCAGCAGCGACAGCGTCTGCACAGACGGGCGCCGCGCAGAATCGCCCGCCGCAGGTGCCTCAGGCGCTGCCGCCACAGGCAGTCCCAGGTCGCGCGCAGGCTCTGTCATCGCCCGCGCAAACAACGCCACCTAAACCGGGGTCCCGGTGATCGTTATCATCACTGGGCATCTGCATTCGGAAAGCCGAACTGACCAAAACAGGAATTGATCGTGAAGCTCATATGGAAATTCAACATCGTGCTGGTCGGGATTTGCGTCCTCGGATTCGCCGTCGCCGCGCTTGTGGCGCACTTGGTGCTGCACGCGAATGCCAAGGACGAAATCCTGCGCACGGCGCGGTTGATGATGGAGGCCGCGGGGGCGACGCGCGACTACACGAACACGCAGATCAAACCTCTGCTCGAAACGCAGCTCAAGTACACGTTCCTCCCGCAGACGGTGCCCGCGTTCGCGGCGACCGAGCAGTTCAACGAGTTGCGCAAGAAACACGCCGACTTCATCTACAAGGAAGCGACGCTCAACCCGACCAACCCGCGCGACCGGGCGAGCGATTGGGAGGCCGACATCATCAACCAGTTCCGCGCCTCGCCCGCAACGCCGGAATCCTATGGCGAGCGCGATACGCCGACGGGCCGCACGCTGTTTCTCGCGCGTCCGCTGCAAATCAAGAGCCAGGCGTGCCTCGAATGCCACAGCACCGTCGACGCCGCGCCGAAGACGATGCTGGACCTCTACGGCAACGCCAACGGCTTCGGCTGGAAGATGAACGAGATCATCGGCATGCAGGTCGTCTCGGTGCCAACCGCAATTCCCGTTGCTCGCGCAAACCAGGCGTTTCGCACGCTGATGTTGATGCTCGGGATCATTTTTCTGATGATGATTGTGCTTCTCAACGTCATGCTGTATTCGATCGTCGTCAAGCGCGTCACGCGGCTGTCGAAGATCGCCGAACAGGTGAGTCTCGGCAACATGGAAGCGGGAGAATTTCGCTCGCGCAACAAAGACGAGATCGGCGTGCTGACCGACGCGCTCGGGCGAATGAAAACGAGCCTCGTGCAAGCGATGAATATGCTCGAGGAAAAGTAGATACGCACAGCTGCTGCGAAACCGATGGCTGAACCGCTTACTCTCGGCAAATACGAAATCCAGAGCGTCCTCGGCAAGGGCGCGATGGGCGTCGTGTACAAGGCGTTCGATCCGCACATCGAACGCACGGTTGCGATCAAGACGGTGCGCAAGGACCTGGTGGATCCGGACCTCGCCGCCCAGTTCATGGGGCGCTTCAAGAACGAGGCAAAGGCGGCGGGCCGACTCCATCATCCGAACATCGTCGGCGTCTACGAATACGGCGAGGACGACAAGGTCGCGTTCATCGCGATGGAATACGTCGATGGGACCGGCCTGCGCGAATATCTCAATCGCAAGGCGCGGTTCGAATTCGGCCAGCTCGTCGCGATCACGTCGCAGCTCCTGCAAGCGCTCGAGTTCGCGCACGTGCGCGGTGTCGTCCACCGCGATATCAAGCCCGCCAATCTGATCCTGACCTCCGGCGGCGCGCTCAAGGTCGCCGACTTCGGCATTGCGCGCATCGACACGACGACGCTCACGATGACCGGCATGGTGATGGGCACGCCGTCGTACATGTCGCCCGAGCAGTGCCAGGGCAAGGACAGCGACCACCGGTCCGATCTGTTCAGCGCCGGCGTCGTGCTGTATGAGTTGCTGACAGGCGAGAGACCGTTCCGCGGCTCGCCGGAAATGATCGCGTACAACATTTGCAACGAGACGCCGCGGCCGCCGTCGCAAGTATCGTCCCTCGCGTTGCCGCCTGCGATCGACGACATCATCGCGACGGCGCTGGCGAAATCGCCCGACGCACGCTTCCAGAATGCACACGCATTCAACCATGCGCTGCAATTGGCGGCAGGCGGCATACCGGGCGCAAGCGCGGCGCTCGAAGCAACCGTGGTGAATCTCGCGCATGTCGAGCTCGGTCCGCCGGCGGCGGCGCAGTGGGACGACTCGACGCTCTCCACCGTCGAACGTAACTTCGCCCGTTACGTCGGCCCGATGGCGAAGCTGCTCGTTCGCAAGGCGGCAACCCAAACGCACGATGTATCGGAGCTCTATTCTGTGCTCGCGGCGAACATCATCGATCGCGACGAACGCGACCGCTTTGTCGCCACGATGCCGGGCGCAAGCACGGGAGCGGCGATCCGTACGCTGCCGACGAGCGAGCGGCTTCTCGGATCGCTCGGGCTCGCAGCGACCGGCAGCCGTCGAACAGCGCCGGTGTCCGAGCGATCCGGCTCGATCGGGTCGCGCGGGATGGCGCCGATTCCGCTGGAAGCTCAGTTCGTCCAGGAAACAACCCAGCGGCTTCTTGTGTATCTCGGGCCGATCGGCCGCGTCGTCGCGAAGAAAGCAGCGGAGCGAGCGAAAAGCCAACAGGAATTCGTGCAACTCGTCGCGGACCACATCGGTACGCAAGACCGGAGCACGTTCTTGCGCGAAGTCGGCTTCGAATAGTCGGCGACGGTTCGCTATGCCCGAGGCAGCAACGCCTCGAAACGGTCGCTAGTCAGCACGCCATGGAAGAGGAATCCCTGCATCTCATCACACGAGAGACCACGCAGTAGCCGCGCCTGCTCTTCTGTTTCGACGCCTTCTGCGACGACCTTGAATTTAAGCGCATGCGCGAGGGAGATGATCGACGACACGATCGTCAAGCCTTCCGCGTTGCCGGGAAGATCCTGCAGGAACGAGCGGTCGATCTTCAGCGTCGACACAGGGAGTCGCGCCAGGTAGTTGAGCGACGAGTAGCCAGTGCCGAAGTCGTCGATCGCAATTTCGACGCCGAGCTTGCGAATCTCCTTCAGCTTGTCGATCGTGTCGGCCACGTCCGACAACAGCGCGCTCTCGGTGATCTCGACGTCGACGCCCGCGGCGTGCCCGCCGGCAGCGCCGACGACGTCGGAAAGCTCGCTGAAAAAGCCACTCCGGCGAAGCTGCACCGCGGAAACATTGACGGCGATACGCGGCGGCGCCAGACCTTTCGAGCGCCAACGCGCGATATCCTCTAGCACGCGCAGCAGCACGAAGCGCCCGGTATCGACTATCAAACCGGTTTCCTCGAGCAACGCCACGAATTGCTGCGTTGACACGAGGCCGTTCTCGGGATCGTTCCACCGCAACAGAGCTTCTGCGCCGACCATCGTTCGCGTCGCTGCGTCGACTTTGGGCTGATAGTGGACGACGAATTGCTTCTCTTCGACTCCGTAGCGCAATCGATTTTCGGTCGCGAGCCAGAGCGACAGCTCGGCGTGCATGTCGCGTGCGTAGATCAGGAAGGGCTCGGGCGATGCGGTTGCTATCTCGCGTGCAGCCTCGGCGTTGCGAAACAGCGTGCCGGCATCGCGTCCATGCGCGGGATGCAGCGCAATGCCGGCTTTGGCGGACAGGCGGAAGGTGACGCCTTCGAAGCGGATAGGCGCATTGAACGTTTGCGTCAGGATGCGCTCGACCGTTTGGGCTGCCTGCGCGCCGTCGCGCAATCCGTTGAGCAGCAGACCGAATGCATCGGCGCCGATGCGTGCGGGCGGCTCGGCGCCGGGCGCGGCAGCGCGCAAGCGTTTGGCAACGGTGCGCAATGCTTCGTCCCCGGCCGCAGGACCATGGGTGTCGTTGATCGAGCGAAACCGATCGAGATCGAGCAGCATGACGCCGAATTCCGCGCCGCTTGCCGTGCCGCTGGCGTGCATCGCGATACGCTCCAGAAAGCGCACGCGATTCGGCAATCCCGTGAGCGGATCGTTGTACGCCAGGTATTCGGCCTGTTTCGATTTGTCGACGAACGCCATCCCGAGCGCGACGTCGGCGGCGAACTCTTCCAGCAACTTGATTTCGTCCGGCGTGAAGAAACCGGGACGCGACGCATAAAGAACGAGTGCGCCGATCGGTTTGCCGTCTAGGCGCAGCGGAAGCGCGGCGGCGGCACGATAACCGCGAGCCAGGTGCTCGTCGCGAATGTCGCCCGGTGCGTGGTTGGATTCGATGTCGTTATCGACGGCGGTCCGATTGTCGATGATCGCCGCGACGGCGACGTTGCGTCCGCCGGGCGCATTGCGGTCCAATAGAAAGCGCACGCGCGACAGGAAGCCGCGCTCGTCCCCGGCATGCGCAAGAACGACGACCGGGTCCTCGCGTGCCGTGCCGATCGAGCCCACCCACGCCATTCGAAAGCCGCCTTGCGCGACGGCGACGCGGCAAGCCTCTTCGAGCAACTCGCTGCGATCACGGATGCGGACGATCGCGGCGTTGATCGCGCGCAGGATCGCGTAGCCTCGATTCATGCGCCCAATCCGCGCCTGCGCCGCCTTGCGTTCGCCGACGTCGCGCGCGATGCGCGTGACGCCGACCAGCGCGCCGGATGCGTCGTACAGACCTTTGACCGTCACGGAAACGGGCACACCTTCACCGTCCTTGCGGTGAAACACACTTTCGAACGGCGCGATCGTATCGCCGCTTGCGAACTTCGTCGCGACGTCGGCACGCGGCAGTATCGATTCTTCACGCAGTAGCCGATCGGCTCGCTCGCCGATCGCCTCGGCCGCGGTGAAACCCAACATTCGCTCGGCGCCCGCGCTCCAGATCAGGATCTCGCCGTCGAGGGACTCGGAGATGATCGCGTCGCCGCTCGCGTCGACGATCGTCGCGAGCGCGTCATAGGAAAGCGCTGCGTTCTCTGTTGCGTCGTGCCGTTCGCCGGCGCTGGCGACCGATGTCGGCGGCATCACATCCTCGAACATTTGCGATCAGTATAGACCTGCGGTGATGTCGTTCAACCGGATCCACGGTGGCGATTCTCCGGCCAATCGGTTAGATTGCGCCCGTTCTCGACGCGTTCATTGGAGGCCGAATGTTACGTGGCATAGCCAAGCTTTGCGCAGGCTTCGCGGTCGTGCTGATCTGCGCGACAGCGACCGCACAAGATTATCCGAGCCGGCCGGTGAAGCTTCTCGTTCCCTTTGCCGCGGGAGGACCTGCGGACGTTTACGCCCGTTTTCTGGCGCAGCGCCTGCAGGAGGCCATGGGCCAGCCTTTCGTTGTCGAGAATCGACCGGGCGGCGGCGCGGTACTCGGCACCGAGATCGTCGCCAAGAGCGCGCCGGACGGATACACGCTGCTCGTGATGTCGAATACGCACACCGTCAACGAGTCATTGCTGCCGAATCGGCCGTATCAGTTGTTGCGCGATTTCACGCCCGTCGCGCCGATCAATTATTCCGATCTCGTGCTTGTCGTGAACCCATCGGTCAAGGCGAATACGCTGCAGGAGTTCATCGCGCTTGCGAAGGCGCAGCCGGGCAAGCTCAATTACGCGTCGTCGGGCCCCGGCACGCCGTACCACATGGCCGGCGAATTGTTCAAGTCGATGGCGGGCGTGGATATCGTCCACGTGCCCTACAAAGAAAGCTCGGCCGCGCGCACCGGCGTGCTCGGCGGCCAGGTGGACATGATGCTGGATGCGGTCACGACGATGAGCCAGCAGGCCGCTGCCGGCAAAGTGAAAGCGCTGGGTACGACGGGAAAGATACGCTCGTCCGTCATGCCGAATACGCCGACCATCGCCGAGGCCGGCGTTCCCGGCTATGAAGCGACGATCTGGCTCGGCATCGTCGCGCCGAAAGGAACGCCGGCGCCGATCGTCAACCGTCTCAATGCCGAAATCACGAAGACCACGAGCCAGCCCGATGTTAAAGCCGAATGGGCGAAGCAGGGCGCGGTGGCGATGACGATGACGCCCGAAGCATTCGGCAAATACATGAGCGACGATGTCGTCAAGTGGGAGCGCATAGTGAAGATCTCCGGCGCTCAACCGGACAAGTAGCGGCGCGAGCAGCTGACGAGGGGCCCCGCGCACGGGGATCGGCACCGATGCGAGTCGACGCTAGAGGCCGACAAGTTGAGGTTGCACATCGCGATGAAACCGCAGGAGGCCGAGGCCGGTAGCCGGCTGCGATTGTTGAGCGCCGGCGCTGCGAAAGGAATCGTCGAAGCGTTGGCGCCGGCCTTGCGACACGAGACCGGTGTCGAGATTGTCGCCGCGTTCGGAGCCGTCGGCGCGATCAAGGAAGCGCTTGACGCCGGCACACGCTGCGATGTCATTGTCCTCACGCAAAAGATGATAAGCGCGCTCGCCGACGACGCGCTTGTTGACACGGTTGCGCTGCTGGGAGCGGTGCGCACCGGGATTGCAGTTCGCGACGGCGACAGCCTTCCCGATGTCAATGACGCTGCGGCGCTTCGTGCGACGTTCACGGTCGCGAACGCCATCTACCTTCCGGATCCCGAGCGCGCCACGGCCGGCGTTCATTTCATCAAGGTGCTGCAAACGCTGGGCATCCATCGCGACGTGGCGGCGCGTTTGCGTCCCTTCCCCAACGGAGCGGCGGCGATGCGTGCGCTTGCCGACGAAGGGCGGCGCGGTGACATCGGTTGCACGCAGATGACGGAAATCCGATACACGCGCGGCGTGACGGCCGTGGGTCCGCTTCCCGCAGGATTGGATCTGACGACCGTTTACGCCGCGGCTGCGACACGCCATGCTGAGGATGCGGCTGTCGCGCGGCGCTTCGTTGCACTTTTGACCGGACCGCGGTCGGAAGAGATTCGCGTTGCGGGCGGATTCGACGTGTGATGCAAAAAGCAGGTTCCTCGGCCGATAAGCTCTGGCCTCGGAATGACAAATTGAAGCATCGCCCTCGGAATGACAGTGCTTCTTTACTCCCGCAGGAAATTCTCGATGCTCATCGCCAGCGCGATCGGCGTTTCTTCCATCGGGTAGTGACCCGCATTGGGGATGATTTCCAGCTCGGCATTTGGGTACCACTGCAAATACGTCGCCTTGACGACATCGGCGGTGATCGCGAAGTCGTTGATCCCGACCAGCGCTTTGACCGGATGCAGCCGACCTTTCACGTCGGCGCTGAAATCGGTCTTCGCCCATGCGGTCAGATAGGCAGCGAACGCGTCGCGCATCGAATGGGCAAGTGAATACGCGACCATCCGCTCGATCCAGGCCCTCGGTAATCGGTTCCCGGTCGTGAAATCGATGATCGCGTAGCGGTTTGCGGGGTTATCGGCGGCGCCCGAGAAGAGCGCCCAGCCTTGCTCATCGAACGGGACGCTCGAGGCCGGCACGGGCGCGATGCCTACCAACTTGCGTACGCGCGTCGGCGCGCGCGTCAGCACACGTTCAGCCGCTTTGGCGCCCATCGAATGTCCGATGAGGCTGAACTGTGCGAATCCAAGCGCGTCGACGAGTTCCAGCACATCGGCTGCGATTTCGTCGATCGTGTAGTCGCCGCGAACGTCTTTCATCCCGCCGTAGCCCCGGTAGTCGATGAACGCGTAGGTGAATTCGCCGCCGGTCAACGCAGATTCGATCGGCGCGAACGCGTGACCGTCGCCGAACCAGCCGTGCAACACGACGACCGCGTGCGGGCCATGGCCAACCAGGTGATGTGTATTGGGCAAAGAAAAAAGGCGGAAAGACCACGAGAAGCGATTTCAACGACCCCCAGCTAACTGGGGTCGAACACGCCTCGCGAATTCTCCTATGGTTGTAACACCCACTTACCATCCTTGATCTGCACCATTACGCGCGCCCGCGCGTCGAGGCCGAGGTGATCGGTCTTGCTCATGTTGACGGCGCCGTTGGTGACGCTCAATTCCTTGATGCCCTCCAAGGCGTCGCGCAGCGCGCGCCGGAACTCCTTCGTGCCCGGTTGTGCGACCTTGAGCGCCTGCGGAATCGCATGGGCGAGCTCGAGACACGCGTCCCACGCGTATGACCCGAACGCAGCCACGCTGCCGGATCCGTTTGCGGCCTCGTACATCTGCACATATTCCTGCGCAAGCCTTTTCGACGGATGATTGTCCGGCAGTTGCGACGCGACGATCACGGGGCTCGCCGGCACAAAGGCGTTCTCGACATCCTTGCCGCCGACGCGAAGAAAGTCGTTGTTCGCGACGCCATGGTTGAAGTAAAGCTTGCCTTTATAACCGTGCTCGACGAGCGTGCGCGCGGGAAGCGCGGCCGGCGTGCCGGAGGCGCCGATGATGACCGCATCGGGCTTCACCGCGATGACTTTGAGCGTTTGTCCGACGACGCTCGTGTCCTTCGGCGAAAACCGCTCGTTCGCCACGAGCGGAACGCCGCGTGCTTTCGCGGCCTTGTCGACTTCGGCAAAGAACGCTTCGCCGAGCGCGTCGTTGAAGCCGACGTAGCCGATCGATTTGACGCCGGACTTCGCCATGTGCTCGAGAATCGCGCCGGCCATCATGACGTCGGTTTGCGGCGTCTTGAACATCCACGCGCGCTTGGCATCGACGGGATCAATGATGCGGATCGACGAAGCCAGCGAAATGGTCGGCGTTTCAGCGTCGGCAATGACGTCGAGCATCGCCATGGTCGCCGGCGTCGTGCTCGTGCCGATGATCGCGTCGACGTTGTTGTCGCTCACGAGCTTCTTCGTCACTTGAACGGCATTGGTCGTGTCCGTTCCGTCGTCCTGCACGAGGTAATCGACGCTTTTCCCGCCAATGGTTTTCGGACACATCGGGATCGTGTTCTTCTCGGGAATGCCGAGCGATGCGGCCGGACCCGTCGCGGACACGATGACGCCGATCTTCACTTGCGCGGCAACGCCGGCTGCGACGAGCGTGAGGCAAGCTGCGGCAAGCGCGGCCGCTGTTTTCTTCTTCATGGAACGCTCCGGATTTGACGACTACGTTATTCGACGGAACCACAGCAGCGACAGCGCCGCCGCGACGAGTGCAAACGCAGCCGCCGTTGCGCTGAACAGCGCGGTGATCTCCGTATCCTTCTTTTCGAGGACGAGCCGTGCATTGAGCGCTTGGTAAACCTTGGCGAGATCTGCGGCCGTGCCGGCGTAGAAATATTCGCCGCGTGTGATGTCCGCGATCGCCTTCAGCGTCTCCTCGTCGAGACGCACATACGCCGACCAGCCTTCGAAACCGATCGTGCCGCCTTCCGCCGTCCCGAAACCGACGGTGAAGACGCGAACGCCATGGTCCGCCGCCCATCTGGCGGCATCGAGTGGGTCCGGCCCCGTCGTTCGGCGACCATCGCTCAAGAGAATGATCGCGCCCGACGTATACGAACCTGGCGCGACGGGCGCGACCTGCTTCTTTTCCGACTTCGCTTTGTCGACCTTCGCGCTTCGCGCGCCGTTTCGCGTCAACCCGCCGGCGAATACCAGCGACTCGAGATCGATGTCGGCGTCGGGGAAGAGGGTCGACAGCGCGACATACAGCGCGCTTCCCGTGGCGGTCCCGCGCTGCAATTGAAAGCGATCGATTGCTGCAAGGAGCTCTTCGCGGCTTCGCGTCGGCGGCTGTACGAGCGACGCCGTTGCACCGAAGGCGACGATGCCGATCTGCACTTCAGGCGGATGATCGGCAACGAACGCCTTCGCGGCAGCTTGCGCAGCGGTGATCCGGTTCGGATCGACGTCACGCGCGCCCATGCTGAGCGAAACATCCATCGCCATGATGATTGTCTGCTGCTTCGACGGTAGCGTGATAACGGCGGTCGGCCGCGCGATCGCGACGACCGCGGCGATCAGTGCGAGCAGCAACAGGAGCGGCGGCAGATGACGCCGGATTGTCTGGCCCGGACCGATCGCCTCTTTGACGAGGCTCAAGCTCGCGTAGCGAAGCGCTTCCTTTTTCTTTCGCCGCAAGAGCCACACGTAGCCGCCGACGAGCGCCGGCACGAGCAGCAGCAAGAACAGCATCAGGGGCCACAGGAACGTCATGACGTCACGCGCCGCGCTACTTACCAAAGGGGACTGTACGCGAGCGTTTTGAGATTACCACACGGCGACTACAACTACGAGACACGCGCCGGCAGGTGGAGAAAGCCCCGGAACCGTGCGCGCCCGCCGCGCACGGGATGGCCGGCGAGCGCATAGTTCGGAAAGCGCGCCAGAAACCGCGCGATCGCGACGCGTGCCTCGAGGCGCGCCAGGTTCATTCCCGCGCAAGTATGGATGCCGAACCCGAACGCAACGTGACGGTTCGGCTTGCGCGTCAGATCGAGCCGGTCCGGGTCGGCAAATTGTTCCGGATCGCGGTTGGCGGCACCGATGCACATGGTGATTCGCGACCGTGGCGAAAGCGTGACGCCGCCAACGTCGACTTCCCGGGTGGTGATTCGATTGCCGAGCTGATTCGAGCTTTCGAAGCGCAGAAATTCTTCCACCGCGACGCGCATCGGCTCGGCACTGTCGCGCGCTTCAATCAGGAAAGCTTTCTCGCTCGGCCATTCGGTGAGCGCGTGCAGCGCATTGCCGATCAGGTTCGTCGTCGTCTCGTGACCGGCATTCAACAGAAAGATGCACTGGTGCAGCAGCTCGGTTTCGGTCAAGCGCTCGCCGTTCTCTTCACCCTCGATGAGTCGCGTCAAGACGTCGGTATCGACATCACCCAGATGCGCGCGACGCGCGTTGACCAGCGTTTTCAGGTACGCGAGCATCTCGGTAACGGCGCGGTTGCCTGCTTCCGCTCGGGCAGGCGTGAGCACCGGCTCGAGCGCGCCGAGGATCGCGAGCGACCAGCCGCGTAGCGGCGCACGCTCATTGCGTGGAACGCGAAGGAGGTTGCCGATGATCTCGACGGGAATCGCGGCAGCGAAATCGTCGATCAGATCGACGTCGCGTTTGTCGGCCATCCGGTCGAGCAACTGTCCGACGAGCGCAACCAGCCCCGCTTCCATCGCCGCGACATGCCGCTGCGACAATGCGCCGAGAATCGAGCGGCGCACGCGCGTATGCAGCGGCGGATCGTTGAATACGAGACTCGTCGTGTGGTGCTCGAAGAGCGGCGTATCACCGTATTTGGGCGCGAACTCGGTTTTCTTGTCCGAGCTGAATGCCTTCGGATCGCGGTAGACGGCCACGATGTCGTTGTAGCGCGTGAGAAACCATGAGCCATCGCGCATCCGCTTGACCGGCGCATGTTCGCGAAGCGCGCGGTAATACGGGTACGGATTGACGTAGAAGTCGGCGGGAAGCTGCGTGAGATCGAACGCGGCCGCGACGGAACGCGCGACATCGGATGGAAAAGCTATGGCGCTCGTATGGTTTCCACTCATCGGTGCGCGAGACGCTCTCCGTGCTCGCGCGTCGTATGGAAGCCGACCGTTGGCCAGCGCTCGATCGCCGCTTGCAGGTTGTACTTGTTCGTGGCGAGGAAGACGGGATTCTCATCGACGTCGGTGGCGAGCGACGCCGCGCGCTCCTGCTCGAACTTGCGTCGCGTCGCTTCATCGGGGTAGGTGAGCCAACGGGCGGTCGATACGCTCGCCGGATCATAAACGGCATCGACGCGGTATTCGCGCGCGAGTCGATCCGCGACAACTTCGAATTGCAGCTGGCCGACTGCGCCTAGCAACAGCGTGTTGCCGACATTCGATTCGAACACCTGGATTGCGCCTTCCTCGCCG
>VBCG01000003.1:0-28093 GCA_005881895.1 Betaproteobacteria bacterium
ACGCCGCGCGGCGTCTCCTCGCAACCCGACAAATCGCGGGGCACGGATTAAGAGGTTATCCGTAAATAATGTTTATCTTCGCTGGCACGTGCCGGAAGGCGATGATGGCAGCGGCGAGCATGTTCAACGCCAAGTAAGAACGATGCATCTTCTCGAAGCGAACGAGCAATTTGCGGAAGCGCGTGAACCACGAATGCGCCACTTCGACCACCCAGCGCCGCGCGCGCTTGCCGTGGGCGCGTTGAGCGCGCTCTTCGCCGCGCGGTCGCACGTGGGGCGTGTAATCATGGTCGCGCATAGTCCGGTCGGCCGTGGCTCCGACGAAGCCGGCATCCGCGCACAGGTGTTGACACGCGCGCGGCGCCAGCGGCGGACGGGGGGCGACGATGGCGTCCAGGGTCGCTGCCAATTGAGTCACATCGTGGTGATTAGCTGCGGTCACGATGATCGACAGCGGGACGCCACGGGCGTCGACCAGCAACATTCGCTTGCTCCCATTTTTTCCCCCGGTCGGTGGGGTTGGGCCCGACCGACTCTTGCGCCAGCGGTGCCTTCAGTAATGCCCCGTCGATGCTCTGCCATCGCCAGGCGATGCCCTCCATATCGTCGTACTCGGCCAACCCCGCTTGCCACAGCGCGACGAAGAACCCGGCCTTGTCCCATTCCAGGAATCGCTTGTGGATGGCACTGGCGCTGCCGAAGCGCTCGCTCGGCAGTGCTTTCCATTGGCAGCCGGTACGCAACACATACACGATCGCCTCGAACACCACGCGTGCGTCTTTGGGCTTGCGTCCGCCGCCCGGCTTGCGCGCAAACTTGCGCCGCCTGGGCCGGCCTGGCGGCTGCGGAATTAGCGGCACGACGCGCTCCCAAAATGCATCCGATACGACCCAAGATTCCAGCCTCGCTTTCGGCATCGACTTCCTCCGTACCGCGCACCGTGGCGGACGGAGGGTCAGTGTACTCTTTTATTTACGGATAAGCTCTAAGTCCCATTTGCGCCGCAGGGCCGTCCCAGGAACGCACACTGCAGTCTGCCGGTCGGCCAGCGCGGCGGCGTAGCCGCAAGCGTGGGGGTCCCTCACCCGCGGCAAATTGTTATTGTTCGGCCTTTCTAACGGAGGATCGACACATGGCGACGTCTCATCCGCGGATCGGCTTCATCGGCGTCGGGCTGATGGGGCACGGCATCGCGAAAAATCTGGTCACGAAAGGGTTCCCGCTCACGGTGCGCGCCCATCGTAACCGTGCACCCGTCGACGACCTGGTGGCGAAAGGCGCGAAGGAAGTGACGAGTAACGCCGAGCTCGCGCGAAACGCCGACATCGTGTTTCTTTGCGTGACGGGCGCGCCGCAAGTGGAAGAGGCGATCTTTGGCGCAGACGGCCTCGCGAAGGCCGCACGCAATAGCCTGACGATCGTCGACACGTCGACCAGCGAGCCTGCGACGACGACAAAAATGCGCGAAGCGCTCGCGCCGCTCGGTGTGCGATTCGTCGATGCGCCGCTCGCGCGAACGCCGCTCGAAGCGGAGCAGGGACGCCTCAACATCATGGTCGGCGCCGACGATGCGACGTTCGCCGAATTAAAACCGGTATTTGCCGCATTCTGCGAGAACATCATCCATGCCGGCCCCGCCGGTCACGGGATCATCCTGAAGCTCATCAATAACTTCATCGCACAGGCGATTTGCACCGCGACCGCCGAAGCGTGCGCGGCGGCGGCGAAATCCGGACTGTCGATTCGCAAGCTGCATGAAGTGATTTCGGCCGGCGCCGTCAATTCCGGCGTGTTCCAGATGATCGTCGGCAAGATGCTCGAGAGCGGCGACTTGTCGGGGCTCAAGTTCACGCTGTCGAACGCCGCGAAAGATCTCCGCTACTACACGCACTTCACCGAATCGATGATGCTGCCCTCGACGATCGGCGAAGCTGTGCACCAAAGTCTCGTGACCGCGAATGCGCTCGGCTTCGGCGACAAATATGTGGCGTCATTGATCGAAGCGCAGGAAAAGTTGGCCGGCGTCGCGATCGTTCCGCGCTAGAACGACGGAAGCGTTCGACGATGCCTGCCTCCGAGTACGCGGATTACCTCGAGTTCGCTTTTCGCGTTGCCGTCGCGGCCGGAGCGGCGATCCTGCCGCATTTCAGGCGGTCGATCGACGTCGAGGACAAGGGCGGCAAAGCCGACTACGACCCGGTGACCGAAGCGGATCGATTGGCCGAGGCTTTCATACGTGGCGCGATCGAGCAAGCTTATCCGACCCATGGCATTTTCGGCGAAGAGCACGGGCGCACGCAGGGCACATCGCCGCTGACTTGGGTGATCGATCCGATCGACGGCACGCGGAGCTTCATTCTCGGACAGTTGCATTGGGGCACGCTGATCGCGTTGCATGACGGTGAACGGGCGGTCGTAGGCGTCATGCACCAACCGTTTGTCGGTGAAACCTTTGCTGGTGCGGTCGGAGCCGTGCCGCAGTGGCGACGCGGCGACGAGCGGCGTGCGCTGAAGACACGTCCATGCGCGCGGATTGAGGACGCGATCGTTGCCACCACCGATCCGCGCCATTTCGACGTCGCCGATAAATCGCGTGTCTACCGCAGCGTAACCGACGGCGCGCGGCTGATTCGCTACGGCGGTGATTGTTATTGCTACACGCTGCTCGCGATGGGAATGGTCGACATCGTGATCGAGACGGGACTCGAGCCTTACGATGTTCAGGCGCTGATTCCGATCGTCGAGACGGCCGGCGGCCGCATGACCGATTGGCAAGGCGGCTCGGCCGATGGCGGCGGCAACGTGCTCGCCTGCGGCGACGTGGCGCTGCACGCGCAGCTGTTGCGTCGGATCGCCGCCGCGTGAGGTTGCTGGTTCTCGGCGGAACGCGTTTTCTCGGGCGCCACGTCGTCGACGCTGCGTTGGTTCGCGGGCACGCGGTCACGATCTTTACGCGCGGACAGAATCCGTTGCCATGGAGCGGTCAAGTCGAAGCGTTGACCGGCAATCGCGATCCGCGCATCGCGCCGGGGCTCGCCGCGTTGGGGCATGGCGTTTGGGACGCCGTTGTCGACACCAGCGGTTACGTGCCTCGAATCGTCGATGCCTCCGCCTCACTACTCAAGGGCCGTGCGACGCGCTATTTGCTCGTCTCGTCGATCTCCGCATACGCGAGTTCCGCCCTCCCCGGTCAGGATGGAGCCGCGCCGGTGTTGCCGCCGGTCGATCGCGACAACGAGGACATTCCCAACAATTACGGCGCGCTCAAGGCGTCGTGCGAGGATGTCGTCACGCAACACTTTGGCGCCGGCGCGACGAATGTTCGCCCCGGATTGATCGTCGGACCGTTCGATCCAACGGACCGTTTTGCCTACTGGGTCGCGCGTTTTATTCATCCTGCGCTCCTCGGTTCGCGACCGCAGCAGGCGGTTCTCCCTGCGCCTGCGAAACGGCCGATTCAAGTCATCGATGGCCGCGATCTTGCGCGCTGGATGGTCGCATTGCTCGAGAACGATATCGCGGGAACGTTCAACGCGTGCAGCCCTGAGGGACGATGGACCATCGGCGATCTGATCGACGCGCTTGTCGACGCGGCGCCATCGCCGCCGGAGCCCGCGTGGATCGACGAAGCGACGCTTCACGCCCACGCCGTCAAACCATGGACCGGATTGCCGTTGTGGGTGCCGTCAAACGATTCGGACCACACGGGTTTCATGTCTTTCGACTGCACGAAAGCGGCGCACGCGGGACTTACTGCGCGGTTTTTGGCTCAGACGATCGACGACACCGCCGCGTGGCTCGTTGCGCGCGACAATGTCGGCGCCTGGAAAAATGTGCTCAGCGCCGACACGGAACGCGCAATTCTTGCTGGGGATATTCGCTGACATCGGGGCGTCTAAGGATCGGAGGCAAAAAATGAAGCCCACTCAATCCCGCGATCTGTGGGACAACCCGCTCGGCACCGACGGCTTCGAGTTCGTCGAATACGCGGCGCCGGATCCGGCAGCGCTTGGGCGTCTGTTCGAGCAGATGGGCTTCTCGGCGGTCGCGAAACACCGCTCGAAGAATGTGCTGTTGTATCGGCAAGGCGACGTCAACTTCATCGTCAACGCGGAACCGAATTCGTTCGCGCAGTCGTTCGCCCGCGTGCATGGTCCGTCGATCTGCGCGATTGCGTTTCGTGTGCGCGACGCAGCATACGCCTATCGAACGTGCATCGAGAACGGCGCATGGGGCGTCGAAAGTCATCCCGGTCCGATGGAGCTCAACATCCCGGCGATCAAAGGGATCGGCGACTCGTTGATCTACCTGGTCGACCGCTATCCCGGCTCGCGCGCCGATGCCGAGTCCAGCGTGTCGATCTACGATGTCGACTTCGTTCCGCTGTCGAGCGTCGACCGGCACCCGAAAGGCGCCGGCCTCACGCACGTGGATCACCTGACGCACAACGTCCATCGCGGTCGAATGGATGAATGGGCGAGCTTTTACGAGCGCCTGTTCAACTTCCGCGAGGTGCGTTATTTCGACATCGAGGGCAAGCTGACCGGACTCAAGTCGAAAGCGATGACGAGCCCCTGCGGCCAGATCCGCATTCCGATCAACGAAAGCGCCGATGACAAGAGCCAGATTCAGGAATATCTGGTCGATTACCGCGGCGAAGGGATCCAGCACGTCGCGTTGGCGACTGACGACATCTACAAGACCGTCGAAATGCTGCGTGCGCAAAACGTCGCGTTCCAGGATACGCCGGACACGTATTATGAGGGCCTGCCGACGCGGCTGCCCGGGCATCACGAAGACGCCGCGCGGCTCGCGCGGGATCGGATCCTGATCGACGGCGCGCCGGCCCGCGACGAGATCCTGCTGCAGATTTTTACGCGAACGGTCATCGGACCGATTTTTTTCGAGATCATCCAGCGCAAAGGCGCGCAGGGATTCGGCGAAGGCAACTTCCGCGCGCTGTTCGAGTCCATCGAACTCGACCAGATAAGGCGTGGCGTGTTGCCGAGCCCGTGAAAAGGCTGACTGCGAACACGTCGTCTAACGCGCTAAAGGACGGTTGAAAACGGGCTGCGTCGCGCCAAAATGCACCAAATCGGGTGGTCGTGCAGGTGCACAAAGTCGCCGGAAGTGGTACGATTCACCACTGGACTCTTTGAAGTAGGTTTGTGCTCACTCCGCTTGGATTCTCGCTCCTGCGCCAGCTTTCGGATGGCGCTTTCCATTCCGGCGAAGATCTCGCCGCAACGGTAGGGTTGACGCGCGCCCGCGTCTCCCAGCTTTTGAAGCAGGCCGAGACGGCCGGGCTTTCGCTCGAACGCGTTCGTGGACGCGGCTACCGCTTGCTCGCAACCCCCGATTTCCTCGATGCCGACGAGGTCCGGGCAGCGCTCGAGGATTTGGGCGTCGAGGTCGCGCCGGCCGATGCCCGGCCGGTGCTTTTGGCCGCCAACGACGATGACATCGCGCTCCCGGCCACGGCGCCCCCCGGGATTCCTACGCGACCTCCGATTGTGGTCGAGATTGTCGATCAGCTCGATTCGACGTCGAGCGAGCTCCTGCGACGCGCCACCCGCCGCGATGTTCATGGCGCCTTGCTGGCCGCCGAATGGCAATCGGCGGGCCGCGGTCGTCGTGGTCGAGTCTGGTCCGCGGTGGCAGGCGGTAGTCTCACGTTTTCACTCGGCTGGCGCTTCGAGCAGGGCGCCGGCTTCATGGCTGGACTTTCGCTGGCGGTCGGCGTTGCGATCGTCCACGCACTGGAAGCCGAAGGGCTCGCCGGCGTCGAGCTCAAGTGGCCGAACGATCTCATTTACCGCCATCTGAAGGTCGGCGGAATCCTCGTCGAACTGAACGGCGACGCGCTGGGTCCGTCGACGGTCGTCGTCGGCGTCGGTCTCAACGTACGCTTGCCCCTGTCGATCAAGCGGGACATCGCGCAGCCGGTGAGTGACCTTACCGCGGTTGCCGGACGCGGAGCGCCCACGATCGACCGTAATCGCCTGCTCGCGCGCCTGACTGCCGAGCTTGCGCGTGCGCTGGCGACCTATGGCGAACACGGCTTTGCACCGTTCGCCGTCGAGTGGCAGCGCCGGCACGCCTATCAAGGCAAGCCCGTCAGGCTGCTCCTTCCCGACGGCGTCAGCGTCAAGGGAACGGTAGCGGGCGTCGATGGCACAGGCGCGCTCGTTCTCGCCGACGGCCCCCGGCGCGTGCGGTTTCTTGCGGGCGAAATCTCGCTGCGACGCGCGTAACACAGGATCGTTCAGACCGGAGCTCTTTCACGCGATCGTGCGAGCGTCGGGCTCATGATTCTGGTCATCGATTCGGGCAACAGCCGCATGAAGTGGGGCCTGTACGGCCCGCGCGGCTGGCTCGGTCAAGGCGTCGTCTCCAACGCAGAGCTCGCGACCCTCGCCTTACGCGACTGGCAGAACCTGCCGCGACCGTCGCGCGCCGTCGGCGTCAATGTCGCCGGTGAAGCGGCGCGCGTGCGCGTCGAGGGCCAGCTCGCGCGCTGGCGCTTGCCGATCGAATGGCTGACCGCGACCGCCGAAGCGGCCGGCGTGATCAATCAGTACGCGAAACCGGCGCAGCTCGGCGCGGATCGCTGGGCATCGCTCGTCGCGGCGCGCCGACGCGCGGTCGAAAGCGACGTCTTTCCGCCGCCGTGCGTCGTCATCAACGCGGGTACCGCCGTGACGATCGACGCATTGGACTCTGACGGCGTCTTTCACGGCGGCATCATTCTTCCCGGATTGCGGCTGATGTTGCAGTCGCTTGCCGATCGAGCGTCGGCGCTCAAGGTCCCGCCCGGCGAATTTCACGACTTTCCGACGAACACGCCCGACGCGCTGTACTCAGGCGTGATGCAGGCGATCTGCGGCGCAATCGAACAGATGCGCGCAAAGCTCGGCCATGACGAGGTCAGCGTGAAATGCTACATCGCGGGCGGCGCGGCAATGGAAATCGCGCCGCATTTGGCCGATCCGCTGGAGGTCGTGGATAATCTCGTTCTTGAAGGTGTCCTCGTCCTCGCTGCATGATTTTTGAGAGAAGGCGCGATACTGCGTCGACTGCATGCGCATCGTTGTCGTCCTCCTCGTTATCGCCAATCTGACGTTGTTCTTCTACACCCGCCTCGACAACGCGAGCCGCGGCGAGAGCGCCCGTCTGAAGCAGCAGATCCAGCCCGACAAGATCAAGTTGTTGACGCCGCCGCAAGTCGCTGCGCTGGGGCCGGCAAAAATGGCGGCGCTCGCCGACGTTTGCATCGAATGGGGACCGTTCTCCGACGTCGAACGCGTGAAGGCGATCGCCGATCTCGAGCCGCTGCAACTGGGCCGCCTGTTGTCGCAGCGCCGGGTCGACGTGTCGCGCCCAAGCATCGGGACGCCCCGCGTCGAGAGCCAAACAGTTCTCGTGCTGCGCGACCCGCAGCAAGGCGTCGTCGCACGCTTCAAGGAATTGCAGACGCAGTATTCCGGCAGCGATCTGCGGGTCGGTGCATGTCCGACGGCGAGCTGATCCGGCACGCGGTTACCGCCGCGGAGATCACCCAGGCGCGTGTGCTGTTCGAGGAATACGCCGCATCGATCGGCGTCGATCTGTGCTTTCAGAACTTCAGCGAGGAATTGGCGACGTTGCCGGGCGCCTACGCTCGACCACCGGGCGCGTTGTTGCTGGCGGGCACCGTCCTTCGTCCTTCCGGCTGCGTCGCATTGCGACCGTTGCCGGAAGGCGATCCGCTGATCGGCGAAGTGAAGCGTCTCTACGTTCGTCCCGATTCGCGGGGCAGCGGCTTGGGGAGAGCGCTCGTGTTGCACATACTCGCCGAGGCATCGGCGATCGGGTACCGCGAGCTCAAACTCGACACGTTGCCGACGATGGCTGCTGCGCGCTCGTTGTACGCGTCGCTGGGCTTTCGCGAATGCGCGGCGTACTACCGCAACCCGCTGGACGGCGTCGTCTACATGTCGCTCGCGCTCAGTAGACAACTCGCTTAGCCATTCATTTGACAATCTCGTAACAAATGACGGGGCGGAACGCCTCGCGCCTTGAGGGAGCTGCCGTTTGTTCTTGAGCCAGGTCGAGGCCGAGGCGATCGAGGCGCGTATTGCGCACGTCGAGGCGCGCACCGGCGCGCAGGTCGTCACGGCCATTGTCGGCCGATCGGACGCTTATCCGGAGATCGTGTGGAAGGCGTTTGCGCTCGGCGTCGCGATCGCCGCGCTGCTCGTCGTTGCGCTCGACGTCGCACGGCCCGATTGGATGTCGGCGTATGCGGTGTGGTCCAACGTCACGCCGATTCTCGGCGTGGGCGGCGCAAATGCAATTCTCGTGCTCGTTCTGCCTCCATATGCGCGTTTGTACTTGAATCGGATTCGCTGCCACGGCGAAGCGAAGCAATGTGCGCAGGCGATGTTCCTCGAGCGACAGCTGTTCAAGACGCACGCGCGTAACGGCGTTCTGTTGTTTGCGAGTGTATTCGAACGGAGAGTCGAGCTGCTCGCAGATGTCGGCTTCCATGGCCGCGTCGAAGAGCACGAGTGGCGGACAGTGATCGACGCGATGACGCCATTGCTCGCCACCACAAGGCCCGCGGAAGCGCTGACGCGCGGTCTCGAACGGGTCGAATCGCTCCTTTCCGCCAAGGGTTTTGTGGGGACCCGGCGCCGCAATGAGCTGTCCGACCGCCCCATCGATGAAGGCGCAACGTGAGCGGCAGCGTCAACGGCAGGTCCTTCGCTCTGCTCAGGATGACACTTTGGGTCGCATTGCTCGCTTTCGTCGCGACAATCGTTTTTTCTGCAGCGGACGTTCCGTACCTGTCGGGACGCGTAGTCGACAACGCAGAGATCCTCAAAGCGGAAACGCGCAGCGCGCTCACGAAAAACTCAAAGCGCACGAGCAAACGACGACCGATCAGATCGCCGTGCTGACCGTTCCGACGATCGGCGACGCGAGTATCGAGGAATACGCGACGCGCGTGTTCGATACCTGGAAGCTCGGCCAGAAGGGCAAGGACAACGGCGTGCTGCTTGTGATCGCGCCCAAAGACCGCAAGCTGCGGATCGAGGTCGGCTATGGGCTCGAAGGGACGCTGACCGACGTTGTGTCGAGTCGGATCATTCGCAATGTGATCACGCCTGCATTCAAGTCCGGCGATTTCGACAAAGGCGTGTCCGAGGGCGTCGACGCGATCATCGGAACGCTCGAAGCAAGTCCGGATGTCGCCAAGCTTGCCGATGTCGGTTCATCGCGCGAGTCGACGAGCCAAGGCTTTCCGATGAACATCAGCGACCCGAGCCTGCCGCCCTGGCCGCTGCGCATTCTGCTCGGCTGCTTCATTTTCGGCATCATCGGGCTCTTCACGTGCATGGGGATCGTGACGCCGAGCATGGGCTGGTTTCTCTATTGCTTCCTGATCCCGTTCTGGGCGATGTTCCCGATCATCATTCTCGGCGTCCGCGGCGCGCTGGTGCTGCTCGGGACTTACGTGATCGGATTTCCGATCGCGAAGCTCATCGTGTCGCGCTCCGGTTGGTATGCGAAGGCGCAGCAGGACATGAAAACGAAGGGAACCGCGACGATCGGCGGCATGGTGATGAGCAGCGGATCGGGATCGGGCGGCTCGTCATCCGGTGGAGGCGGTGGTTTTTCGGGCGGCGGCGGAAGCTCGGGCGGCGGCGGCTCTTCAGGCAGTTGGTAGAGTGCTAAGCTAACGCGGTGACCGAGAACGTCTGAGTGTCGCCACCTTCACGGGGCGATTCGCCGACGGTGGCGTCGCGATATCCCGCGTCAAGCAGCAGCGTCGTGATGTCGTCCGGCGTGTACCACGTCACCGAAACCGCTTCGTTTTCCTCGGCGAGCAGATCGTGGCCGCGTCGATGAACGTAACGCGTTTCGATGCGGGCAAGGCGAGCGTCCGGGTACATCGTCGTCTCGGAACGGAGCGCGATCCGCGAGCCATCGGCGAGCGTCGCGGAACGCACTTCGACGAGCGGCGCGGCGATCCGTTGCGCGCTTTCGGAGGGGACGTATAGATCGAGCATCAGCAAACCCGGTTCGACGAGATGCGCGCGGATGCGCAGCAATGCCGCCCGGGCGCGATCGACGGCGAGCGATTGAAACGAACCGCAGGCGATGAACGCAGCGCCGTAGCGAAACGGCACGTTCAGCTCGCCGACGTCCTGGCGAAACAGTGTCGCCTCTGCCGTGCTTGCGGCCAACCGCGCTTCGCATTCGGCAAGCATCGCCGCCGACGCATCGACGCCGTGCACGCTCATGCCGGCCTCGATCAGCGGCGCAAGCAGGCGCCCGTTGCCGCACATCAGCTCGAGCAATGTTCCGGCAGTCTGCGGCAGATGCGCCCGGTACCACGCGATCTCCGCGTTGCTCGCACGCGGATTTTCAGCGCATGCAAGGAGCGCGTGCAGCTGCCCGGCAACCGTCACGAAGGCGTCTCTGAAGAGCCTTAGGTTTGCTCCCAGGGCAAACCCGCCTTGCGCCAACCGCCGAGCGTGCCGCGGTGATGACTCTCGTCGAGCGGGCCCTCGAAACCTTCGAGCACGTTGTAGACGTCCGCAAAGCCGGCTTTCTCCAGCTCGACGCCCGCCGCGACGGAACGTTGCCCGCTGCGGCAGATGAGCACGACAGGACGTTCGGCGCTTTGCGTCACCTTCTTTACCTGTCCGACGAAATGCGGATTGATATCCCAATCCGGCCCGTCGTTCCACGAAACGTGGTGCGACGGCACCGGATGGCCCACATATAGGTATTCGACTTCGCTGCGGCAATCGATCATGACCGCCTGGGGATTCTTCTGCAGCAACTCGTACGCTTCGTTCGGTTTCAAATGTTTCATGACTGTATCCCCTTGAAGCCGAGTTAACCGGCGTCGAAGACGCCGTGTTCAACTCGGCGTGTACATTATGCGCCGGCGTTCTGTCGTAATGCCTTGGCGCATGCAGGATGGCCATAGCGTCAATGTTAAAATTTGTGGCGCCGATCCAGCGCTTACAAGACGTTCTCCCACATGCAACCTGATCGCACCGCCGAGCTTGTGCGCCTTTTGCGCCAACGAATCCTGATTCTCGATGGCGCGTGGGGCACGATGATCCAGGAGCGGAAGCTGAGCGAGGCCGATTTTCGCGGACCTCCCGCTTGCGGCTTCCACGACCACGGTGGCGATCTCAAGGGCAACAACGATATCCTCGTATTGACGCGTCCGGATGTCGTGCGCGACATCCATGATGCGTATTTCGCGGCGGGCGCCGACATCACCGAAACGAACACATTCAGCTCGACGCGAATCGCGCAGGCGGATTACGGTCTCGAGAATCGCGTGGCCGAGATGAATCGCGCCGCAGCCCGCATCGCGCGCGAATGCGCAGACAGGTGGACTGCGAAAACGCCCGACAAGCCGCGGTTCGTCGCGGGGTCGCTCGGGCCGACCAATCGCACCGCGTCGATCTCGCCCGACGTTAATGATCCGGCAAAGCGCAACGTGAGCTTCGATGAGCTTTCACACGCATACGGGGAGGCGATCGAAGCGTTGGCCGAAGGCGGCGCCGACCTTTTTCTTGTCGAGACGATCTTCGATACGCTGAACGCCAAGGCCGCGTTGTTTGCGCTCGATGCGTATTTCGAGCGCATCGGACGGCGCTGGCCCGTGATCGTTTCCGGCACGATCACCGACGCGTCGGGTCGCACGCTCTCCGGCCAGACGCCCGAAGCGTTCTGGAATTCGATCCGGCATGTGCGTCCGTTGGCCGTCGGCTTGAACTGTGCGCTCGGCGCCGCGTTGATGCGGCCGTACATCGAGGAGATTGCGCGCACCACGGATACGTTCGTATCGTGTTATCCGAACGCGGGCTTGCCCAACCCGATGTCCGACACGGGCTACGACGAGACGCCCGAGCAAACGTCCCGGATGCTCAAGGATTTCGCGCAAAGCGGCTTCGTCAATATCGTGGGCGGGTGCTGTGGCACGACGCCCGCGCATATTCGCGCCATCGCAGATTCGGTGCGCGACCTACCTCCCCGAGCGATTCCCGAGGAAGCGGAGCGCGCGATTGCGTGATGCGCCGCTGACCACAGGACAGGCTGTTGCATGTCCCGTGTGATGCGCCTCGCCGGCCTCGAGCCGCTCGCCATCGGCGACGACTCGCTGTTTGTCAACGTCGGCGAGCGGACGAACGTCACCGGCTCCAAGGTATTTTCACGGCTGATCCTGTCCGGCGATTTCGCGGGCGCGGTCGAAGTCGCGCGCTCGCAAGTGCAAAACGGCGCGCAGATGATCGACGTAAACATGGACGAGGCGATGCTCGATTCGAAAGCGGCAATGACGCGCTTCCTGAATCTCATCGCCGCTGAGCCCGATATCGCGCGCGTCCCGTTGATGATCGACTCGTCGAAATGGGAAGTGATCGAAGCGGGATTGAAATGTGTGCAGGGCAAGGCAATCGTCAACTCGATCTCGCTCAAGGAAGGCGAAGCGGCGTTCTTGCACCAGGCCAAGTTGGTGCGCCGTTACGGCGCGGCCGTCATCGTGATGGCGTTCGACGAGAAAGGGCAGGCCGACACGCTCGAGCGCAAGACGCGGATCGCGCAGCGAAGCTACGATCTGCTCGTCGACAAGGTCGGCTTTCCGCCCGAAGACATCGTGATCGATCCGAACATCTTCGCCATCGCGACCGGTATCGAGGAGCACGATAACTACGCCGTCGATTTCATTGCGGCGACGCGCTGGATCAAGGCGCATCTGCCGCATGCGAAGGTGTCGGGTGGCGTCTCCAACGTCAGCTTCAGCTTCCGCGGCAACGATCCGGTGCGCGAGGCAATTCACACGGTCTTCCTGTATCACGCGATCAAGGCCGGATTGACGATGGGCATCGTCAATCCGGGTCAGCTCGGCGTGTATGACGAGCTCGATCCGACGCTTCGCGAGCTCGTCGAAGACGTCGTGTTGAATCGGCGTCCGGCAAACGGGCCGAGCCCGACGGAAAAGCTGGTGACGTTTGCCGAGTCGTACAAATCCGCGGCCCGCAAGCCTGAAGAAGAGCTCGCCTGGCGCAACGGCAGCGTCGAAGAGCGACTTTCGCACGCACTCGTCAAGGGCATCGCAAATTTCATCGTCGCGGATACCGAGGAAGCGCGGCTAGCGATCGATGCGCGCGGCGCTAAACCGATCGAGGTCATCGAAGGGCCGCTGATGGCGGGCATGAACGTCGTCGGCGACCTGTTCGGCGCCGGCAAGATGTTTTTGCCGCAGGTCGTGAAAAGCGCGCGGGTGATGAAACAGGCTGTCGCGCATCTGATTCCGTTCATCGAAGAAGAGAAGAAGCGGAGCGGCGTGGGCGGCAAGCCGAAAGGCCGGATCGTGATGGCGACCGTCAAAGGCGACGTGCACGACATCGGCAAGAACATCGTCGGCGTCGTTCTTCAGTGCAACAACTTCGATGTCATCGATCTGGGCGTGATGGTCCCGGCACAAAAGATTCTCGCGACCGCGCGCGAAAATAAGGCAGACGCGATTGGACTATCGGGTCTGATCACGCCTTCGCTTGAGGAGATGGCGCATGTGGCGAGCGAGATGCAGCGCGAAGGATTCACGCTGCCGCTGTTGATCGGCGGCGCCACGACGTCGCGTGTCCATACGGCCGTCAAGATCGCCCCCAACTACAAGGGGGCTACCGTTTACGTGCCCGATGCGTCACGCGCCGTCGGCGTGACGACCAGCCTTCTCTCCGCCGATCAACGCGATTCGTATGTCGCCGAAGTGGCTGCGGATTACCAAAAAATCCGCGTCCAGCACGCAGGGAAAAAGGGTCCGATGCTGATTGCGCTCCCCGACGCGCGCGCCAATGGGTTTCGTGCCGACTGGTCGCGTTATGTTCCGCCCACGCCGACCATCATTGGCCGGCGTCCCTTCCGTAACGTCGATTTGCGCCTGCTCGTCCCGTTCATCGATTGGGGCCCCTTTTTCCAGGCGTGGGAGCTCGCCGGCTCATATCCGGCAATACTCGAGGATGCTATCGTCGGCGAGGCGGCGCGGACGTTGTTCACCGAAGCGCAGGCGATGCTTGCGCGCGTCGTTGACGGGCGGTGGGTAACGGCGAGCGGGGTCATCGGATTCTGGCCGGCGAACGCCGACGGCGACGATATCGTCCTGTGGAACTCGGCGAAGCGCGACGTACCGGCGCTCGTCTGGCACAACCTGCGCCAGCAAAACGCGCGGCCCGAAGGCAAGCCGAATTACTGTCTGGCCGATTTCGTGGCGAGCGCGGGGATCGCGGATTACGCCGGCGCGTTTGCCGTGACGGCCGGCCTCGGCATCGAGAAGAAGGTCGCCGAGTTCGAGGCGAAGCGCGATGATTATTCGGCGCTGATGGTGAAGGCGCTCGCGGACCGGCTCGCCGAGGCGTTCGCCGAGTGGCTGCATATGCGGGTTCGCAGGGAGCTGTGGCGCTACGCGCCTGACGAGAGTCTTGATAACGCGGCGTTGATTCGCGAGGAATATCGCGGCATTCGTCCGGCGCCGGGATATCCGGCGTGTCCAGATCACGCGGTGAAGGCGCCGCTGTTCGATCTCCTCGAAGCGGAGCGAATCGGAATGACGATCACCGAAAACTTCGCGATGCTGCCGGCCGCATCGGTGTCGGGATTCTATCTCGCACATCCGGATGCGCGTTACTTTGCCGTGGGCAAGATCGGCGAGGACCAACTGGTGGATTTTGCGACAAGGTCGGGACTTCCGCTCGACGTGGCGCGGCGTCGGCTCGCGCCCAATCTATGACGTCAGCGTGGCGGAATTGCGAACCCGTGCGGTAGCAACGATGAAACCGTGAACCGGCCGTGTTCCGCACCCTCGCAGGCACATAGCACTTCGGCATTGCGGCCAAACTCCAGCAGCACCTGACGGCAAGCGCCGCACGGCGTTGCGTACATCGGTGTCGGTGTGTAAACAGCGACGGCGACAATTTCGCGCGCACCCGCTGCGACAGCGTGAAAGACTGCGTTACGTTCCGCACACACGGCGAGACCATACGATGCGTTCTCGACGTTGCAGCCCGCAAATATACGTCCATCCGCAGCGCGCACCGCGGCGCCTACGGCGAAGCCGCTGAACGGACAATACGCTTGCGCACTCGCCGCCTTCGCGGCCGCCACGAGCGCGTGCCATCCGATGTCATCCATCTTCTCTCCGACTCGACGGTGCGCTAGTTTACGTGGCGCGGCCGCAGGCTTGTTGCGAAGCGGTTTTTGTTTTTGGTTTCTCAGGCTGGAACGTGACTTGCAGCAGGATCGCCCGTTTTTTCATCGCTGCTTGGAGATGAACGCGTGAACTTCGCAGCCTTCCTTCTCGTCGCGCTCGGAATCCTGTTGTTGATCGCGCTGCCTTCTTGCCCCCCACAGCCGCCAATGGGGCTAATTCGGAGCGTAGCCATCGGCGCGGCCACAGCGCTTGTTCTCGTGGTTTTTGTCACGGGGCGTATTTGATTATCCGTAGGCAAATTTCGGACGCAGCGGCTGCGCCGCCGCGAGAAGAAGCTACCCTACGCGCGCGTAAGAGTTACATGGACGAATGCGCGCGGAACGTTGCTTCACGGACCTGCGTGTGCGGTCTCCATCGGTGCGTGCGGCGACGTATGCATGGCATAGAAACTGCGTAAACGCCGCTGACGAAGCCGCCGGCGAATAGGGTGGTTTGTGCCGGTGCGCTTGGACAACCGTCGCGCACCGGCGTCGACGCCGGCGATTTCCATTCCGACTGCAAGAAGGGAAAACGAACATGTCGATCACCACCATCCTCCTGATCATTCTCGTGTTGATTCTGATCGGCGCTTTGCCGACGTGGCCGTACAGCTCGTCCTGGGGCTATACGCCGAGCGGCGTTCTTGGTGCCATCGTCATCGTGATGCTCGTACTGTTGCTGCTCGGACGAATTTAGCTGCGACACGATGTTCGGCGGCTCCTAGCCGCCACGCTGCGCGTCGAGGAGTGACGTGAACGACCTTTGGAGATTCGATCAGCGACGTCGTCTATTTCTCAAGACCGCCGCGGGTGACGGTCTTGCTGGCGTGGCCGGCTATTGGCCGAGCGGACGCGGGCAGTCGCTCGTCGATCCATGGGCTCAGGCCGATGACATCCTCGCGCGCATCAGACCGCCCGACATTCCGAACCGCGCCTTTCCCATCACGCGCTTCAGTGCCGTCGGCGATGGCGTAACCGATTGACGGCGACGATCGCCGCGGCGATCAGCGAATGCGTTGCGAGGGGCGGTGTTCGGATGCTCATCCCCGAGGGCACGTTTCTGACGGGCGCCATTCGCCTGCGAAGTCGCGATCGACCTGCACTTGGTCGAAGGCGCGACGCTCAAGTTCAGCACCGATCCACACCAGTATCCAAACGTGTTGACGCGGTGGGAAGACAACGATTTGTTCAATTACTCGCCGCTCGTTTATGCGTTTCGCGAGACGGACATTGCGATCACCGGCGCGGGCGCGCTGGACGGGCAGGCCGGCACGTTTCCGAACGCGCAGGGCGTTCCGATGGCGTGGTGGTCGTTTACGGGACCGGCGGGCGCGAACGGCCTCACGTCTCAAGCAACAGGGGGCTGTCCCCATTCCGCTCGGCACTGCGGTGACGCCGATCGAAGAGCGCGTCTCCGCGGCTATTCGGCGGTTACCACGCCTGTGGCCCGGGAAGCCGTGCGCGGCGGGGCCCGACAGCAAGCTGATCGACGATCCGATCGGAACGATTTCGGTGTCGGTTCAACGTTCAATGTCACAACGCCGATGACTTCGACGTTCGCATTCGGCGACCAGATTCAGGCCGTGGAGATGTTGAAGCTGAAAAACGTCACCGGTAACGGCACGAAGCTGTCCGACGGACCCTACTCCGCGCCGTAGGCAATCCGAAAGCAGGTTACTAGCTGCGCTCGGAATGACAGCGACGTTTCAGTCGAGCGAGCCCAAAAAGTCGAGCTTGCCGAGCTCGACGCCGTTGTGCCGCAGAATGTCGTACGCCGTCGTGACGTGAAAGTAGAGATTCGGCACGACGAACTGCTGCAAATAGTTAGCGCCGGTGAAGGTCTTCGGCTGTCCGCGAAGCTTGCGCGTGACCTGCCGCGTCTCCGCGCCGTCGAATTGAGCGGCCTTATACGATTTCAGGTATTCAATCGTTCGATCCACGCGCGCGATTAGTTCGGCAAAGCTTTTCTCGTTGTCCTCCCATGACTGGGGCTCGCTGCCGGTGAGCCGATCGGCGCCGCCGCGCGCCATGTCGGCCGCGATTTGAACTTGCGCCGTCAAGGGAAGCATGTCGGGATAAAGCCGTGCTTGCAGCAGCACCGCTTCGTCGATCTTTTTCGCCTGTGCGTGCGCCGCGCCTTTCTCGAGAATCGCTTTCAGGTTGGTCAGCGTCTTGGTGAAGACAGGAATGGATGATTGAAACATCGGTAGCGCCATGACGGGATCCTCCATGCGGTTTTTTGGGAACGCGGATTGTAGCAACTACAGCTTCAGCTCGAACGTCTGACCCACCAGGTCCTTGCCGAAGCTGTGATGGCGCTCTTCGCGCGTGGGCTTGAAGCCCGCGCGCTCGTAGATATGGCGCGCAGCATCGAGGCCGGCGTTGGTCCACAGCATGATCTTGCGGTAGCCGGCCGCACGTGCGAACGAGATGCATTCATCGACGAGATGGCGGCCGATCCCCAGACCGCGCGCCGACGGTTCCACGCTCAGCAAGCGCAACTGCGCGACAGTCGGCGAACGCCGAACGAGAAACACCGAACCAATGTTGTGACCGTCGCGCTCGGCGATCCAGCAGCGCTCGCATTGCGGATCGAAGTGCTTGAGGAACTTCGCGGCGATCTCCGCGACCAGCGCCTCGAACGTGTCGTCCCAACCATATTCCTGCGCATAGAGCGCGCCGTGACGCGAGATGACCCAGCCGATGTCGCCGGGATGGTGATTGCGCAGCCGGTAGGGCGCGGTCGAGCGCGAAGGCGTTGCCAGGTGACCGGCGCCGTCAAGGAGCGATTCGATGGCGCCCATCGCATCGACGACGCGGTGCTGCGCATCCACACGCAGCGGTGCCAGCAGCGCCGCGATTTCATCGTGCGAGGCGCGGTCGAGCGGCGCGAACGCCTTGCGGCCGCTCGCGGTCAGCGACAAGTGGAGCTGGCGGCCGTCGCTTTTCGACCGTAGCTTGCGGATCAGCGCATTTGCTTCGAACTTGCGCAGGATGCGCGACAGATAGCCCGCGTCGATCGTCAACGTCCGCGCGAGTTCCGTCGCGGTGAGAGGCCGCTCTGCGTGGGCGAGCTCGTAGAGCACGCGAACTTCGGCGAGCGAATAGATGCTGTTGTAGAGGCCATCGCGAAGAACGCCGATCCGCTGCGTGTAGAAGCGGTTGAAGCGGCGGACTGCGTCGACGCGTGCAGTGAGCGGGGCGGCGTCCACGGTGCAATTTTCGCCAATTACTTGACTTTGTCAACTAATTGGCGGGAAGCACCATGCGCGCGGGTCAACCTCAGGGGAAGGAGGTCGTTACCGGAGGAGCAGATACAAGATGCCCGCGACGATCAGCCATTTCGTCGCGTAGTAGGCGAACCTGCTTTTCTTCTTGAGTGCCTTGCCGGGCAGGCGCAAGTAATAGGCGACGCTGAAAATGCGGTTCAAGACGCCGATCTGATCACCCGGCGCATTTTCCGTTTGACTCGCGCGGATCGCCGTGGCTTCGAACCAGTGATTGATTTTTGCCATGATGCGGCTCTTGAGCGGTCGCTCGACGTCGCAGAACAGAATTAGACGCGTCACATCCGACTTGTTCTCGGCCCAATGGATGAACGTTTCGTCGAACATCACCGCTTCGCCGTCGCGCCAATAGTAGGGCTCGCCGTCGACCCAGATCTTGCAGCTGTCCGAGTTCGGCGTGACGAGCCCGAGGTGGTAGCGAAGCGAGCCGGCGAACGGATCGCGATGCTTGCCGAGATCGCCGCCGGGCGGCAGCAACGCGAACATTGCGCCGTTGACGTTCTTGATCGACTGCACGAGCGCAACGGTCTTAGGACACAACGCTTCCGCGGAGGGCAGCGGCGCGTCGTACCATTTGACGTAGAAGCGCTTCCAGCCGCGACGGAAGAACGAATTGAAGCCGAGGTCGGTGTAACCGGCAGCCGCGCGGATATGGCCTTGGTCGAACAATTTGAGCGCCTCGTCACGGATGGTTTTCCAGTTCTCGGCGAGCGGCTTGAGCTCGGGAAACTGGCTGACGTCGACGTACGGCTTGTTCGGCACCGCCGAGAACATGTACATCAGCGCGTTGTACGGCGCCATGAACGTCGAATGATCGGTGAGCTGGCGATAGAACCGATGCCGGACGCGGCCGCGCAAATGCACGTACATCATCGACGCGAAGAACACGTAGAGAACGAGGAACTTCGGCGCGAGCCAGTCGACGGTGGCGAGCTGAGCGAGCATAGCGCGATATTTTAGCCGATCAGCCCCTCCCGCGTCCGGCCGACTTCCACCGGCGGTGGACCCAATACCACTGTTCGGGATGCCGCAGCACCAGCCGCTCGAGCGCCGCATTGAACGCGCGCGTCGTCGAGCGGATCGCTTCGTTGACATTTTCGTGGTCGACGGGCGCAACCGGCTCTTCGAAGCGCAGCACGTGCCGGTCGTCCGGCTCCCGCCAGCTGGCGGCGGGCAACACGGGCGCGCCGGTCGCGAGCGCGATGATAGCCAAACTCTTGAACGTACCCGCCGGATGGCCGAAGAACTCGACGTCGATGCCGTCGGGGCGATGCGCGTATTGATCGAATGGGAACACGATGACGTCGCCGGCTTCGAGGCGTTCGACGATCCGGTCAAGCGAGCCGCGCTTGCCCATGACGCCGAAGCCCGCCCGATTGAATCGCTGCGTCACGAGTTGATCGAGCCAGCGCGGCTTGATCGGCCGCCGGACAAAATGGAAGCGGCCGTGCACCTCAGGATAATTCTGGATGCCCGCGACGGTCGCGACCTCCCAATTGCCGAAGTGACCCGTAAGGATCAGCACGCCTTTGCCCTCGCGAAAAGCCGTGATGAACGCGTCCAGATTCTCGACGCGGACGAGGGCGCGCTTTCGTTCGGCCGAGAGCCAGCGAAACTTGAAGAATTCGATTCCCAGCCGTGCCAGATGCGCGTAGTGCGCCTGCGCAAGCCGCTCGATTTCATTGGGGGGAACCGCGACGCCGAAAACGCGCCGAAGATTCTCCAACATTACGCGACGTCGAAACGGCAGCGCGTGGAACAGGATGCGGCCTGATAGCGGCACGAACGTCGTCGTCGGAAGCGCGAGCGCAACGGCCGATGCGCTCGTTCGGTCGTGCGTCAGCGAAATCGTGATGCGGGACAATCGATGACGGTCGAGCAGCGCCTGCGCATTCGCGCCACAGACGATTTGCGGCGCGCCGTATGCGTCCCGCTCTACGGCGAATTGCGCAGGCTCGATCTGCCCTAGGGCCAGCTCGCGAGGGAACAGCTTGATGCAGGCTTCCTTCGCCGCATAGCGCGCCGCAAGGCTGGCTGCGCGGCCGGGTCCGCTTCCGCTGTCGGAGAGCTCCTGCGCGGAAAAAATCTTCGCGAGATCGTCGCCGGGCGATTCGCCGAGCATACGCTCGATCCGAGCGATCTCGACCGAATCGATGCCGCAGCGCATCGGCGTCGGCGCTTCGGCTGCGGACATCGGTTGCTACGCGCCGCGGACGATCAGCGCTGTGTCGGTGCCCGCGAAGCCGCGGCAAAGCACGAGCGCAACATTGCCTCGCGGTACCTGCGCTTTGGTCGAAACCGGAAGGTCGGCGCACTCGGGATCGAGCGAACGTAACGTCGCGACGCCGGGCACCAATCGTTTCTTGAGCGCATGGAGGGCGACGACGGTCTCGACGATGCCTGCGGCCGCGATCAGGTGTCCGATCGACCACTTGAACGCCGCGATTGGCGGCACGGCGCTGCCGAACACGCGCCGCAGCGCGGTCGCTTCCGACGCATCGGATTGTCGAGTTCCGTTGCCATGCGCGACGATCATGCCGATATCGGACGCGCCGAGCCGGGCATCGTGCAATGCTTCGCCGATTGCGCGCGCGAGACCGTCGCCGTCGTCGCGAATGGACAGCAGCCCGGTCGCTTCGCCGGCATGTCCGCCGGCCAGCACTTCGCCGATGACGGTCGCGTTTCGCTTCACGGCACTTTGCTCGGTTTCCAGCGCGAGGGCGCCGGCGCCTTCGCCGAACAGGCTGCCGTCGCGCGCCGCGTCGAATGGTCGAATCGTATCGGCAGCGAGCAATCCGCACGCGTGGTAATACAGCACCATCTGCGGCTCGATCAGCGTGTCATGACCGACCGCGACAGCGCGATCGGCCTCGCCCGTCCGCAGCGCTTCCGCGGCCTCGATCACCGCGAGCGTGCCGCCGCAGCTGTGGTTCGTGATGCAGGCGTTCGAACCCTTGAGGCGGTACTTGATCCCCAGATGACATAGCACGTTGTTCGGCAGCGTGCGCAAAAGCCACATCGGATTGACGACGTTCGAAAGCTCTTCGCCGAAGCGCACGAGATCGCCGTCGGCTTCGGTCATCAAGGGAAAAAATTCGTATTGCGAGTTGTACGCACCGCCGCCCGAACCGACATAGACACCGCTGCGGTCGCTGTAGGTCGCCGCTGCATCCGGGGCCAGCGTCGTGCGATGTCCGACGAATCCCGCGGTGTCGACCGCCTGGCTGCCAGCGAAAAGTCCGAGCATGTCGGTGCGCCGAATGAATTTGTGCAGCTTGCGGTCCTCGACCATTGCGCGCGGATTGAAGTCGGCGATTTCCGCCGCGACTTTCACGGGCCAGTCCGTCGTGTCCCATTGCTCAATCGGCGCGACCGCCGAGCGGCCCTCGCAAAGAGCGTCGAAGATCGCAGCCGGCGAATTGCCCGAACCGCATACGGCGCCACTGCCGGTGATAAGAATACGGGGTCGCGCCATATCAGTGACGACCATCGATCGCGCTGACTTCGTCGGGATGGCGGAGAATCACGCAGCTGTTCGAGCCACCGAAACCGAACGAATTCGAAAGCGTCATCCGCACTTGCTGTTTGCGCGGGCCGCCCAGAACGAGATTAAGGTTGCACCCCGGATCGGGATCTCGGTAGTTCGCGTTGATCGGCATCTCGCCATGATGAATCGCAAGCGCGCACGCGACGACTTCGACGGCGCCCGCGGCGGCGATCAAGTGTCCCATCGAGCTTTTGGTCGAGCTCACCGAAACCGAACGCGCGTAATCGCCGAATACCTCGTGAATCGCTGCGCTCTCGCTTTGATCGTTCATCGTCGTCGACGTGCCGTGCGCGTTGATGTAATCGACATCGGTGGGCACGGCGCCCGCATCGCTCAACGCTGCGCGCATCGATTGGATCGGGCCATCGCCATCGGGCGGCGAGTCGGTGATCCGATACGACGATAACGAATTGCCGTCGCCGGCGAGCTCGGCATAAATGCGCGCGCCGCGGCGCTGCGCTGCTTCCCATTCCTCGAGGACGACGAAACCCGCGCCTTCGCCGAGTACGAAACCGTTGCGTGTCGCGTCGAACGGCCGGCTTGCGCGTTCGGGCGTGTCGTTATCGGTGGACACCGCAGACAACAAACAAAAGCCGGCCAATCCGACGGGACTGATCATCGAATCGAAACCGCCGGCGAGCGCGTAATCCGCGGCGCCCCGGCGAATCAATTTGAGCGCGGTGCCGATCGCCTGACCGCCCGATGCGCAGGCAGTGTGCACCGACGTTGCATAGCCGCGAATGCCGAAGCGGCGCGTCAGCAGCGACACTCCGGCGGTCGACTGACTGCGGCAGAACACCAGCGGATCGGCCGCGGCGGGATCGGACAATAGCGCGGTGGCGTTGAGCTCGCCGCTCGCCGCCGAGTGGCGGTGCACGGCGGCGAGGTCGGCGAAATCGACCCCCATCATCCCGGTTCCGACGGCGCAACTCCAGCGCTCTCCGGTGTCAGCAGTCGGCATGATCCCCGCATCGCGAAACGCCTGCTCGGCGGCGGCGAGCGCAAACCTGTGCGAGCGGTTCGCGAACTTCAACAGCTTGCGGTCGGCTTCAATGACCATTTCATCGAAGCCCTTCACTTCCGCGGCAATTCGCGTGGAGAAACCGCGCGCGTCGAACAGCGTGATCGGCGCGGTGCCGCTTCGTCCGGTGAGAAGCGCATTCCATGTCGTCGCGACGTCGTTGCCGCAAGGCGTGACCAACCCAATACCGGTGATCGCGACACGGCGTTTCATCCTGCGATCTCCAATCGCGCCGTCGCGACGACGCGCTCGTCGATCCGCGCGCCAAGCGACGCCTTCGCCACGCCGTTCGCAAGCGGCGCGAGATCGATGGTCAGCTCGACGTCTTGTCCGGGCAGGATGAACGCGCGCATCTTGACGTTTGTCACGCGAACGGGATGCGGCGCTTCACCGTCCTTCTGCGGGAGTGCTTCACGCGCGAGGTCGAGCGCAAGCCGGATCTGTGTGTCGAGCAGCAGCGTCGCAGGAAACACCGCGCGACGCGGGAAATGATCGCCGAAAAACGGCGCGTCCAGCGGAACGGGAAGCGTTGCCTTCAGCGCGTGACCCGGCACGTGCTCGCGCGTCACGACCGTGGGCAGCGTGACGCCTTCGAAGCGGTGGGGCGACGCGCCGATCGTGCGCAGCAGTGCAAAGCGTTGGCGCAACGCGTCGGGCTCGTCGAAATCGGCCACCGGCAGCATCGGTCCCAGACAGTGGATCAGTTCGATGATCGTCTTGCCATCGACGCTCGCTGACCCGCTGTATGCGACGGCATCGTCGTCGCAATCATCGATATCGACCGCGAGCTCGAGCGTGCGCCCCGGGATCGCGTCGCCATGAAACCGCGTTTCCGTGGCGAGCGCAGCGACCGGGCGGCCGCGAAAATCAATGTGCGCCATCGATACCCACGCGGCGAGTTGTCCAACAGCCTCGGCGACGAGACACGACGAGAAGTCGGGTAGCCGCGGCGGGACGGCAAACTCGCCGCGCGCATGCTTTGCGGGAACGAATTCCGTGATGCGATCGACGAACGAGTACGCGGCGAAGTGCGGTGACATGCGGACGAGACCATACGCTCGGTTCAAGCCGTCGCCTGCGCCTCTCGCTGCGCGCGGACAACCAGCTTGCAAAAGGTCTCGGGGGTGAACAGGCGCGGAATGTCAGCCACTTTCATCGGTATTTTGAAACGAGAGTCCGGAATTTCGCTCAAGTAGCTCTTGAGCTGGACGAGTCCTTTTTCGGTGACGATGCCTTTCTGCTCGAATTCACTCTCGGGCAGATCGCCGCGCGCATTCTCGACGATCTTGCCGCGCGGAATCTTGATCTTGAACGCGCGCTCGAGTCGAAACACCATGTCCAGAAAGTCGATCGACTCGGCGTCAAGGCCTTCGATCAGCGAGACATCGAGGTTGATGTCCTCGATGTCGCAGCCGAGCGCATCGGCCATCGTTTCGGCGACCTTTGGATAGACCGCCAGGATTTCTTCTTTCGTGATTGCATCGTTTGCCATTGCGACTGACCCTTTCCATTCATTCCATTTTGAAACCGCCGTCGACGTGGAGAACTTCTCCGGTCACGTAGTTCGCATAGTCTGATGCGAGAAACCAGACAGCGCAGGCGACATCCTCGGGACTGCCGAAACGCCGCAGCAGGATTTTTGACAGGACGACGTCCCCGGCGGCGTCGCGGACGTCCTGCGACATTTCGGTTTCGATGACGCCCGGCGCCACTGCATTGACGGTAATCTTCCGCGGCGCGAGCTCGACGGCGAGCGCACGCGTGAAGGCGTTGATTGCGCCCTTGCTCGCCGCGTAATTGGTCTGGCCGCGGCCGCCTTTCTCGCCCGACACCGAGCTCAGGTTGATGATCTTGCCGGCGCGCTGGACGATCATGTGCGGCACCACGGCGCGCGCCATGTTGAAGACGCCGCCGACGTTCGTCTCGAGCACCGAACGTACGTCGTCGTCCTCAAGCGCCGCGAGCTGATTGTCGCGAATGATGCCCGCGTTGTTCACGAGGATGTCGATCCGGCCGCAGCGATTGGCGACGCGTTCCACCGCAGCGGCGCATGCGCTTGCGTCGCGCACGTCGACCTTTTCGGAGGCGACCTTGCGGCTCGTCGCGGTCGCCGCCTGCACGACTTCATCGGCGGCCTTGGCATTGTCGCGATAGAAGAACGTAACGTCAGAGCCCTCGTCGGCGAAGAGCTCGACGATCGCACGACCGATGCCGCGACTGCCGCCGGTCACGATCACGCTCTTGCCCAGCAATCCCGCGTCGATCCTCATTAAAGTCCGCTACCCCGAGATCGCGAAGCCGCCGTCGACGACGAGCGTATGACCATTGATCATCGCCGCCTCCGGCAGACAGAGCAGATAAACGGCACCGGCGACATCCTCCGGCGTCAAAACAGGGCCTGCCGGCGTACGTTGCGCGAAGTTGGCGAGCAATTCGTCGCGATTCGGAAAATACGCAAGCGCATCGGTGTCGACGACTCCGGCGCTGACGGTGTTCACGCGAATCCCGCGCGGTCCCAACTCTTGCGCCAGTGCACGCACCAATGCCTCGAGGGCTGCCTTCGATGCGCCGATGAAGCCGTACATCGGCATCGCGCGCGTGGCGCCGAGACTCGAGAGCGCAATGATGCGACCGCCATTCTTCATCAGTGGAACCGCGCGTTGGGCGAGCAGATTGACCGCCAGCGCGTTGGTTTCGAGACACCAGCGCCAATGCTTGAGGCCCATGTCCAATACGGGCTTCAGCACGCCGGATGCGGCGTTCGACACGACGATATCGACGCGATCGAAGTGCTTGCCGAGCTCGCCGAAGATCTCGTCGACGCTTTCCGGTACGCCGACGCTGCCCTGGATCGCGGCAGCGCGTCGTCCCATCGCGCGAAGCTCCGCGCATAGCGCTTCGGCCTCGTCATGGCTGTTGTAATAATTGACGGCAACATCGGCGCCGCCGGCGGCAAGCTTCCGCGCGATCGCACGGCCGATGCCGCGGGCGGCGCCCGTGACGAGCGCAACTTGACCGGCGAGCGGGCCTGCCATCGATGGGGAGTTTGCGAATGCGGAGAAACCGCCATTCTAACCGGCCCCGCGTCGACGCCTGCGCCCAGCACGAACGTGCAAATCGCGTCGGGCGGGCCGATTTGCCGTCTAACGGCGCTTCGCGCGGATCAGCCGTTGCGCTTCAAGACACCAGTGCTTCTTGACGCTGTACCAGACGTCGGCCGCCCATAGGACATGCAGCATGGCATCGCCGGGCAATTCCGAGGGATCGGCGTTATTGCCGGGAACGTACGCATTGATCCAATCGCGAGTTTGTCCGTCGCGCGGAAGGTGGTCCGTGACCGGAACGGCAATGTGGTTGTACCAGGCGGGCAGCTCAACGTTGCGGACCGTCGCCGTTCCGTTCGCTCGATAACTATTCGTTTCGGCGCCGGGGAGCGTCCACGCCACCATGTCGAGGCCGATCAGAAACGCGGTGAAATCGTCGACGCTGTCAGGAATCAGCCGCAGCCGGCCGATCATGTTCCATTGATTCGGCAGGAGGAACGCGGCGCCGCCCGCGCCGACAGCGCTTGCGTACGCGATTGAAGTGCCGACGACCGGACGTTCCTTACCAGTCAAAGGATCGACGATCGTCGTGCGGGGCTCGGCACTGTGCGTCACGGGATTCCACACCGAAATCTTGTCGCTCATTTGTCCGGCCAGCTCGCGCAGTACCTTGACGGCCTGCATCCCACCCTGGCTGTGGCCGATCATCATCGGACGCATGCCGTCGTGCTCGTATTGCCATGCGGCCATGCCGGCGAGCTCGTCGCTGCTCTCGTAGGGGCTGTACGACCAATCGCGGTTGCCCGGGTCGCGAATTTGCGCTTCCGGGTAGCCCATTCCAGTCAAGAAGCGGCCGAACGACACCATCAACAAATGCACGGGATAGATGCCGCCATGCAACAGAATGATGCGCGGCGCAGGTCCTTGCGCGAGCGTGCGGACGTCGTCGGCGCTCACGTGCTCGGGGTCGAGCGTGAGTATCCGTTCTTCCAGCGCGCGATCGATCGTCGACAGGTGCGCGGCGGGCGGCCGTGCGACAGCGGCTTGCTCCGCCGTCCCCGAAGGCGTCGCGCATCCTGCAAGCGCCAACGCGAGCGCGAGCAGGAGCGACATGAGACGCGATGGTATTTTTTTCATTGTAGCGAGCACACGCAGTCCGCGACAAGGCTCCCGATTGTAGCCACTTTTCCCGCCGTGAGCGCCGAGCGGCGATACGACAAGCCGAGCGCCAGCGCGTTCCCCGAGCTCGTTGCCGCGACGACGAGCGGGGCGAGCGGACCGGTGGGAACGGCACGCAAATACTCCGGCGCCCCGCCACTCGTGATCGAGGATTCCCACAACGCATCCACGGAGAACCGGATAAGCCTTTGCGTACAACCGCTGCCGCTGACCGGTATTGAGGAACCACCACACGACGCCGTTGATCTGCACGGTCAGCAATGTCTGCAGATAGAGCTTGCGCCGCTTGAAGCGCGTCGTCTCGCGATGAATGTCCCGCGCGAGCGCCTCGACGGTGATCCCGTCCGGCAACGGGTGTGAAATGCGCATCGAGCTCAAGAATTGGCCGAAAGCATCGTGAGCCGTGTAGCCGCTTTCACTGCGCAAATTGACGATCGACGCGACGGCGACTTCGCGGCGCCGCCCGGCGCGAGAAGGTTCCGGCAAGTCGCGCGAAAGCGCCTTCAGAATGATCGCGAGCAGCAGATCATTGAACGTTACCCCGAGTGCCTTCGCTTTGACGCGCACCGTGCTGACAGCAGGTGCCGCGAGCGTCACGAATTCGAAAGCGTTGTAGCCGTCGGCGTGATCGGTGTAGCGCGGACGCATTCCGCGGCGACAGCTCGCGGCGATGCGCGGGAGCCAATGCAGACCGCGCACGAGCTTGCCGGCATTGCGCACGAATATCGGGCGGAACGTTACCGGATAAAGGTTCGGC
>VBCG01000003.1:28206-28693 GCA_005881895.1 Betaproteobacteria bacterium
GCAAAGAAGCGGAACGGGACAAAGGCGCCGTCGCGCGGAAACGGGCGATTCAATTGGCGTTCGATTTCGGTCCGGATCGCTGCGTGGCGATCGCCGTTGCCGGCAACGACCTCGAGGTCGACCGCTGCGGGTCCACCGCGGTATTCGTATCGTCCGCGTGCCCGGTCGAGAGAAAACCCGGTGAGCCCCACCGCGGAAAGCTGGCCTGCAATGGCGGACTCGACGCGCGCGCGGTCGAACGGCTCGCGAACCTGTACTACGCGAACGGCGCTGTAGGGATGCAGATCGCGCCAGCGCAGCATCGCCGACTGAAACAGGTTGAGCCTACCGCTCATGAGCGCCGCTGGGCCAAGGCGCGGGTGCTCCCCCTCCGGGGGCAGCGTAGCAGCGCCAGCCACAAGCGTGGGGGTCCAATCATCTTGCGGCGCGAATCGCGCGTTGCGCTTCGATGCACCAATGCTTCTTCACGCTGAACCAGATGTCCGCT
>VBCG01000165.1 GCA_005881895.1 Betaproteobacteria bacterium
AAGCTCCAGATACCCCCGACCGACCGACACGCCGTTGCGAATCGCGCGCACCGCCCCTTCCCAGTAGATGGCTCCGACGCTCGCGCGTGCGTCCTCTTCCTGATCGTCGAACAGCGGTTCCAGCACGAGCTCGAACGCCCCCGCCGAAATGCGAAACGATATCGAGTACTCGATGTTCGTGCGCGGCGAGCGCCATTTGCGTAACGGCTCGAACCGGACGCCATCGCGATCGAATGTCGTCTGGCGCTGCTGTGCGTCTCGAAAAGCGCCTCCCGCCCAATAGGGATTGCCGTTGCGATCGCGAATACGAAACGCCATCAACGCGCCGCCGTCGTCGAAGTTGATGCCGGCCCAATCCCAGCCACGCGCTTCGGGCGCGAGATAGGTGCTCGACCATTCGTGATCGAGCCAGGCGACGCCGGTGACGGCGCGCTCGCGTCCGTCGACAGCGATTGTTCCGGTGAGCACAAGTTGCGGCACGCTGTAGTAATAGCTTGCCTGCTCTGCGAGCGGCCCTTTGCGGCTCACACCTTTTTCGCCATGCGCCAGCGGCGGTTGCGTCATCCGAAATTCGAGCGCCAACGCGAAGTCGCGCGCCGCGATGCGTGCGTGATACACATCCTCGTGCAGCGCGAGCGTCCAGTCTTCGATATGGACGTCGGTTGTCTGTTCGCTCGCCTCGGCAAGGCCGAATCCTCCGCGCGCCGCACGTTGATCGGACAGCAGACTGCCGCGGGCCGGCAACGCGAGCGCCGCATGCGCGAAGAGCAGCTCGCGTGGCGTGAAGCGGCTTTTCCCTGACTCGGTGACACCCGGACGCGAGCGAAAGAACGTGATCTGCACGCCGACCTCCGCGCCGGGTGAATCCACAATACCGGTCACGTACCACCATTCGGTCCGAAACATCGGGTGGCTGCCGTGGTCACGCGGAAAACGCAACGGAACGCCGCGCTCGACTTGCGGATAGGCAACATCGGCACACGCATCGCGTCCGGCGAAGAAGAGCGGTGACAGCAGGAAATGACGTCGCTGCATGCGACTACCAGTCGTCCTTCACGACGCGCACCGCGTCTTCGCTCATCGCTTCGCGTGCAGCAACAAGCGTGGTGACTACGGCCAGCGCCAGCAACGCCGCCGAAAAGACAGCGAGGCCCGACCATGGCACCGACAGATCCATACTCCAATGGAACGACTGCCGATTCACGACGTAAATCAGAATCAGGCTGATGACGCCGCCCAACAGCAAGCCGACGATGAGCCCGATTGCGCTCACCGCTGCGCCTTGCGTCGCCAGCATCGCGCCAATTTGACGCCGCGTCATGCCGAGGTGGCGCAGCATTCCGAACTCGCGGCGGCGCGCCAGCGCCAATGCGCCGAACGACGACGCCATTCCTGCGAGCCCGATCGCGACCGCAGCCGCCTCGAGCGCATAGGTGACGGCAAATGTGCGGTCGAACACGCGAAGCGAAATTCGCCGAAGGTCACCGGCGGTAGTGATCGTAATGCGATCGCCGCCGAAGTCCGCTTCGACCGCCTTGCGAATGTCGTCGATCGAAACGCCTGGAGCGAGCCAAAGCGCCGCCTCGTTGGCGTCATGGTCGCCGGTCAGCTCCATGAAGAGATTGCGGTCGACCAACAGTGCCCCTTGCTGACGAGCGTAGTCGCGCCAGATGCCGGCGACGGTGAATCGGACGGGTTTGCCCGCGAGCGGAATGGTCACTCCTTGGCCGGGCGTGAATCCGTATAGATCCTGCATCGCTTCGGTCGCCCACAGCGGCGGCGGATCGCCCGGCTTGATCGAAGCAGGCGCGCCGACAAGCGGCAGCTTCGAGGGATCGTCGAGCGTGCGCGCGATGAGGGTCACGCGCGGCAGCATTGGGTCGAGCAACAGACTTTGCGAGCGCGAAAACGTTACGCGTCGCACGCCCGGCAGTGCCGTGATCCGGCGCTGATCGTCATTGCCGAACGCCGCGGTATCGCCGCCGAAACCGGCGCGCAGGTAAACGTCGGCAGGCAGCACGCGCGTCAACCAATCGTCGAGCGATTGCCGGAACGACGCGACCATAATCGCCATCGATACCATCAGCGCGACGCTGGCGACGATCGCCGAGAGACTCACGATCGCCTGTCCCGGCGCACCGCGTAGCTGGTCGAGCGCGAGCGCCGAAGAGACGTTACGCGGCCGCGGCGCCAATGCAAGGAGCCACGCGGCGATGCGCGATAGCAACAGCAGCGTGCCGATAAGAAGAAGCGCGATGGCTCCGTAGCCGAACAGCGGAAGACCCGCGACCGGTGGCGCAAGCGTCGCGAGACCGCCGGCGGCCAACAGAATTGCGCTCGGAATCGCGCTTCGCAATCGCGCAAAGGATATCCCTGCCTGTTCGGATTTGAGCGCGGCCGCCGGTGCCGCGCGCGCGGCATCCAGCGCTGGAATCGCGCTGCCTGCCATTGCGGCGACGACGCCAAGTGCGATGAACGCAAGCGCCGCTCCAATAGCGACGTGCACTTGCGGCGGTATGCCGCGAAAGAATCCGGCACCCAAGTCTCCGCCGAAGTATTGGAGGGCGAATTGCGCCAGTAGATAACCAACGGGCAGACCGATGACGGCGCCGATCGCGCCGATCATCGCGCCTTCGCCGACGACGAGCAGCAGTAACCTCCGGCGCGTCACGCCAAGCGTGCGCAGCAACGCAAATTGCGAACGACGGCGCGCTACGGCAAGCGCCTGCGTTGAAAAAACAAGAAGTCCGCCGGTGAACAATGCGACGAGCGCGAGCACATTGAGGTTGATCCGATACGCACGCGATAACCGGCTCGTCGCGTCGACTGCCGTTGCGGGCGGAACCACGACGACGCCAGCAGGCAGTTTTTCGCCGACTCGTTGTGCCACCGACGTTGCATTGGCGCCGGGGGCAAGGCGCACGTCGACTCGCGTCAGCATGCCGGTTCGTCCAAAGTGGTCCTGAACGGCAGCGATGTCCATGACGGCGTAACGCTCGCGTCCGCCATCAGCCGTAACGCCGGCAACCCGCAGTGTGACCTTGGACGTGCCCGCTAGCAGGGTCAAGGCTCCGCCGACGTCCACGCCGAAATGCCCCAGCGCTGCGGCGCTGACGAATATCGCGCCAGGATCGAGGACATCCGTCGAGTCTTTCGCGACACCGAGTAACGCCGGCGTCACCCTCGCCGCGCGAAACGCATCGACGCCGAATATCGGCAGCGTGTCGTCAAATCCCGGCAAGCGGCCCTGGATTTCGACGATCGGTGACGCGACGGCCACGCCCTCGGTTTGCGCAACCGCCGGGTAGACGTTTTCGTCGAAGCCGGCGCGGGCTCCGCGCACCTCGAGATCGGCGTTCCCCGACAACGTCGCCATGCCGGAAGCAAATTCGGCGATCGCCGTGCGATTGACGAGATCGATCGCAAATCCAAGCGCGATGCCGAGCGCGATCGCGAGCGTCGCGAGCACGAGACGCCCGCGTTCACGTCCAAACGCGCCACCGAGCGTTGCTCGCGCCACCGCGATATGCGCTTCGAACGCCGTCATTGTTCGGCAGCGAGCGCGACAGGTGTCACATTTTGCGTCGACAGCGCAAGCACGCGACCGGCTGCTGCCGCTGCGGTGCGCGAATGGGTGGCCAGCAACACCGTTGCGCCATTCGATTTGGCGCATTCGCGCAGTAATGCGATCACCTGCGTTGCGTTATCCGGACCGAGATTGCCGGTGGGCTCGTCGGCAAGAACGATCGCTGGCCGATGCACGAGAGCGCGGGCGATAGCCACGCGCTGCAACTCGCCGCCGGAAAGTTCGCGGGGCATGCTCTGCTCGCGGTCCTCGAGGCCGACTGCGCGAAGTACCTCCGTTGTGCGCGATTGCGCGTTCGCGCCGTGATGGCGTAACAGAGCAAGCGGCAGCGTCACGTTCTGCGCCACTGTCAAATAAGGGAGCACGTGAAACGACTGGAACACAAAACCCATTCGCTGGCGGCGCATGACGGTGAGGGCATCGTCGGAGAGCGAGCAGAGGTCGACGCCGTCCACGGTGATCGATCCGCTATCCGGGCGCTCGAGTCCGGCGACCAAATTCAGCAGCGTGGATTTGCCGATGCCGGATTCGCCGACGATCGCGACGAACTCGCCGCGTTCGATCGAAAAGGTGATCGATTCAAACACGCGCCTGGGGCGCGGTCCGGCAAAAGTCTTTGTGAGATTGGCAACCGCGATCACCGCGCCGAGGCTACCTGAAAATAGGGTCAGACTCGACTTTCTTCGACGGTCTGCGCCGCTGAGGATCAGACCGAAAGTCGAGTCTGACCCTACTTTCCTACGCTATGCCGCTGCTTGGGAACGTTCGGCATCGCCTTCGCGCACCGACCAAACGTCGCGCACGACATCGCTCAGCGCAGTGACGACGGGGTCGTGCCCACGCTCGCGCAAGTAGAGAAATTGCAGCAGCGTTTCGGCGCGCGCCTCGCCCCATAGGCATACATCGTTGGCGGCGGCCGCTTCCAGCGCCAGGTCTTCGCGCATCAACGCGACGCCGACGCCGGCGATCACGAGCGAGCTGATCACCGCCTCGTGATCCGCTTCAATGCGCTTTGCCGGCGCAACGCCATGGGCTTCGAACATTTGATTGGCCATCGCGCTGTGCGTGCTGATCGTCGGCGTGACGATCCAAGGTAATGCAGCGATTTCGTCCCAACCGGCCTGATCGACGCGGTCCCGCCATGCGACGGGCGCGACGACTCGATAGGTAACAGGCCGAAGCGCAATGGATTCAACGGCAGCGTGAACGAGACTGCCGTAATAGAAGCTGGCGTCGAGCTCGCCATCGCGCACCTTTGCGAATGCGGCGCCGGAAACCTCATGATGCAACTGGATTTCCACCAGCGGATAGCGGCCAAGCGCCTGGGCGAGAAAATCGCCAAGGCGTAAGAAATGCGGATCGGCGAGCGTACCGACGCGCGCTCGTCCGGTGATTTCACCGACAAACGCTTTGGCGTGGCTCGAAAGGGCGCCTGCGGCGCTGACTACTTTGGTGGCCTCGGGCAACAGCCGCTGACCCGCCGCGGTCAATGTCATCCCGCTTGGCGTGCGCTCGAACAACGCGACGCCAAGCTCATCTTCGAGCGCCTTGATTTGCGCTGACAAAGCCGGTTGGCTGATGTGCAACTTTTCCGCCGCGCGCGTCAGGTGGCCTAGCTCGGCAACCGCGGCGAAGCTGCGCAACTGATAGAGCTCCATGCAACTCCGGGAAGGCCGGGAAGGCGACTATCGTACCATAAATGCTGCACCGCAGCAACCAGCATTAATCGTGGATTTCCCACGTCGATGGCCATGATCCAAAGCAATGATTTGAAAACGATGGGTGGCGCCTATAGTCTCTAATGGTGCGGCGCACCATCGCCGCGAGCTGCCGAAAGGAGTGCAGTCATGCGCGCCAGCGATATCCCTGTTGACGAGGAAGGCGCTCTCGGTTTGTGCCGGTTGTTATTGCGCGCTGCATCTTCGCCGAATACGGTCGATGCTGCCTCGACGCCATCGCAAGCCGGCAACGCGGTTGCACCGCCGCCGAGAAGGCTCACGCTGTTCGAACGATTCGATCGCTGGATCGCCCGAATGCGGCAGCGCGACCGCGAGCGGTATCTTGCGCAGTCGAGCGACGTCTTCGAGCTGGAATCGCGAATTCGCGAGCTCGAGCGGCGTCCGTATTACTGATGAGCGCCGACGGGCTGCCCCGAGGCGCGAATTACTCCCCTTTAGGGGCAGAGGGAAGAGCGTAGCGGCGACAGCCGCAAGCGTCGGGGTGCAGCTCTAGGCAGGAATGAAACGCAACGCCACGCCGTTGTTGCACCAGCGTTGCCGGGTCGGTGGCGGGCCGTCGTCGAACACGTGCCCTTGATGGCCGCCGCAGCGGACGCAGTGGTATTCGTCGCGCTCGACGATGATCTTGTAATCCTTTTTGTTCGAGAGGTGGTCCGGAATGCTGGTGAAGAAGCTCGGCCATCCGGTTCCGCTGTCGTACTTCATCTGTGATGTGAACAGCGGAAGGGCGCAGCCGGCGCATACGAACACGCCGGCTCGCTTTTCATTATTTAGGGGGCTGCTGCCCGGGACTTCGGTTCCCTCTTCGCGCAGCACGTGATATTGCGCCGGCGTCAAGAATTGTCGCCAAACGGCGTTGCTGCGCTCGAGCGGTTCGGTCGAGACCGCGATCTCTGCGTTTTTCGCAAGCAGCGTCTTCCAGTTCTTGCGCATTTCGTCGATCGCAGCGGCGTCTTTGGCAGTTGCGGCAAAGGCTGGTCGCGCGCCCAACAGTGCGGCGAGCGTCAACAAAAAATGGCGGCGTTGCATCGATGTCCTTTGGCCCCGGTGCCCAATTCCTTCGACCATCCGTTAGCGCGGTGGTTTTGTGTTGGTCGCCTCTTCAGTCGGCGGCACACTCCATTACCTTACGGGTTCAGCATTTGCGCGATCACCAAGCCGGCGATGCCGCAACCGACGATAACCGGGATCACGCCGACCTTGAACCTGAACAGCGCGACAGCGGCGGCCATTCCAATCAAAAGAGTGGGGACCTCCATGCCCCCCAGCGCCGCGCCCGCCCGCCACCCTGGCGGCCACAGGACATGCCAGGCAAAAAATAGCGCGAGATTGACGATAACGCCAACCACCGCCGCGGTAATTGCAGTGAGCGGTGCGGTGAATCGGATCTGACCGTGCGTGGACTCGATCACAGGCGCGCCCGCGAGAATGAACAGATACGACGGAAGAAACGTAAAAAACGTCGCGACGAACGCGCCGGCGGCGCCTGCGGCGAAACGAAGGTCCGGGCCGAAGAGCGTGTGGGCCCATGCGCCGACAAATCCGACAAACGCCACGACCATGATGAGCGGCCCCGGCGTTGTCTCGCCAAGCGCTAGGCCATCGATCATCTGCGCGGGGGTTAGCCAACCGTACGTTTCAACCGCACCTTGATAAACGTACGGCAACACGGCGTACGCGCCGCCGAATGTCACCAGCGCAGCCTTGGTGAAGAACCACCCCATCTGCGTTAGCGCGCCGTTCCAACCCGATTGCACGGTCAGCGCCAATAGCATTGCGCCCCATAGAAGCACGAATACGCCGACGATCCGCAGCAATCGCGAGCGAGCGTAACGCGCATGCGGAGGCGTGGGCGTATCGTCGTCGATGAGCGCGGATGGATGGGCACGCCGCTGTTTCATGTCGCTGTCCGCCGGAGCGAATGCGGCGGGTGTCCACCGTCCACCAATCGCTCCAAGCAAGCCTGCCGTCATGACGATCAATGGAAACGGGACGGCGAATACAAAGATCGCGACGAATGCGGCGGCCGCGATCAGCCATAACAGCGGATGCTTGAGCGCGCGCGTTCCGATCCGCCATGCGGCGTGCAGCACAATTGCAACGACGGCCGGCTTGATGCCATAGAGGACGCCGGCAACGAGCGGCAGGCTTCCATAGGTGACGTAGAGCCACGACAGCGCGATCAGAATCGCGAGGGACGGCAATACGAACAGAATGCCTGCGACGAGCCCACCCCACGTTCGATGCAACAGCCAGCCGATGTACGTCGCGAGTTGCGTCGCCTCGGGTCCGGGAAGCAGCATGCAAAAGTTGAGCGCGTGCAGGAAACGCCGCTCGGAAATCCAGCGTTTCTCATCGACCAACTCACGGTGCATGATCGCGATTTGGCCCGCCGGACCGCCGAAGCTGATAAAGCCGAGACGCAGCCAATAGCGGAACGCTTCGGTTCGTGTCGGCAGCGGCGGCGGAGCCTCCTCGCTCGCGCGATTCGCAATTGTGTCGCGCGCCTCATTCATGCGGCGGTCGCCGCCTTGCGCAATGCGGCGGAATTCCAGCCGTGCGTTTCCTGCGTTGCCTGACGACACCACGCATACATCGCGTCGTAGACGAGCATCCCATACCGAAGCATTGCGTGGTCATCGGCGAACATTTGCGAAAGTCCGAGCGAGATCGCGAGCAACCCCGGCGCCTGCGGCGCGAGATCGAGCACCGCCGTATCGGCGCCGCGTACGATCGTGGCAAGCATATCAAGCGCCGCATGCTGCAGCTGATGACGGTGAATGAACGCATCGAAGCTGCAGGCCGCGCCGTCGTGCGAGTAGTCGACGTCGGGCACGTCGTACGGCGTCGCGGCATTTGTTGCTGCGAATTGCAGCACCTCATTCGCTGGAACGTAGAAAAATTCGGCGGATGGGTCGATGAAGCGCCGGATGAGCCATGGGCAAGCGATGCGATCAATCTTCGGGCGTTCGCGCGTCACCCAACGCGTCGGTGGGGAGAACGGTACGAGCGGATGTCCTTCGCGACGCCATGCCTCGATGCCACCGGCGAGATAACGCGCATCCATGCCGCGCTGCGCAAGCGCCGCCGCTATATCTCGGCTCACTTCGCCGCCGTGCGCGCAATAGACGACAACCGTTCGCCACGGTTCGAGAGTGACCTGCCACGCCTCCAGGTCCGGCAGTCGACGCACCGCACCGGCAATCATCCATGGATCACGCGCGAAAGCGGCGGCGCGGCGCACATCGATGATCGCAGGCGGCGGCAGCGACGTGCTCGCCAATTGAGAAAGAGAAACAACCGAGATTTCCGCATCCATGATTCGCCTCCATCGCGGACAGACAACGTCCGTTTTTTCGGCGCAGAGCTTGGACGAACGCTCGTCGGTGCGGCGGGGCGTCTGCGATTGGCCCCTGCAACGAATGCTA
>VBCG01000253.1 GCA_005881895.1 Betaproteobacteria bacterium
CCCAGCAGTCACAGGCCGCCTGTATCCAGGGTCGCACCTGGGGCTACGACAGCGGCGGCATTTGGGTGACGCAAGGCTGCTCCGGCGAGTTCGATTTCCGCTGGAATCGCCCGCCGCCGCAGCCAGGTCCCGGACCGGGTCGCCAGGTCGAATGCGACAGCCAAAATTATCAGCAGCAGTTCTGTCCAGCAGGTCGCCGCGTTGCCCGGGCGTGGCTCGTCGAGCAGCGATCGCAGGCGGCGTGCATCCAGGGCCGTACGTGGGGCTATCAGCAGGACGGCATTTGGGTATCGGGCGGCTGTAGCGGGCTGTTCGCCGTCGAGGGCGGCGGTCCGCCGCCGGGTCCGCCGGGGATCAATCGCGTCGCGTGCGAAAGCCGCGATTATCAGCAGGCATTTTGCCCAGCGGGCCCGCGTGTCGCGCGCGCCTGGGTCATCGAGCAGCGCTCGCAGGCGCCGTGCATCAACGGGCAAACCTGGGGATTCCAGGGCAACGGAATCTGGGTCGACCAGGGGTGCAGCGCCGTATTCGCCTTCGAGTCGCGATAGGATCCGACTGCGCATAATTCCGGTGAGATCATCGACGTAGCAGTTTGTTTTTTTATATATAATCAGTCATACAGAATACGCATCAGAAAACGGCTGATTGCGTCGATTTCCTCCGGCACCGCCGAATGCGGCATCGGGTAAGTGTGCCATTCGACAGTGTAACCCGCGGCGACGAGCGCCCGGCGCGAGGCTTCGGCCCAGCGAAACTGGACCACCGGATCCTGCGTGCCGTGTGCCATGAAAATCGGAACGTCGCGATTGGCCGCACTCGCCTCCGCTGCAAGCGCTGCCGGCGCGATGACATACGTCGATAGCGCGACAATTCCAGCGAGCCGCTCCGCGTGACGGAGCCCTGCGTACAACGCGATCGCACCGCCCTGCGAAAAGCCGGCGAGCACGATTTGTTGCGCGATGACACCACGCGCTTTCTCGCGCGCAACCAATGTTTCGACTTGCGCCTGTGAGCGCTTGACACCCGCGAGGTCGGCGCGCTCGTTGAAATCATTCTCGCGAATGTCATACCACGCGCGCATCGGATAGCCGTTGTTGATCGTGACCGGTATCACAGGCGCATGCGGAAAGATAAAGCGCACGGCGAGCGTCGACGGTATGTTCAAAGCCGGGACTATCTCAGACCAACCCCGCCCATCGTCGCCCAAGCCATGCAACCAAATGACGGCTGCGTTCGGGGTAGGCGCAGTTTCGATTTCGATGGCGGGTAAAAGGTCGGATGTCATGGCGCGTCTCAAGCAAAACGGCGCCGCATTCTACCGGACGTCCTCGTATCGAGCGGCGGTTAGAATGACGACCGATTCCATCGCCTACTGGACTCTTGCGTGCGCCGCACGTCCCGTCTCAAGCAACTGATCGCTGCTCCGGATATCCTCATCATGCCGGGCGTGCACGACGCGCTCGGCGTGCGTCTCGCCGAAACCGCGGGTTTCGATGCGCTGACCGCCGGCGGCTACGGCGCTACCGCGACGCTGCTCGGCCTGCCGGATTCGTCGCAATTGTCGCTGACCGAGCTCGCCGACATGTATTCGCGCTTTTGCGATGCGACGGAGCTGCCGTTGCTGGCCGACGCCGACACGGGATTCGGCAACGTGACGAACGTCGCGCGTACCGTGCGGCTGTACGAAAAGGCCGGCGTCGCCGGTCTGTTCATCGAAGACCAGGTCTTTCCGAAGCGCTGCGGACACATGCCGGGAAAGGCGGTCGTCGCGCCTGAAGAATGGCTCGCCAAGATCAAGGCCGCGCTCGATGCACGGATCGATCCGGACCTCGTGATCATGGCGCGTACCGATGCGCTTGCCGTCAACGGCGTCGACGATGCGATCGAGCGTGCATGTCTGGCGCGCGAAGCCGGCGCAGATCTGCTGTTTGTCGAAGCGCCGACCGACGTCGCGCAGATGCGGCGGATTTGCCGCGAAGTGAACGGCCCCTGCCTCGCGAACAACGTCGAGACCGGTCTCTCGCCTTTGCTCCCCGCCGCCGAATTGCAGGCAATCGGTTATGCGGCGGTCGTGTTCCCCGTCGCAGCGACCTATGCGGCCGCTTTTGCGCTGCGCGATTTATTCGCCACGATCAAGCGAACAGGAACAACGGCCGATTGTCTTTCCCGGCTGCTGGCGTTCGATGAATTCAACGATCTCGTCGGTTTGCCGGTGCAACGGCGGCGCGAAGTCGAGCTGCAGGATTTCGCCGCGGCCCTTGTCGCACGGAAACGCAAGAATAGCTAGAGCCTTTTGACGGAGGATTCGCGGTGAAAATTTTTTCGCGCGCTGTGTTGGTGATCGCGTCGCTATTGACCGGGATTGCCGTGGCGCAACCGGTCGTCATGCGCATTTCGCATCAGGTGCCGCCCGCGCACCACATGACGAAGTTGCTCGAAGGCTTCGCGGTCGACGTGAAGCAGCGAACCAATGGCCAAGTCGAAGTGCAACTGTTCGGCTCGGAACAGCTTGCCAAAGCCGGCGAGAATTTCCCTGCGGTGGCCAAGGGCAACATCGAGGCCGCGATGAGTGTCAACTTCCAGTGGGGCACAACGATTCCGGAGATGAGTGCGACGCTTATCCCGTACTTTCTGACCGATGTCGAAAAGATCAAACGGTTTCCGGCGTCGGAAGCGCGCAAGTTCCTCGATCAGAAGCTCGAGCAGCGCGGCGTCGTCAGCGTTGCATGGCTTTACATCACGCGCGAATCGATCTTCACGTCGAGCAAGAAGCCTTTGATCGCCCTTGACGATTTCAAAGGCGTGAAGATTCGCGGCTTGAATTCGCTGACCGACAACGCGCTGAGTGCGGTGGGCGCAGCGCCTTCGGCAATGCCCGGCTCGGAGGTCTATCAGG
>VBCG01000254.1 GCA_005881895.1 Betaproteobacteria bacterium
AGAAGCCTTCGCCCGCGGGCAGTCGATTCGCGGACCACCACCATTACGAGCTGCAGCATGATGATCGCGACGCCGTCCGCTTTCCATCGCCAAGTTGCGATAGCGGACGACTGTGTCGTGCGCAGCCGAAACATCGTGCGAAGCCAGCAGGGCCATCATAAATCTCGATGCAGCCCTACCGACCGCCAGCATCGACACAACGGCAGTGACCGCTCGATGGTAGTAACGGCGCTGCGATCGCGCTGCCGAACACTCAAATCCCCATAGCTTTCGCAACGGCAGCGGAGTACGCCGCGGTTTCCTCCTTTGGGGCTTGTGCAACGCCTGCCCGCGAAGGCAGGATCACCGCGCACGCCGGCGCGTAAGGGCAGGCATCACACAACCCTTAACAAAAGCGGAAGTTGAGCAGCGCCCTCCAAATTGGCAGTCGATCACTGGATCGACAGCGCTTCCCGTCATCAAGAACTCGCTAGCCTGCTGCGCTTGGCGTAAGCGGGCATAATGGCCACCCAAGGGGGGCGTAGTGAATAATCGCCGAGAAATTCTCGTTGCGCTTTGAGCGGGCGCGCTCGCGTTGGCAGCGCCACCCGGCGCTTTCAGTCAGCAGCAGGGCAAGGTCGGGCGTATCGTCACCATCGCGCAATCGTCGCTGCTGCGTGCGGACGAGGTGATCCGGTGATCACGCGCCGCTGTATTGTGCTGGCTGGCGGCGCCGGCCTGCTCGTCGCGCATCGGTTGAGCTTGGGACAGCCTGCCGCGACCATCCGCCGTGTCGGGTACCTGGCGTTCGGTTCAGAAGCCACCAATGCCCATTTGCGCACAGCCTTCAGCCAGGGAATGCAGGATCTCGGCTGGCTGGAAGGGAAGAACGTCGAGTATCGATTCGTCTACGCCAATGGCGACGTGCACCGCTTGGACGCGCTGGCCAGCGAACTTATTGGGCAGCAAGTCAGCGTGATTCTTGTCGGGAGCGGCCAAAGCGCTCACGCGGCGCAGCAGGCGACGAAGACGCTACCCATTGTTCTGGCAGGCGTCGGGAACGCCGTGGGCGTCGGGCTTGTCGCCAGTCTGGCCAAGCCGGGCGGCAACATCACCGGATTCACCGCCCAGCAGGACGAGGTGCTGGGCAAGCTGATCGGTATCCTGCACGAGATTTCGCCCGGCGCCCGGCGCATCGCCATCCTGTTGAACGAAAGCAATCCGTTGTATGCCGCGTACTGGGCCGGCGCCCAGAGCGCTTGCGCCGCATTGGGACTCGTATCGCTTCGGGTTGTTGCCAGCACGCCGGCGCAACTCGATGCCGCCGTCGAGCAGATGGTTCGACAGCGAGCGCAGGCCATCGTGGTCACGTCGGACGGCATGTACTTTACCGAGCGCGCGAAGTTGCAAGAACTGATGCAGACCACCCGGCTGCCGGTGGCGTATGCGTTGCGCGATCACGTGGTCGCGGGCGGGTTGCTCAGCTATGGTTATGACATCGCCGCGAACTATCGCAACGCGGCGAAGTATGTGGACCGGATCTTGAAGGGCGCCAAGCCCGCGGAACTTCCGATCGAGCAGGCGACCAAGTTCGATCTACTGATCAACCTGAAGACCGCGAAAGCCCTCGGCATCACGATCCCGCAATCACTATTGTTGCGCGCGGACGATGTGATTCAGTAGCCGAACGTTCCGGTTGTTCGCGCTTTGCACCGGGCTGCGCGGTCGCCCGCTAACAACGTTTCACTGACTGTCCGCTTTCGAGTGTTGCGACTGTCGGGAGAGGGTCGATAGCGCCAGTTCGGTTCCGTAGCTTGCGGACGTTCGATCACGTATTCATGCTGGTTGGCGTCCCTAATCATTGACGGTCTGCTACGGAGATCGCTCGCCGCGCTTGCGACATTGAGCTACTTCTGCTGCGCCCTTGAGACCGGTCATCAAGCATAGCAAGCGCCGGATGTTCCAATGCGGGCGCAAGCGAATCACAATTGTCGCAAGCGAGCAAAAAATTCGGCGCGATCTTCAGAATGCACAACGCGACGCCGATTTCGCAAAAAATAAGACGAACACCGATAGACACGTGCCGCGCACGCGATAGAGTGCCTCCACCGCGCGCGACAATGTAAGTGAGGGAGACACGGATGCGGTTTGCGCAAGTCGCGAGCCACAGGGCTTTCGGTTGATCA
>VBCG01000166.1 GCA_005881895.1 Betaproteobacteria bacterium
GAATGTGTTACCCCTCAAGCACGCGATCGACATCGCGCGTCCTTTGATGATGGGGCGCGTGCCGACCGACATCCTCACGCATATCACAGTGCTCGCCGCCTACGCCGTCGTCGCGTATTACGTTGCGTTGGCGCTGACGCGGCGGCGGTTGTTGAAGTAAATCGAGCGCGCGATGCTGGTCGTCAAGTCGTTGCATATGACTTGGACACACGCAATAACGATTTGTCGACGACGGTACGGGCAAGTACACCGGTGCCCTCTACGCCACCACGGGAACCTCCTTTGCGTTGCCGTGGAATCCGGCACAGCT
>VBCG01000167.1:0-1977 GCA_005881895.1 Betaproteobacteria bacterium
CGGTCAACGGCGTCGCGACCGTAACCCGGTCGATTCAACGTCAGACGTTGACGTCGTATCCAATGGCCGGCAATTACTCGGGGTCGATGGCCGGGTCGATCAGCGGCTGCACCAACCCGGGAGAGAACGATCCTGCGTTTCGTGGCAGATACGGTCTTAATGTCGCCCAGGTCGGCGACACGTCGGCCACGCTCACGTTCACCTTCGTCGACACCAATCACACTGGCATCGTTTGCACGGGGTCCGGGCCGCTCACCCACCTCGGCAGGATCTACCAGATCGCCGGCGGCACACTGGTCTGCACGGGTCCTGGACAAGATGGCAGCGCCCGGCCCCTAACTATCGATTCACTCCACCCGACGGGCCAAGGTATCGAAGGCAAAATAACAAGTATCGGTGGCGGTTGCACCGCGTCGCTTCACTTTGCGGCGGTGCTCACCGTCAACAACTGAGGCCGGTACGTAATCGCGCAGCGCCTTCCATCTGTGCGTAGCGGCGACGTCGCGCGCAATAGGTAACGTACCGACGCAGGAACAACAGTACGAGGAAGCGCTCGAGCTGATCCTCAATGGGCGGTGGCAGCTTCGACCACGCGCTAAACATCGCGACGGCGCGACCTGATCGAATCTCCGGCGGTCCGGTGATTTCCCATTCCTCGTATCGATTAGCGATGACGTGCCGTCGGGCGACGTATCGCGCGCGTCCCTTTCTTGGTCATGTCATCGAAGAACCGGAAAGTAGGGCCGGCGATTGCAGTGCGAAGAGCATCCGCGAAGGGGCGTCTCGAATGACATCGTAATAATCGCGGCAATGACATACATGACTTTGCCATTCCGGCAAACGTTCCACCAGCGCTGTGGATAACAACAGGAGAATCGTCAGCGAATCGGCAGGATATTTGGAGAGCGCTGACCCTCCATGCGACTAAATGCGACTATTGAAATTAATACCGCCGTCCAATCGGATCATGTCATCCTCGGGGGGCCATGAAAAACGTAGTGGGGTTGCCGGCCGCGGTCCTCATAGCATATGCGGCGTCGCGCAATCGACCCCAATCACTTACCACCTAAATTTCGCGGGAGGTGGTGAAACCAACGGGCTCGATTACGGATGGAACCCTCGGTACGATCGCGCTTGCCGAGATAACCGCAGCGAGCCAAGAGTAAGAGGGAGGAACGATGAATAAGACGTCAGCAATGAGAGTGGGAATCGTTTTGTGGACGCTGGGCATTATGACCATGGCGCAGAACAGTGGCGCGCGCGAAGTTGTCACGCCATCACGGATACAGCCGAGCGCGCTGCTGTCGATCGATCAGAATCGTTCGACGGTGGTAGACCGGATCGTAGGTGAATGGGGAGACAGGCTCGCAGCGTCGAGTGCGGGAATCAATCGAGACCAGCTGCGCGAGATGCTACTCGCTATGCCTGCGGATCAATTGCTAGCAGCGAGCCTGGCCGGCTCGCTCGACGGACTGCGTAACGTACTGGTGCATGGGCTGAGCGCTCCCGTCACTACGAAGCCGAGTTTGCAGGTCAAAGCATTGGGAGACCCCGGTGACGATGTCGTCTATACACCCGTGATACCGTGCCGGCTCGTCGATACGCGTAACGCATTCGCGGCTGTGTACCAGGGCGCCGGCGCTTTCACGGGCGGCGAGATTCGCAACTACACGATCCAGGGCGGCAACGGTGTGTGCTTGAGCCAATTGCCACCGGGACTCAATCCGAGTGCGGTGCAGTTGCAAGTGTTCGGAATCCCGATCAACGGGGGATCGAACGGTGATGTGGAGATACTGCCGCAAGGGTCGACCTTCGGGAGCACGGCGACGCTCGTCTATCTTGGAAACGTCTTGCTCACTTCGGCGTCAACGACGGCGCGAATCAATCTCGCAAACAATCAAATTGGCGTGCAAGTGCGTGGCGGCGGGGCTGACCTCGCGATCGATGTCGTCGGATACTTCAAGCCACCAGCAGGGA
>VBCG01000167.1:1982-17939 GCA_005881895.1 Betaproteobacteria bacterium
CATTTTGTGGGTCGCGAAGTCGGGCGGCAACTACACGTCCATCCAATCGGCTATCAACGCGGCCGCCGCCGTCGCCTCCGCAACGCAGCCTTATCTTGTGAAGATTGCGCCGGGGACTTACACCGAGCAAGTGACGCTCAAGGATTTCGTGGTCGTCGAGGGTTCCGGCCAGTACGTGACCGTCATCCAGTACGCTGCTGCGAGTCCGACGGTCACCGTCGGTGCGGTGTCCGAATTGCGCAACCTGACCGTTATCAACACACGCAATGCCGCTTTCCCGGGGGCAAACGCTATCGCGCAATCGACGAACACCGCCAATGGCGTGTCAACATTAGATTCCATTTCGGCAATTGCTGACGGCGCAACGGACAACGTCGCTCTCTATGTCACCGGTGGATTTCTTAACGTGCACGCGAGCGACGTCGAAGCGGCGCCGAGCGGGACCCAGACAGGCACTGAAGTGGGCTTGTGGGCCACCGGCGCGACGTCGGACGTGGTCGTAAGGAACGCGAAACTCGCCGCCAGCTCCGGGACAATTCGGCAGTCGGCACATAAAGAGCTGGGGGCAAACGTCAGAATCGAAAACACGCAGTTAAAAGGGACGACGTTCGGGACGCCGTCGTGTTTCAATAACTATATCGGCTCAGATTTCACGCTAGCCATCTGTCCCTGATTCGCGGGCGATCGAACCGGGCGCGGCGATGCCGTCCGTCGCGCTTTAGTGCATCCCGCGAATCTGCTCGTTGCAATGTCGTGCGCGGGACCGAGGACGTTAAGCATCACGTCCGAATTCTGTTTGCATTTTCGGTTCGTGAGGCGCATGTGGGGTCGCGAGGTCGGCGCGGATGCGTCGGATCACCCGTCACTCTCAGACTCGCGCGCGCCGATGATTTCCCTTTTCCCGTGTCCGAACCTGCGCCAATTCGCACCGGAGGTCGCCTAAAGCCGCGTGGCGAATTTTTCAATAACGAGGCTGATGGGAACGTTCTCCCTAAACGCGATTTTGCGGACGATCTCCACTAAGCCATCCAAGCCATCGAAAAGCGCCGGGGATACCCCGGCGCGAATGCCTCCCGGAGGTTGTCTACCCGGTCGATCTGCCGCGGCGTGTCAGAATTCCGCCCATCGAATCGACCGTCGTCAGGCGAAACCTTATCGGGGAAATCGATGTTTGGGATATTAAAGTCCTTGCACATCATTTTCATGGTCACGTGGTTCGCGGGCCTCTTTTACTTGCCGCGTTTATTCGTCTACCACTCGCGGGCGACGCCCGACGACCGCGTCGGGATCGAGCGCTTCAAGACGATGGAACACAAGCTCTACCACGGCATCATGACGCCGGCCGCGACGCTGACGATCGCATTCGGATTGTGGCTGTGGCTTGGATACGGGATCGCCGGCGGCTGGCTGTACGCCAAGCTGGCGCTCGTTGCGCTGCTCATTGCGTTCCACATCTATCTCGGCATGTTGATTCGCGACTTCGCCCATGATCACAACCGCCACGGGCACGTTTTCTACCGCTGGCTGAACGAGATTCCCGCGCTGCCTATTCTGGTCGCGATCGTGTTCCTCGTCGTGATGAAGCCGTTCTGATCGTCGTGGCTGATCGCTCTATGGCCGAGCGCTATTTCGCTCCTTGCCCACGTGGCCTCGAAGCGGCATTGGCCGACGAGCTAACGCAGCTTGGTGCAGCGAAGGTTGCCACGACCGACGGCGGCGTCGCCTTCGCCGGCGATCTGGCGCTGGCGATGCACGCGAATCTCGAATCGCGGCTCGCGAGCCGCATCCTCTGGCGCGTCGGCGGTGGGCCTTATCGGAACGAGAAGGACGTCTACGCGTTGGTTCACGCGATCGATTGGCATCGACTGTTCACGCCCGAGCGAACCCTGCGCGTCGATGTTGCCGCGACGCGCTCGCCGCTCACGAGTCTTGAATTCGTGACGCTGCGGACCAAGGACGCCGTCTGCGATCGTTTTCGCGCCGAGCGCGGCATCCGCCCGTCGGTCGACAAGCGCGCGCCGGATGTCCGGATTTACATTTATCTGACCGACCGCGATGCCATCGTGTATGTCGATACATCGGGCGAACCGCTCTTCAAGCGCGGTTATCGCCGCGACGCCGACGAAGCGCCGCTGCGCGAGAATCTTGCAGCCGGATTGCTTGCGCTGGCGCGGTGGACGCCTGAGCAGACGCTGCTTGATCCGATGTGCGGAAGCGCCACGATCGTCATAGAGGCCGCGATGATTGCGGCGCAGCGCGCGCCCGGGCTCAAGCGGTCGTTCGGCTTTCAAAAGCTCATGTGGTACGACGGCCCGAGCTGGCAACGGATCAAGCAGAGCGCGCACGATCGCGTGCGCGAGCCCTCCGCAACGCCTACGATATTCGGAAGTGATATCGACGCATCAGCGATCGCGAAGGCCATCTCCAATATCTCGGCTGCACAGATGAACGGATTCGCGGCAATCGAGCGCGCCGATGTGCTTACACGGTCCGCGCCCGTCTCTTCGGGCATCGTGTTGGCCAATCCGCCGTACGGCGTTCGCCTCTCCGATCAGCAACAGCTCGCGGCGTTCTACCCGCTTCTTGGCGATGCGCTCAAGAAGCGCTTCGCGGGCTGGACCGCTTATTTATTTTCGGGCGACATGCGTCTGCCGAAATTACTGGGGCTCAAGGTTGCGAAGCGCACGCCGCTCTATAATGGCGCGCTCGATTGTCGATTATTCGAGATCCCTCTCGTCGCGGGCTCGATGCGCGATGGCGCAATGCTAAAATCGAAGGCAAGGTAGATCGAGAAGACAGACCCGTGCCGCTGTTACCTGCCCGCCACTACGAATCGGAACCGACCCGCTTCATCCGCGAGTTGTTGCAACGCAAGCCGCAATTGATGGATGACATGCGCAAGGGACGCGCGATCTTCTGGGATAAGCGCCCTTCCGACCTCAAGGAAGAGCGGACGATGGATGAGGGTCAGTTGCCGCAAAAGGGGTACGAGTACTACTACCTTTAGGGCGCGTGTCGAAATCCCCAGCGGTCCGCCGTTATGCCCAGTAACTTCGATCTGGTCGTTCGAAGCGGCCTCGTCGTCGACGGGACCGGCAGCGAGCCGTTCGAAGCTGACGTAGCCGTTACCGGATCGCGGATCGCCGCGATCGGCACCATTGCGAGTGCTGGGTGCACCGAGATCGACGCGAAGGGTCGTATCGTCACCCCCGGCTTCGTCGACATCCACACGCATTACGACGGCCAAGTGACGTGGGAAAACCGTCTGGTGCCTTCGTCATCGCATGGCGTAACCACTGTCGTGATGGGCAACTGCGGCGTCGGCTTCGCGCCGTGCCGCGCGGATCAGCACGACTTGCTGATTCGCCTGATGGAAGGCGTCGAAGACATTCCGCATCCCGTACTCGTGGATGGATTACCTTGGACCTGGGAATCGTATCCACAGTATCTAGACTTTCTCGCCACACGCCGATACGACATGGACATTTGCGGCTACGTGCCACACGCGGCGATTCGCGTCTATGTCATGGGCGCGCGCGGCGCTGATCGCGAGCGAGCAACGGAGATCGATCTTCAGGAAATGGGCCGACTGGTGCGCGAAGCAGTAGAGGCCGGCGCGATGGGCTTCTCCACGTCGCGCACATTTTTCCATCGCTCGAGCGACGGCAAATCGACGCCGAGCTTCGACGCCGCCGAAAATGAATTGAGGGCACTCGCACTTGCGCTGAAAGAATGCGGCAAGGGCGCGATGCAGCTCATCACCGACTTCGATAATCCCGAACAGACCCTTGCGATGCTGCGCCGCCTCGTGGAAGCATCGGGCCGGCCGTTATCGGTTTCGCTGTTGGAAGGCACCTATGGCCCGATGACGCTCGGCTGGCTCGACGTGCTCGACTGGGCCGCCGAGGCAACGTCCGCGGGTTTTCCGATCAAGGCGCAGGTGCTGGGTCGCGCAATCGGGGTAATGCTTGGACACGACCTGACGCTCAACCCGTTCTACACCACTGCGACGTATGCAAGCCTCGCGCATCTTTCGTTCGAAGAAAAGATCCGCGAGCTCAAACGCCCCGAGGTACGCGCACGCATATTGTCGGAAGCGGTCGATCCGGATCCCACGATCGTTCTGGGCCGGCTCGTGCGCGAGTTCGATCACATGTTCATTCTTGGCGATCCGCCGGACTACGAGCAGCCTCTGGGGCAGACCATTGAAGCGAGAGCAAAGCGCATCGGCGTCACGCCGACCGAGCTCGCTTATGATCTCCTGCTGGAGCGCGACGGACACAACGCGCTGTATGTCACGTTGTGCAACTACGAATACGGATCGCTCGATTCCTCGCTTGCAATGATGCGGCACCCAGGCGCCGTGCTGGGTCTCGGCGATGGCGGCGCCCATTGCGGCACGATTTGTGACGGCAGCTATCCGACGTTCATGCTGACGCACTGGGTACGCGACCGCCAACGCGGCGAGCGCATGTCGTTATCGTCGGTCGTCAAAGCGTTGAGTCACGATACTGCGCGAACGGTGGGTCTCTTGGATCGCGGAACAATCGCTATTGGATCCAAGGCTGATCTCAACATCATCGACTTCGATCGTCTGATCCTGCATGCGCCCGAGGTCGCGCGCGATCTTCCTGGCGGCGGACGTCGGCTGGTGCAACGCGCAGAGGGCTATACCGCAACGATCGTGAGCGGCGCGGTCGTGTATCGAGACGGCATACCGACCGGAGCGCTGCCCGGTCGGCTGGTGCGCGGTCCGCAGGCCGCTGCGGTGCACTAAGGGGCCAAAGGCAACAGCGGGTCCCTCGCTGCGCTCGGAATGACAATTACTGTGAGACTTTCCCGTGGATGAAATAACGCGGCGTTCGCTCGATCGCAGAGTCAAACCCAATTGCAGCAAGGCGTCGATTGAGCGTCCCAGGTTCGTGAAACAATTTGACGACCCGAAATTGGCGTCCATCGTTCAGCTTGCGCGTGACGATTCCCGAATCCGCTTCGGGCGTCGGATGATCGCGCGCGGTTGACGTCGGATCGAGGGCGGAATCGATCACGTAGGCGTGGCCGCCCGGCGCCAATGCCTGGCGCACGACCGACCAGAAAGATTCGAAGCGCGCGAGCGGAACATGCGACAACCAGAAGCTCATGAAGACGAGATCGAAACGCGCCGGCGGCTTCCATTCGAACAGGTCGGCGATCACGTAATCGACGTTTTGACAATTGACGCGCGCGCGATTGCACGCGATCACTTCAGGCGATGCGTCGATGGCCGTGACCTGCGGCACGCGCGGTGCCAAATGGCGCGTAAACAATCCCGTGCCGCAAGCGAGCTCGAGAACGCGCTGCGGTCTAACAGCATCGAGAAACGCGAACAGCGCTGTTTCGACGATCTCGACGTCCGCAAACCACGCGGCATTCAACGACGGCCCGCGATCGTAGCGGCCGGCGCGGAACCACCATTCGTCGTATTCGCCGGCTCGCGCGCGGTAATACGCGACTTGCTCGGCGATGAGCGCCGCATCGGGCGCAGGCACTTCGATAGGCATGCGTTAATGATATCGCGCGTCGCGTGAGCGCCGGCGTTAGCATGACCAACGCTGAAAAGACTCGTACACGCGAACGGTTTAGTACCGTCCGCGTTTTCGCGGTCGTCCTCGCGATTTGCGCCGCGATCGCGAGCGCCGAGTTTTATTCGCTATGGCAGTCGCGGCATGCCGATGCACCGCCGCCGGTTGCGCAGCTCGTGCCGAAGGCGCCTGTCGAAGGCCCCATCGGTGCGGTCGATATGCCCAGCGATGAAGCCATCGTCGGACCGCAGGTGCGCGTTTCCGGATGGGCGCTTGATTCTGTTGGGGTCGCACGGGTCGAGATTCGTCTGGATGATCTGCGCTTCAACGCGGTCATCGGCGTTGCGCGGCTCGATGTCCTCGCGCCGGTCAAGAAGGATTTTCCGCAGAGCGATCGTGCCGGCTTCGAATTCACCGGAGATTTCACCGCGTACGCTGCCGCGCCCGGCGTGGACCGGCGGATTCTCTCAGTCGTTGCCGTTGCGCAAGACGGTCGCGAGAGCGTGCTCGGACGAAAGAGCGTTATCGAACCGGCCGCGCTTACGCGTTGGCGCGATGTCGCACAGGGCTCGTCGCCTTCGTTTTACCTGTTGCCGGCGCTTTCGGGCATCAGGCTCGGCGGCGCGCAGCAGCTCGACACGCAATATTTACCGTATGTTTCGCGCACGATGAAGGTCGGCATGCGCGTGCCGATCCTTTACTTGCGCACGACCAAGGGCGCCGCGGCTGATTATGCGTTCGATCCCGACTGGGACATTGACCGTCGCTGCGGCGAGCGGCGGATCGCCGAAGATTCACTCGCCGCGACGCTAGACCATGCGAAAGCGAAGAAACTTCCGGTGCTGATCACGCTGAACGGCGGGATCTGGGCCGACGCAGCGTGCGATGTCCCGGTGTGGGACATCAACGACAAGCTCGAAGAGGATGTTGCGAATTGCCAGTGGAACGAAAAAAACCAGGTGATGCCCGATGACGCGCGCAAGGATTTGCCGGGATCGCAACACGCGCCGGAGCTTGGCCGTTCACTGACGTTCAACGTGTACGCGCAAAATGTGCGCCACTACAAAAAGCGCAATCTCCAACAGGCGGCACAAGCAATCGTGACATTGATGCGCCAGCATCCGGATCTCGTCGTCGGCGTGACGCTCGATCCCGATACGTATTTGAATCCATTCTTCGGCGAAACGCAGTGGTACGACTACAACCCCGGCACGCTCAAGCAGTTTCGGCACTGGCTCGCCGGCACGGGTCCTTATGAAGGTGTGACGGAGGCCGGCGTGCCGAACCTGTCCGCATACCGGCGCCGCAAGCCGCTGACGCTCGCGGACGCGAGCAAGCTCGCGAGACGCGAATTTCGTACATGGAATGACGTCGACCCGCCGCGCGTTTTCTCACGCGATCCCGCGCATCCGTTCTGGCAAGACCCCTGGGTACGCGAGTGGGAAGTCTTTCGCCGCCATCTGGTGGATCTCCATTACGACGAGCTGTCGCAATGGCTGGCCGAGGTCGGCATGCCGCGCGATCGCATCTGGTCCGCGCAGGGATTCATGGCGCCGGCCGCCAACGCAATGCCTTTCGCGCTCGCCATCGACAGCCCCGTCAAGAATTACGACTCCGGCGGCATGTCGGTCGAAGGCGCGAAGCCCGAATACGGCCATCTGGGCGCGATTCTTTACGGCGCCTCCGCGGTCAACGACATCCCGATGGAGAACGGCCGCAGTCTCTTCGCCACGCTGGCGGCCGTCGATCCCGGTTTTGCGGTGGTCGAATTCAATACGGCCGACTTGCGGGCGCCTGACGTTCCGCCAAGCTACGCCGCTGGCTATCGCGCACTGCGTGACTTGTGGAACGCCGGCGCACGCTTTGTGTCGCCGATGGCGTGGAACGGCAGCAACGGCACCGAAGTCGGCAAATCCGGTTACGTGACCTTCACGGCGTGGCGCAACACGCCGCTCGAGGAAGCGACACGCGATTTTCTGCTCGCACGCGCGGGACTGCCGGTTGGGTCGCTGCTGTGGACGTTCGGCACGCCGCAGCATGCCGATGGCGATGGCTGGACTGCCGAAGCGGGGTCGATCGCGCTTGCCACCGGCAGTTTGCGATTGACGACGAACGCCGAAGGCCGCGTTGTGATCCTTTCGCCGCGCGGTGTCACGCTGACGCCCGAGCACATCGGCCGGATCGTCACCGGTCTGCCGCGCGACGCGTTGGTTCGTAGCATGAGCGTCTACGCGCGTGGAACGGGAAACTCGACCTGGCAACTCGTCGGATCGGCGAGCGACGGCGCGCTCGTGGTTTCCGACGCCGGCCGCATCGTGCCGTCGCGTGCGAGCTCCGGCGTCCCGGCCGATCAACTGAAGATTGAAATCGCCTTCGAGCGGCCGGCAAGCGACGTTCCGCTGACGCGCGTCGCCGTGCTTCGGGAGCGCTGAGCCCCCGGTTGCCACGCGGCGAACTTACCGTTTATCGGCTGGATGGCGCGCTTTACCGCGGCAAGCAGTTATTGCCGACTTTTCGCGTGGATTTCCCGCGCGCGTTGGGCTACTCTTACGCGCTGTCAATCCGAAAGCCGTGGGCTCGTCGACCCGCAAAGCCGCCATGCGCCTGATTCGTGTCTTCGCGACGCTCGTCCTCCTTGCGTCGTTTACTGCGCCCCCGGCATGGTCCGCGCAGGGATTCAAGTTCTCGAACCCCGATGCCGTCGACGAAGCGGAAAAAGCAGAGAAGGAAGCACGCGACGCGCAAGTGTACGAGCAGTTGTCGACGCCATGCCGCCAAAAGATCAAAGACAAGAAAATCATGGTGGTGATCGGCGAGCGCCAGTCGAACGGCGTGATCTACGCGCTGCAGCAAAACTATGGCCAGCATTTCGATGCGATCAACCGGCGCCTCCGTTACGTTGGGCTTCGCACTTACACGTCCGAAGAGATTCGCCGGCAGATCGCGCAAGCGGAGATCGACGCGTACTTTCGCAACGATCCCGACGCCGCGCTCAGCGCATCGAAACGCCTCGGCGCGAGCTTCGTCTTGCGCGGATTGATATCGACGCAGGCGAGCCGGAACGCGATGATCCCGGTCAATCAGGTCTTCGTTGACATGGATTTCACGCTGACCGGGAGCGACGGCCGCGTGGTTGCCGATGCGCAGGCGAGCACCGGTTCATACGCGGGCGCGAACATCTCACGGATGGCGTTGACGCTCGTAAACGAGAAAGCCGATGAGGTCGTCGCCAAACTTTATTCCGATTATTGCCGTAACGCGGCGCCGATGCGTTAGTCGATCGCGCCGGTTCATTACTTCGCTTTGGATCAGCTGAGAAGGAAACGCTCATGAGCACAATGGTAGGGAGAATGAGTCTGACATTCGTGGCGCTGCTCGCCTCGGGCGGGATCGCCATCGGGCAACCGCAGTTCGGCAACCCATCGCCAACCGCGGGTTCGGAAACATCGCAAAAGGCCAACGCGGCCGCAGACCAGGCGGCGTATCGCCCGGTCGCATACACGAACGTCAACAAGCCTGGCCCGGCGCTGATCGTGTTGCCCGGCGACATCAAGAGCAACAACGCGACGTTCCTGCAGAAATTCACGCCCAACAACATCGCCGATTTCGGCGAAGTGGAGTTGTCATCCGCTAACTTTCAAGTGCTCGAGCGCTCGAACCTCGGCGGCGCGCTGAACGAATTCGCGCTCGCGTACAACTTGGGCGATCCCGACGCCGCGCGGAAGTTCCTGCGAATGGGCAAGCTGAAAAGCACCAAATACGTCGTCAAGTTCGACATCCTGAAGGCCGAGCAAATCGCCTCGGCGCAGAAGGGATTCGACGGCCATGCGTTGGGCCAAATGGCCGGCTTGCTCGGTGCTTACAGCGGCTCGCTCGGCGGCGCGCGTGCCGGCGCGGTAGGCGGCACGGCCATCGGTTCCGTGCACTCGGACGAGTCAACGGGCGTCTGGCTCATTGGCATGCGCTACAAGATCATCAACGCCGAGACGACCGAGCAGGTCGCGAACGGTTATACCGAAGAAAAGATGGAAGTTGGCGCGACGTCGCAATCGGTGCTGGGCGTCTCGCAGTCGCAACAGGGCGGTGTTGGCCTGGACACGATGGTGCAGCGCCTGGTCCAGAAGGCTGTTTGGGAAATCGACAACAAGTACAAATAATTCTGCTCAGGGTGATGACGATGACGCCGGCGAGCTGCCGGCGTTGTCATCTTGAAGAGTTAAACAGGGAGTAGAGCGATGGCCGACATCGAAAAGCTGGGCAAGTACGAGATCCGGCGCGAGCTCGGGCGCGGCGCGATGGGCGTCGTATACGAAGGCTACGATCCGCTGATCAAGCGCAGCGTTGCGCTCAAGACCATTCGCGCCGATCAGCTCGCCGGTGAAAATGCCGAGACCGTCATCGCGCGTTTTCGTCGCGAAGCGCAAGCAGCCGGCCGGTTATCGCACCCGAACATCGTGTCGATCTACGACTTCGGCGAGGAAGAAGGCGTCTGGTATATCGCGATGGAATTCGTCAAAGGTCGCGAGCTCAAGGATTACTTCCAGGGGAACGAGCGCTTCACGACCGCCGACATCGTGCGCATCATGACGAAGATCCTTGACGCGCTCGACTACTCGCATCGGCAGGGCGTGATCCATCGCGACATCAAGCCCGCCAACATCATTCTGCTGCCCGACGGTTCGGTGAAGGTCGCGGATTTCGGCATCGCCCACATCGAGACGTCGAACATGACGCAAGTCGGAACGACACTCGGTACGCCGGCGTACATGTCGCCCGAGCAGATCATGGGATTGCCGGTCGACGGTCGCTCGGATCTTTTTTCCGCGGGCGTGATTCTCTATCAATTCCTGACCGGCGAACGGCCGTTCAGCGGCACGTCGACGAGCACGATGCGCAAGGTGCTGGAAGAGAATCCACTGCCGCCGTCGCGCTTCAACGTGCAGGCCCCGCCCGCGATGGACGCTGTCGTGCGCAAGGCGCTCGCCAAGCGACCCGAAGAGCGATTCCAATGCGCGGGCGAATTTGCCGCAGCGCTCAACGCGGCGGCGCATGGCGAGATGGCGGCTTCGGCACCGCGAGCAGTCGCAGCCGCTGCCGATGCGACGGTATTGGCAACAGCGTCGGTGCCGCCGTCGGCTGCGAACGTTGCGAGCACGCAGCCTTCCGTGACGGTCGCAGTCTCGGCGCCACCGCGGAACTCGCAGACGGCCGCGATTGCCATCATCGCGGGCGCCGCGATTGTCGCCGTGGGCGTTGGTGCGTGGTTCGTCATGCAACGCGGCGCCGGTACGAGCGCGAGTACCGTGTCGTCGGTCACAACGGCAGCTGCGCCGGTTAAAGCGATCGCGCCGTCGACGAATATTCCGGGCGCTGTTGTCGCCGCAGAGACCGCCAAACCGGATGCGGCGGCGTTGTCGATATCCGCAGTCGGACTGATCGATCCCAGCGATCCCCGCTATCAAAGCGACAAGTCCCTGTTGCAAAGCGACCTCCGTGCCGATTCGAAAGGCCAGTTGATCGAGAAGGCGTTGACGTTGCTGCTCGATCGCAATTCGTTCGCCAAAAACTACGACGTGCTCAAGGACAGGCTGTTGTCGAAGAGCGGCAACTACATCACCGCCGTCGTGCAGGAAGGTGCGCCGCAGACGGGCAAGGACGGCTTGATGTCGATGACGACACAAGCCGTTGTCAACGTCAAAGCGGTGCAAAAAGCGCTCAACCAAATGTCGCGCGATGAGCGCATCGACTTTATTCGCGCCAATGGCGATCCGAAAATTTCGGTGCGTATCCTTGCGCGCGATGCCGATCAGGCCGATTCGCCCGCGATGCCGTCGCCGGTCGCGGAAAACCTGTTGAAGGAACGAATCAAGTCGTTCGGCTTCCGCACGTGGTCGGAGGAAGGCGCACGTCCGACTGCGGACTCGAATGGCGCCGACTTCGCCGTGCTCGGCGAAGTCGCGATCAAGAAGCTGTCAATGCGCCTTCAGGCGTCGGGGCTGACGGTCAGCAAATTCGCGTTAGCTTCGTATACGGTGAAGGTCGTTGATCGGGCGACGGGCGAGGAGATCTATCACAACACGACGATGCCCACCGGCCTTGGCAGTTGGGCGAGCGAAGGCGAAGCGTTGCAGGCGATCGGCACGAAGATCGCCGATGAGCTGTCGCGCGATTTGTTTTTACAGCATGTCAACGTGATCGGCCAGAAGGTGACCGTCAGCGTCCAGGGCGTGCCGGACTCCGTCTCCGACGAGTTGCTGCGGCGCGAGCTGGTCGGCTTGCCGGCCGTGATTTCCGCGCTGCCATCGTCCGGCACCGCACGCACGTACGACCTGCAGCTCGGCGGCACCGGGGCAAGCGGCGATCTCGTCGCGGCCGGTGTGCTCGCTCCGCTGAACGCAAAACTGGGCCAAGCGTGTTTCAGCCTGGGCGCCATCGCGAGCGACCGCGTGTCCGTCGTTTTCGACAAGAGCTGCGCCGATCCGTCCGTGCTGGGCCGACTCGAGACGAATCCGCCGGCCGGTCTTTACGGCGCGCCGTTATCGCGGCAAAAAACGGTTATCAAGAATCCGGAGATGCTGCGGAAGTTGACGGTGTAGGGAGGGACCCCCACGCTCGCACTTCGTGCGTCGCGGTGAGTAGTTCGCGCCTTGGGACGGCCCTGCGGCGCTCACCTTCTAACGTTCGTCGACCTTGTATTCGACGTACGCGCGATCGCGCGTTTGCCGTACGAATTCCTGAAACTGCTCCTCGCTCTTGCGTTCCCGCAGCGCTCGGCGAGCCTGCTCGCGACGCCGTTCCAGCGTGATGTCCTGCTTCCGCCGCTCGATCACTTCGATCAGATGCCAACCGAACGGCGTGCGCACGGGCGCGGATAGCTCATGCAGCGAGAGCTTGTCCATCGCCCGGTCGAAATCCGGAACCGTGTCGCCGGGAGAAATCCAGCCGAGATCGCCGCCCTTTGCGCTGGTCGCGTCCTCCGAGTTGACCCGCGCCAAATCCTCGAACTTTGCACCACCGGTGATCCGCTCGCGCAGCCGCTCGATCTTGATCTTCCCTTCCGTTTCCGACGTCGACTCATTCACCTTGACGAGAATATGGCGCGCGTGAGACTGGTCGACGACCGTCGGCTGATCGCGGCTGCGCAGTTCAGCGACTTTGAAAATATGGAAGCCCGCCGGCGAACGAAGCACGTTCGAAACGTCGCCGGGTTTCATTTTTTGCGCGGAGTCGGCGAAAATCGAAGGAAGCCGCGCCGGCGTACGCCATCCGAGGCTTCCGCCGGACGTGGCATCTGGCGCATCAGAAAAACCCGCTGCCACTTCAGCAAATTCCTTGCCGCTCTTGATCTGCGCCAATGCATCCTCGGCGCGGCGGCGGCGCGTCTCGATTTGGTCGGCGGACGCCTGTTCGGGGACGGTAACGTAGATGTGCGACAGCAGATATTCGCGCTCACCGCCCGCTTGCGACGCGACCGTCGCCAGATAGTTGTCGACCTCGGCGTCGGTCACCAGAATCTTGCTGTCGACTTCACGATCGCGCAACCGCTGCATCACGACCTGCCGGCGGATGTCCTCGCGATAGTTGGCGTACGGGATGTTCTCCTTTTCGAGCACTTTGCGAAACTCGTCTGGCGATAGCTTGTTTTCTTCAGCAATCCGGAGGATCGTGCGTTCGACAGTCGTGTCATCGACGCGGATGCCGGTTTCCTTGGCAAATTGCGTCAGTGCGCGTTCAGTGATCAGCCGCTCGAGCACCTGCTTATCGAGCACATCGGCGGCTGGAGCCGAAACGTTCGAGGCCTTGAGTTGTTCCAGCAAGACGCGCTTCTGCTCGCGCAAGTCCCATTGCGTCAGCGCTTCGTCGTTGACGACGGCGATGACGCGGTCGAGCGGAACGACGGTCGGGCCCGCACGCGGCGCGGGCGTTTGCCCCAGCACGACGCTCACGCATGCAACGGCGCTGGCGCCTACTGCGCGCGCAACGAACGAAACGGTCATCGAAAGCTCCGCAATTCGATTCAGTAACCCGGGACCGGATCGAGGCTACGGTCACGCATACGCAGCGTCGGATCGTTGGTGGGCACATAGCCGGGAACACTCCGCCGCAGAAGCTCGAGCGGGCTCGTTCCGACACGCGCGAGCCCATTAAGTTCGAGCTGGAGGAAGATTCCCGTCGACGTCTGCTGCGTCGTTGTCGTGAGTCGCTGCCCGACCACGCGCAGCACCCAGCAATCGCCATTGTACTCGATGCCTGCGACCGATTCCAACGTCTTCTTGTCGGTGAGCGAGTAGTTCCAGCGGCCGAGCAGCGTCAGATTCTCGGAGACCGGCCATTGACCCGAAAGATCGATTTGCTTGATCTGCGTGATTCCACCTACCGGATCGAGAAGCTCGCGGGTGTAGCGCCATACGGCGCTAAGCGCGCGCCCCGGTGACGGTGTATAGCGAACGCCGGCATTGAGCCGCTCGAACTGAGTCGCATCGAAGTTGTATTGCAGAAGGCTCGATAGCGTCCAGACATCGTTCAGGCGACCATCGACGCCGACGAGAAAGTCCGACTTGCCGGCCTTTCGCGGCGCTTCGTTGAGCGTCACCCGTTGATCCGCAAAATAGAAACGCTCACCCACCGCGACGCGCAATCGCTCGGCGCCGGTGCCGGGATCGAGAAAGCGCGACGTCAATGCCAGCGTGAGCTCGTTCGCGTCGCCGATGCGATCGTTGCCCAGGTAGCGGTTCTCCGAAAAGAGTTGCGTGAAATTGAAGTCATCGATCGCCGTATCGAACACCGGCGTCTGATCTTGTTTTCGAAATGGAATGTAGACGTAGTAGGCGCGCGGCTCCAGCGTCTGGATGATATCCGTATCGAAAATGCGATCTTCGCGCTCGAATACCAGACCGGCGTCGAGGCTTGCAATCGGGACGGTGACATGTGGGTGAATCTCGGGTAGCGTCGGCGTCGTCGTGTCCAGACTGTATTGGCGGTAATGCACGCTGCCGCGCGCAGTGAAGAACCAAGCTGCGCCGCGTTGATTCCAGGCGACGCTGGGATAGAGGACAAAGCGTCCACCTGTCGGCGTCAACGCGCCCTGCGAGAACTGTGCGTACTCCGACATGCCGCTCCATGTCAGTCCCATCCAATCGGTTTCACGGAAGGTTCCAAGAATTTGTGGCAGCCGGTTGTACGGAGGAATCACCGGCGCGTTCGGATCCTGCAAGGTCTGAAAGCTCTGTGCGCGCGCCAGTAGCGACCACGGCCCGTGCGATGCGACGAGTCCCGCGTCGCGCGGCAGCGTCTTCTGCGACGTAATCGCGATGCGATCAGCCAAATCGGCGAAATACGTGTCGTCCGATACCTTGTTGATGTTGAGGAAACCCGCGAGCCATGGCGTGAACTGCTCGTTATGCTTGATGCCGAGCAGATAACGCGTATCGCCCGTCACGCGGTCATTCGGCAACACTTCCGCGTTCATTTCGCCGGTTGCTTGTCCGAGCGGCGCAGTCGCGTCGCCCAATAGATAGCGGAATTGCGCAGCAACCTGCACGCCGCGTTTGGTCATGATCCGCGGCGTAACCGTCGCGTCGTAATTCGGCGCGAGGTTCAGGTAGTACGGCGCCGACACTTCGAATCCGCGCACACCTGACGACCCGAACAACGGCGTCAGAAAGCCCGATTTGCGCTCGTTCGACAGCGGGAACTCGAGCCACGGCGAATACATGACCGGAACGTCCATGAAGTAAACCGATGCCCGGTGTGCCGTCGCAACCTTGCGCAGGTTGTCGACTTCGAGCTCGTCGCTTTTCAAGTACCAATCGCGGTTGGGCGCGACGCACGTCGTGTAGCGCGCATCGGTCACCTCGTAGCGGTCAGGTCCCGCGAAGCGGATTTCGCTCGCCGAACCGCTGCCGCTCACGTCGGCGACAAAAAACCGCGGCGTTTTGAAGAAACCGAGCTCGGTGTCGCGCGTGTAGCGAAGCTCAGGGCCCGTGATCCAGTCGAAATTGCGGCGGATCACCACATTGCCCTTGGCCCAGATTTCGTCGTTGATGACGTCGTAGTTGAGCCAGTCGGCAAGAACGGTTTCGTAACGCGAACGAAGCTCTACGCTGCCCTCGGCGGTGATGCGATCCTCCCCACCGTCGATTCGATCGGCGCGCAGAAACAAAACGCCGCGCGGCGCCTCTTCGGGCGCCGGTGTCGCCGGCGCTCGCGGTTGACCCGGCCGTACCGGTGGCGCGGTGGCGCTCTTGGGTGACGGCGGCGCTAATTCGGGTGATGGCTTGAGCGCGAGCTCTGCCGCAGGCGCGCACGAAACGGGCAAGGCTGCACCGACGACAACGACGAGCCCCGCCAGCGGACCGGTGAACCACTTCATCGGCGGAGGGAAACGCAAGTGGAT
>VBCG01000168.1 GCA_005881895.1 Betaproteobacteria bacterium
TCGGCGTTCACGGGACGCGATTTGTCGGAGCGTCCGTAGCCTTCGCAATCGACGCACCACGTGTCGTAGCCAAGGCGCGCAAACCAGTCCATCGTCGACGCTTCGGGCTTACCGGGAATTTGCAGATCGAAAACCGGCGTTGCCGACACCGATGAGCCGTGCACGAAAAGAATTGTTCCGCGCCGCGGTTGCGACGCCGGCGCTCGGAGCGTCTTGCGCCACAAGAACAGCCTAACGTTCTGGCCATCCGCTCGCTGGCTCGTCCAATGCTCGCTCCCGGCGACTTCGGCGAGCACGTTCATCGATGCGCCCGACTGCGCCGTTACGCGCTCGGTGGCGAGCGGCGCTGCCGCCAATGCGGACGCCGCCGCGAGAAACGTTCTGCGCGAGGTGACGTCGTCCGTCATCCTGCGCGCTTCACCGCATAGCCGTACGCCAGGTTGGTGCGCCCGGCGCCGTGCTTGGCGTAGAGCGTCTTGTAATTCGCGAGCTGATCATCTTCGAGAGCCATCCGCTGTTGCGGCTTGAAATCGTAGAGCCGCGCATTGTTGCCGCCGAAGATTGCCGCCTTCACCGGACCATCCGCCGGACCGAGCGGCTTCAACGCGTATTTCTTCTGCAAGTCATCCGGAATCTCGAGCCGCCGCAGCGCCTCGATCTGCCATTGCGGCGATCCCGTCCAGATCGCGTCGGTTCCCCAGCAAACGTGGTCGGCGCCAAGGCCCTTGATCAACTGGCCGACCATGACGGCCGACACGCGCGGATCGGCAATCGTCGACTGCGCGAATAATTGACCCTTTGTGCACGCACACATTCCTGAGCCCGGCCTTTTGAAACTTCTCGTACGCCGGATAGACGAGTTTCTCGTCGTCCATGCGCCACGGATGCTTCGATAGGTTTTTGTTGGTGTTGTCACCGATTGTGTAGCCCTTCATTGAATCGGGCTTGAGGTCGCCGATCGCGTGATCGATTTGCTCCATCCAACCGTCGTAACCGGGCGTGAAGATCGCGTGCGCGAACATCCGTTTGGCGCCGGCGAGACCGTTCACGTCCACCCGCGCCTGCGCCTTCATTTCGTTGGTCAGGAACCAATCCTCGGGCACGGGCGCAGAAAATGCGTATGCATGTCCATGATGAACTGGCCGGACAGCTTTTTCGCACGATCGTCTGCGCGCTCGGGCTCTGCGGCTTCGGCACGCGACACCCCGTACAGCGGACCATACGTGTCGTTCAGAGCAAGAAACGCCCTGGCCATGCCCGTCGCACTTTGGAAGAAGGCCGCCGGCTCATGCCGAGACGCTTCGCCATCTGCGTCCCCATCTCCTTCACGCGCACTTCGAACTCGCGCTGCTTCTCCGTCTGCGGTCCCGGCATGAATTCGTCGCTCGATATCGACTGCACGGGAATTGGCGATGGAAACAGCGATTCGGCGGACGAAAGTCGTGCGAGGTCTTCGGGGGATAGCATGCTCATAGAACCTCCTTCGGGTGGCGCTCGGCGTGGCGCGTGCGTTTCGCTCATTCTTGCACAGTGCCGCAGCGATGTGGGCAACCGTTTTGGGCGTACGATGTGCTGACCGGAGGACGCTCGTGAACGTCATCATCGTCGGCGGGGGCATCGGCGGTTTCACGCTGGCTCTTTTCCTGCACCGAGCGGGCATCGGCTGCCGGATTTACGAGCTTGCGACGGAAATTCGTCCGCTCGGCGTCGGCATCAACATTCTTCCGCACGCGTCCAGAGAGCTGGGAAAGCTCGGACTCGAATCGGCGCTCGCTCGCGTCTCGGTCCTGACACGCGAAGCGGTGTTCTTCAATCGTTTCGGACAGCTCATCTACCGCGAAGCACTCGGCCGCTACGCCGGTTACGACGATCCGCAATATTCGATTCATCGCGGCGAGCTGCAGAAAGTGCTCGTCGATGCCGCAACCGCGCGAGTCGGCGCAGACGCCATCTTTACCGGTTGGAAATGTACCGGCGTCGACCAGGATCCGGCGGGCGCGATCGCGCACTTTCAGGACGCGGCAACCGGCGAGGCGCTTGCTCCACAGCGCGCGGACATCGTCGTGGCATGCGATGGGCTCCACTCAATTGTTCGCAAGGCGCTCCATCCGCACGAAGGCTCCCCGCTCTACTCGGGCGTCAACATGTGGCGCGGCGTGAGCATCTGGGCGCCGATCCTTTCGGGTGCGAGCATGATCCGCGCCGGTTGGCTCGCGAGCGGCAAGATGGTGATCTATCCGATTCGCGACAGCGTCGACGGTCATGGCAAGCAGCTGGTCAACTGGGTGGCCGAGCTTGAAACCCGCCAGCACAAGCGGCGCGATTGGAACCGCCCCGGCGACATCAACGATTTCATCGGAGCGTTCGCCGATTGGCATTTCGATTGGCTCGATGTGCCGGCGTTGATCGGAGCGGCGCAAACAATCCTTGAATTTCCGATGGTCGATCAGGATCCGCTGCCGTGGTGGTCGCAGGGTCGGATTACGCTGCTGGGCGACGCCGCGCATCCGATGTATCCGCGTGGCTCCAATGGCGCCGGTCAGGCGATTCTCGATGCGCGCGTGTTGACCGATGCGCTGGTCGCGCACGGCGATCCGGTCGCAGCGCTCAAGGCTTACGAGGCCAAGCGATTGCCGTTCACCGCCGAAGTTGTGCGGATGAACCGCAGGAACCCGCCCGATGCGATTCTCCGTGAAGTTTTCGAGCGCACCGGCGACAAACCGTTTCGACGCATTGAGGACGTCATCAGCGCGGACGAGCTTGTCGCCTTATCGGAAGGCTATAAACGCGTGGCGGGTTTCGACAAGCAATCGTTGCAGCTCGGCGCGTCAATGGCGTCGCAGAAACGTTGAGGGGTCCGCAATGAGGCGCACACTTCTTGCGGTGCTGGCAGTGGCGATCGGTGCACTTAGCGGAAATGCAATCGCGCAGGAGCCTTATCCGAGCAAGCCGATCAAACTGATCGTGCCGTTCACGCCCGGCACCGGCATCGACATCCTCGCGCGCACGCTCGGTCAGAAGATGGGCGACGACTGGAAGACCGGCGTCGTCGTCGACAATCGTCCGGGCGCGAGCGGAAACATCGGCACCGAAGCCGTCGCGAAGTCGCCGCCGGACGGCTACACGTTACTGATGACGGCGAGCACGATCGTGCTGAACCGCAGTCTGTTCAAAAGCATTCCCTACGATCCGGTCAAGGACTTTGCGCCCGTTGCGCCGCTCGCGATCGGTCGCCTCGCGCTGGTAACCCATCCCTCCGTGAACGCGAAGACCGCCAAGGAGCTCATCGCGTTCGCCAAGGCTAATCCCGGCAAGCTGTTCTACGGCTCGCCCGGCAATGGAACGCCGCATCACCTCGCGATGGAGGTTTTCAAATCTGAAGCCGGCGTTGACATCGTTCACGTTCCGTACAAAGGCACCTCAGGCGCGGTCCAGGATCTGATCGGCGGGCAGATCGGCGTGATGTTCCTCCCGGTGCATGTCGCCTTGCCGCTGGTCGAGGCCGGCAAGCTCAACATGCTGGCGGCGGGCGGCACGCAGCGCGCAAGCGCGACGCCCAATGTGCCGTCGCTCGCCGAAGCCGCCGGCGTGCGGGACATCGACACCGACATCTGGTACGCGCTTTATGCGCCCGCGCAGACGCCACGCGAGATCGTGACCAAGCTCAATGGCGAGATGAACGCGGCGCTGAAGAACACGGATGTAACGGATACTCTGATGAAGCAAGGGCTGCAGCCCACGGGCGGGACGCCGGACCAGCTCGAGCAGTTGACCAGGACCGATCTCGAGCGCTGGGCGAAGGTCGTGCGGGACGCGAAGATCCAGCCGGATTAAGCTCTGGGATCGCCGTACAAATGGTGGACGCAAACAGCATGGCCGCAAAAACGCGACTGGTTCTGCCCCTCATGATCTTTGCGCTCGTCGACGCGGCCGGGGCGGCACCGCCCCTCAATGTCGGGTCGAAGCGCTTCACCGAGTCCTACATCCTCGGTGAAATTCTGCGGCAAACCGCGCAAGCGGCCGGCGAGACCACGGCGACGCATCAGCAAGGGCTCGGCAACACGGCGATCGTCCTGAACGCGCTCACGTCCGGCAACATCGACGTCTATCCCGAATACACCGGAACGATCGCCAAGGAAATCCTGAAGCTCGATGCCGTCCCCTCGCTTGCCGAGCTCAACGCCAAGCTCGCGCCAATGGGACTCGCCGCCGCCGTTCCACTGGGTTTCAACAATACGTACGCGTTGGCGCTTCGCGGTGACGATGCGAAGGCGAAAGGCGTTGCGCGTTTGTCCGACTTGAAGGCACATCCCGAGCTGCGCCTGGGCTTGTCGCAGGAATTCATCGGTCGCGCGGATGGATGGCCGGGGTTGAAGGAAACCTACGATCTGCCGTTTGCCACTCCGCGTGGGCTCGATCACGGTTTGGCGTACGAAGCGATCGCACAGCGCCAGGTCGACGCGATCGACATCTATTCGACCGACGCCAAGATCGACAAATACGGACTGACGGTGCTTGCCGACGATCGGCATTATTTTCCGCCTTACGACGCCGTTCTGCTTTATCGCGCCGATCTTCCGCAACGCCTCCCGAAAACGTGGGCCGCACTCAAGCAGCTCGAGGGCAAGATCGACGAAGCAACGATGCGGCGGATGAACGCTGCGGCGGAATTGGATGGAAAAGACTTTGCGTCGGTTGCTGCAAATTTTCTGGCACAAGCGCCGGGCGCCGCGCCGCGCGCTGCCGCATCGGGCGACAGGAGCAATTTTGCCGCCGATTTTTGGCGCAAGCTGACCGGCCCTGATTTCGGTCGCCTCACGCTCGAGCATGTCTTGCTCGTATTCGTGTCGCTCGCGGCAAGCATTGTCATCGGCATTCCGCTCGGCATTCTTTGCGCGAAGTGGCCGGCCAGCGAAGGCGTAATTCTGGGTACGACCGGCATCGTCCAGACGATTCCGTCGCTCGCGTTGCTCGCCTTTCTGATTCCGCTGACCGGGCGCATCGGGACCATTCCTGCGTTTATCGCGCTTGCGCTGTACGCGTTGTTGCCGATCGTGCGCAACACGTATGCCGCGCTCGCGCAAATCCCGCGGGGGATGAAGGATGCGGCCCGTTCGCTGGGGATGACCGCGGGCACGATTCTCAACAAGATCGAGTTGCCGCTCGGCGCGACGACGATTCTGGCGGGGATCAAGACCTCGGCCGTCATCAACGTCGGCACCGCAACGATCGCGGCGTTCATCGGTGCCGGCGGATATGGCGAACGCATTGTGACGGGACTGGCGCTCAATGACAACGCGATGTTGCTCGCCGGGGCCGTTCCAGCCGCAGTACTCGCGCTGTTGATCGAAGGCGCGTTTCGAATCGGCGAACGATGGGCGATTCCGGCGGGATTGCGGTACGCCTCCTGACTGGAACAATCACACCGCGCGAACGGTCGATCAGGAATGATCACGTTCGCGGCCTCACCTTGCGATGCGGGCATCATCCGCGGGGCGCCCTGCTTGTCACCCTCGGCGCCAAGCGCCTCGCCGTGGATTCTTGCCGCAACGATCATCGCCTCGAGCATGGCGTTCATCGACGGCACCGTCGTGAACGTCGCGCTGCCGGCATTGCAGCGCGAGCTTTCGGCGAACCTGGTCGACGTGCAATGGGTCGTCGAATCGTATGCGTTGTTTCTCGCCGCGCTGTTGCTCGTCGGCGGAGCCGCAGGCGATCGATTTGGACGACGCCGCGTGTTCGTGATCGGCGTTGCGCTGTTCGCAACAGCATCGGTATGGTGCGGTCTTGCGGGAAGCGTCCGCCAACTCATCGCGGCGCGGGCGATCCAGGGCGTCGGCGCGGCATTGCTGGTTCCCGGCAGCTTGGCGATCATCAGCGCGTCGTTCGACGAGCAAAGCCGCGGCAAGGCCATTGGCACGTGGTCCGGCGCGTCCGCACTGATGGCCGCGCTCGGTCCGGTGTTAGGCGGCTGGCTGATCGACTATCTCTCGTGGCGCGCCGCATTTTTCATCAATGTTCCGCTGGCGGCCGCGGTGCTTTATCTCACGCTTCGTCACGTCCCGGAGAGCTCGAATGTAGACGCGCATGGCGATCTCGACTGGCAGGGCGCATCACTCGTGACGTTGGGACTCGGCGGCATCGTGTACGGCATGATCGAGTCGCCGCTGAAAGGATGGGCGCATCCGGCGGTCATCATCGCGCTCATTGTCGGCGTGTCCGCATTGGCGGGTTTCCTCATCGTCGAAAGACGCCAGGCAACCCCGATGCTGCCGCTCGAGCTGTTTCGTTCGAGCACGTTCAGCGGCGCGAACTTGCTGACGTTCTTGCTCTATGGTGCCCTCGGGGGCAGTCTGTTCTTTCTGCCGCTCGATCTGATTCAGGTCCATCACTACTCGACCACCGCCGCCGGCGCTGCGTTGCTGCCATTCGTTCTGTTGCTATCGCTGCTCTCACGTTGGTCAGGCGGACTTATCAATCGTTACGGCGCGCAGCGGCCTCTGATCGTCGGGCCGATCATAGTCGCCGTCGGTTTCGCGCTGTTCGCCGTTCCGGGAACGGGTGGCAACTACTGGTTCACGTTTTTTCCCGCGGCGGTGGTGCTCGGACTCGGCATGGCGGTCAGCGTCGCCCCGCTCACCACAGCGGTCTTGAACGCCGTCGACGCACGTTTTGCCGGGGCCGCCTCAGGGATCAACAACGCCGCTTCGCGGGTCTCCGCCTTGATTGCGGTCGCGGTGTTCGGCTTGATCATGACGCCGATCTTCAACGGTACGCTCGACGCTGCCCTCCAACGCGGCGCGCCGAACGCGGCGATTATTGCCGCGATCGATCAGCAGCGCAGTCGGCTTGCGGCGATCGACCTTCCCACCAACGTCGATGCGCAGACGAAGACGGCGGCACAGGACGCCATCGCGCACGCGTTTGTCGCAGGTTTCCGCGCGATCATGCTGATCTCCGCGGCGCTCGCGCTCGGTGGGGCGGCGAGCGCGTGGCTCTTGATTCGATCGCCCGAAAGCAATCGCTAGACGGTCGCATTGAGCGGCTGGCCCGCGAGCCATGCGGCGCCACGACGATAAAGCGCTTCGACTAGCGCTCCTTTGAGCGTTGGCATGTCGGGCTTTACCGTGAAGCCGTTCTTCGTCTGCGCGTAGGCAAGATGTCGATAACCTTCCGGAAATTGGCCGAGCAAGTCCGCATCCAAATGGACGCTCACCCGCGGATCAACGGGATCGAGCCGATCCTTTTCGTAGATCGGTTGACGCAGCACAATTCCCCAAACATCGCGGCGCATTTCGAAAAAGTCGTAGAAGCGACCCGTGCACACGACGTCGCACAGCGCGCCGTCGATCGTCGCACGCTGTGAGATCGTCATCTTGGTCTGCGCAATCGCACGCTCGCCGGCGATGTCGATCGACGATCCGCCCAAGAAATGCAGGATGCTGACGCCCTTGTTCCAGCCCTCGCGACTCACTTCGATGAACTGCTCGGCAGGACCCTGGAACCACGTCGCCATCATCCGCCCGTCGTCGTGCCATACGGTGCGAAAGCGTTCCCAATCGCCCGCATCGCGCCACAGTACCCAGTTCTCGACGACTTCACGGATCCGCAGTCGTTCGTGCATGGCGTCCATCGAATCCTCCGTTTGCCCGATAGCTATTTCCCAGGATCCTTGACGTCCGGAAACTTGTCGAATTCGACGTTGACGAGCGAACCGCCTACTTTTTCGACGCGTCGAATGTAGACCGTCTGCACGATGTCACGCGTTTCGGGATCGATCATGATCGCGCCGCGCGGACTCGTGAGCTTCATGCCTTTGAACGCAGCCATCAGCGCGTCGGGGTCGGTCGAGCCGCTCGTCTTCTTGAGCGCTTCGGCGATCGCTGCCATGCCGTCATAGCCCGCACACGCCATGAAATTCGGCCGGAGCTTCGTGCCGTTCGCGTCTACGTACGCCTTGAGAAACGCCTTGTTTTCCGGCGAATCGTGTGCATAGGAGTAATGGAAGCTCGTCACGATGCCAAGCGTCGCATCGCCCATCGCCTCGAGCACGCCATCATCGGTCAGGTCGCCGGTCGCAATGATCTTGATCCCAGCCTTGGCGAGACCGCGTTCCTCGTAACTGCGGATGAAGGAGATGGTTTGACCACCCGGCGGAAGGAACACGAAGATCGCTTGCGGGTTCGCGTCGCGGGCGCGCTGAACGAACGGCGCGAATTCGGGGTTCTGAAACGGCACGCGCATCGTGCCGACAATTTCGCCACCGGCGGCGGTGAACGCTTTGACGAAAGCACCTTCGGCATCAACACCGGGTCCGAAGTCGGACACGAGGACGAACACACGTTTGATGCCGCTCTTGGCCGCCCATTGCGCCATCGGCTGCGTGTCCTGCGGCAACGTATGCGACAAGCGCACGATGTACGGCGATCGTGTCGTGATCACCGATGTCGCGGCGTTCATGATCACCATCGGCTTTTTTGCTTCGGCCGAGACCGGCGCCGTGGCGAGCGCGTTGGGCGTCAGGCCGAAGCCCGCCAGAATATCGACGCCGTCCTGCGTCACCGCGTCGACGGCGAGCCGCTTCGCGCGATCGGGAACCGCACCCGTCGTATCCTTGACGACAAACTCGACTTTCCGCCCGCCGAACACGTCGCCGTTCTGCTTCAGGTACGCCTTGATCCCGTTGTAGATCTGCGTTCCGTAGTCGGCGAAGGGTCCAGTGAACTCGCCGATCAGCCCTATCTTGACCGGCGCTTGCGCCGACGCACCCTCGACGATTGCGAGCAGCGCGACAGCGCTCAACAAGCGAAACGCGCGCACGAGCGTTGCCATCATGGTGATCCCTCCTCCAAGCCGTCTCGATCACGTGGACGAAATCGCCGACGGCGGCTATTCTGCCTCATCGCGCAGAAAGACGTGGATATGGCAAGCCCCATTCTGATCGCAGGCGGCGGCATTGGCGGCCTCGCCGCGGCGCTGGCGTTGGCGCAGAAGGGCTTCGAATGCACCGTGCTCGAGCAAGGAACGAAGTTCGGCGAGATTGGTGCGGGTATTCAGGTCGGTCCCAACGCGTTCCAGATGTTCGAGCGTCTAGGGATCGACGACGCGATCAGCGCGCTCACGTTCTTTCCTGAATTTTTGATCATGCGCGACAGCACGTCGGGCGCCGAGCTTACGCGCATCGCCGTCGGCAGTCCGGCGTTTCGCGCCCGCTACAAGCATCCCTACGGCGTGATCTACCGCGTGGACTTGCACCATGTTTTCCTCGAGGCCTGTCGTCGGTCGCCGCGCGTAGCTCTATGTCCAAAGCAAAAAGTCGTGGAATTCGCCGATGACGGCGAACGCGTGCGGGTCGCAACCGAGAACGGTGAAACGCATGAAGGCGTGGCGCTGATCGGCGCCGATGGGTTGTGGTCGCGCGTACGCGCGCAGCTCTTGAATGACGGTCCGCCGCGCGTGTCGGGCCATGTCGCGTATCGGGCTGTCCTGCCGATCGATCAAGTACCCGCGGAGTGGCGCCCGCCGTCGGTCGTTCTATGGGGTGGCCCAAAGCATCATTTCGTTCACTATCCGCTGCGCCACGGCGATATCCTCAATCTCGTCGCCGTTTTCCACAGCAATCGTTATGAAGAAGGCTGGGATACATTCGGCGATCCGAATGAGCTGACACAGTTTTTTTCGCACGCGCATCCGCAAGTGAAAGCAATGCTGGGCAAGATCGACGCGTGGCGCATGTGGGTACTGTGCGACCGTGAGCCAGTGGCGAATTGGAGTCGCGGTCGTGTGACGTTGCTGGGCGACGCCGCCCATCCGATGCTGCAATATCTCGCGCAAGGCGCCGCGATGGCGATCGAGGACGCGTATGTGCTGGCGAACGAGGTGGCGGCAACGGACGGCGATTTCGAAAGCGCATTCTTGAATTATCAGAAGCAGCGCTACTTGAGAACCGGACGCGTCCAGTTGACGGCGCGCTTTTTCGGCGAGATCTACCATGCCGGTGGAGCGACCGCTGAGGTCCGCAACGAGATTTTTTTCAAGGCGCCGCCGACGGCAACACCCGGCGAGAGCATGGCGTGGCTCTACGATGGCATCGCACCCTCTAGAGGACTTTTGGCATGATTTTCACCGCACCCGAGGCCACCGCCGAACGGAAGGCGTTCTATCAGCGGATCGACCATGAGCATCTATCGCCGCTGTGGGAGGTTTTGGGTGATCTCGTTCCACAAACGCCGCGGA
>VBCG01000169.1 GCA_005881895.1 Betaproteobacteria bacterium
TACATCTGGCGCACGCGGATGATCTACAACTTTTACTACGACGATTTCGTGCGCCGCGTGTAGCGTTTTTTTGCGCGCAACGAATGACAGCCGCCTGCAGCGCGTTGCGGGCGGCTTTTTTGTTTATCAACGAAGCAGCAGTGAATCGAAGGAGTCCGCGAAATGTCCCCCACCGACGTGCCCACTGGCGATCACACATACGATTTCGATCTTTCGCCGCCCTCGCCGGAACAGCGTCGAGCGCTTGAATCAGCGCTGACGCGTGAGGAGCGCGACGTGCTGTTAAACCACGGCACCGAGCAGCCGTTCTGCGGCACCCTGCTCAACAACAAGAAGTCCGGCGTCTACTGCTGCAAGTTGTGTGGCCTGCCATTGTTCGCGGCGAACCAGAAATTTGAAAGTGGCACCGGCTGGCCGAGCTTCACGGCACCGTTCGCCGAAAAACACTTGACGCTCGTTATTGATAACACCTTCGGCATGCGGCGCACGGAGATTCGTTGCGCGCGATGCGGCAGTCATCAGGGACATGTGTTCCCCGATGGCCCGCCGCCAACTCATCAGCGTTATTGCATCAATTCAGTTTCGCTGGATTTCGTCGCAAACGGCGAGAATTTGCCCGACAAGCTCGGTCGCAGCGAGGGATCGAAAGCACTCGTCTAACGAAACGTCGCGCTTGGCCCGGATTCGTACCGCGTAATGGCCGACTCATCGCAAACCCCTCGCGCTCATCTTCGGCACGCAACAAAGTAGCGTCAGGTCTCGCGAGCATTGCGAGCCTGGCACCGAGCCGATCCCGGTTGTGCCGACCTTGCAAGGGAGCAAAGCGATGAACATGATGACGAAGTCGAGTTGGTGCAAGGGCGCGATCATCGCCGTGGCGCTCGTGGCGGCCCCGGTGGCCGTCGCCGGGCCTTCGGCGGCGAGTCCCGAATGGAAGACCGCGCTCGCCAAAGCCGCGGAGGGACCCGACCAGTTGCGCCGGTACGTCGAACGCACGCGCACGATCTACGCGCTGAGTTACAACGAGGTGATGGACAGCTTCGAAGCAACGAAAGCGGCCGCCATCGACAGTACGCCGCAAGTCGCACAGGGCGCGACCAAGTAAATCGGCGCATCAAGTTGTAATCCCCAGCCGCTCGCAGAATATCGCGAGCGGTTTTTTGTGGATTCGTCCCGAGTAGCGCAGGTCTTTTTCTCCCCAGCCGGCCCAGGGCGTCGAGAAGTAACGACGCCGTCGGGCCGGTTTTTTGCGCGCTATCGCTGTGATCGAACGGCGAACCACTCCGCTACTGCCCTGACTCACTCCGCGTTTTGATCGAACCGTCGCATTTCGGCGTATCGTTCCAGCAAGCGCCTAGACTTCTCGCACGCATTTTGCGTATTGGAACCCCCGCTGTCAGGGCCTGGCGTACGACCTGGCCAATCGAAGGTCCAGGCGAAACCAGTGAGCGGCGGGCCATCGGTTCGGGAGACCATGGTGAGCGCTCGATACTTGTTCCCCTTCTGCGAATCGCTGGGTGCGGAGCGCCGAGCGTGACCGCCAAGCCCGCGACGCCGATCGTTCGTGAGCGCTGGTACGCCGGCGTGACCTTGGAGGGGCGCGAGCGCTGGTTCGCCGGGCTGACTCTCAAGGGCTTTGGGATCGTATTCGGCATCTGCGCGGTCAACGCGTTTCGTCGCACGATCACCAACAAAGACCTTTGGGAGCAGCCGCTCCAGTGGCTGCTTCTCGTTGCCGAGACGTTCTTCAGCAGCTTCCTCGTTGCAATCCCGATCGTTATCGCAGTTGTCGCCGCATACAACCGGCTCTCGTTGCGCGGCTGGCGGTTGTACGCGGCACTGGCGGCGGTCGCCGCGTTGGCGAGCGCGTTCGGGGCTTTTCTGCTGGTGGGGTGGGAAACCGGCGGAACGTTCGGTTACGAGGACGACTTCCCGGAGATCATGCGAGGGTGGTACTCGCTATTCTCGCAGTGGCCTCGTTACCTTATCTACGCTCTCTTGTTCGCCGCGTTCTACGTTTACCTTCGCGAGCGGCAGCAAAGCGCGGCGGCGATGCGACAACTTGAACTGGATCGGTCCAGCATCGAGCATCGATTGACCGAGGCTCGGCTCCAGATGCTTCAGGCGCAGATCGAGCCCCACTTCCTCTTCAACACGCTCGCGAACGTCAAGCGGCTCTATCAGATCGATCCCGCCGCGGGCAACGACATGCTCAACAACCTGATGCGCTATCTGGCCGTGGCGCTGCCGCAGATGCGCGATGCCGACTCGACGTTGGGACGCGAAGCGGCCCTTACCGAGGCCTATCTCAATGTCCAGAAGATCCGGATGGGCCGGCGGCTCACCTTCACCCTCGACGTACCGGCCTCCCTCCAGCGCACGCCCGTGCCGCCGATGCTGCTCGTGCCGCTGGCCGAGAACGCGATCAAGCACGGTCTCAATCCGTTGCCCGACGGAGGCACCGTGCGGATCTCCGCCGCCGACGAGGGGGGCCGCCTGGTCGTACGCGTCGCGGACACCGGGCAGGGATTCGTCAAGACGTCCGGCGGAGGGACCGGGCTTGCCAATCTGCGCGCACGCCTTGCCGCGCTCTATGGCGTGGAAGCCAAGCTTTCGATGGCCACCAATGTTCCACATGGCGTGATCGCGACCGTCGTGCTTCCGAGCGATGCGCAGGGTGCCATCGCATGAGCATCGCGATCACGCGTGGGGAACCCTTCGCTGCTTTCGTCCGGACGATGCAAGAGATCGTCGACGCTTGGCGTGGAATTACCCCGGGGCAGTTCGGGCTCGCCGTCTTGCTCGGATTGGCGTCACTTGCGCAAGTCCTGGTGAGAGCGATCGACCAGTCCGAAGCTCTCGTTGAGGCCATCAATGCACAGTTGGGCGCATTCGCGCTGCTGCTCGCAGTCGTCGTGGCCGACCGGGCGGTTGACCGGGGAGTGCCGAGGACGCTCGCCTACGGCATGGCGGTGCTCATCGGCGCAGCGATCGGCCTGGCCGCCAAGAAAGCGCATATGCACTACGTCTGGGGCTGGGATACTTTCAACAATCCCGGCAACCAAGTCGCGCAGTTGATTGCGGAAAACCCGCGCTTCGTCCCCACACACATCATCAGCCTGTATTTGGAATGGCTGATGATCGGCAGCCTCTATTTGGAATGGCTGATGATCGGCGGGCTCGCCACGTACGTCTACGCGGATCGACGCGAGGCTCGCCAGATGGCAGAGCGCTTGCACCAGGCCCAATTGCAACGAAACGCCCAGGCCAAGCGCGTCCTGGAGTCGCAGTTGCAAGCAATGCAGGCCCGTGTCGAGCCGCGGTTCCTGTTCAACACGCTGGCGCAGGTCGAGCGCCTCTTCGAGTCGGATTCAGCGCGCGCGGAATGCATGCTCGACGATCTCATCGCCTACTTGCGCGCCGCGATGCCGATGATGCGCGACACGTCGTCGACGGTCGGACAGGAGCTGGAGCTCGCGCGAGCTTACCTTTCGATCGTAAAGATCCGGCTTGCAGAGCGGCTCGTGTTCGACATCGAAGCGCCGCCGGACTGTCGCCACGCCCGCATGCCGCCGATGATGGTATTACCGCTCATCGACTATGCAATCGCGCACGGGATCGAACCGGCGAAGAGCGGCGGCGCCATACGAATTGCCTGCACCATCGCCGGTGGGCGGTCGCGTCTCATGATCGCCGACAGCGGCCCAGGGTTCCTTCCGAGACGGGATGACGATCGTATCGCCGGCATCCGCGAGCGACTCGCTGCGCTCTACGGGGATGACGCACGGCTCGAATTGCATCAGCGGGAACGGTCATCGACCGAATGAAACAGTCGAGGCAAGTGCCGACGCTAATGGGGCCCGAGACGCCCCTGGATAGGGAGATCCGCGATGAGACAGCGGAAAGCAGTGATCGCCGAAGACGAGCCGGTGCTGCGCGGCGAGCTGAAGGAAATGCTCGCGAAGCTCTGGCCTGAGCTCTCCATCTGTGCCGAAGCCGAGGATGGCATCGAGGCGCTGCACGCACTCGAGTCCTACACGCCCGAAATTCTGTTCCTCGACATCCAGATGCCAGGCATGAGCGGACTCGAGGTCGCGCGGAAGGCCAGCGGAAAGTGTCATGTCGCGTTCGTCACCGCCTACGACAAATACGCGGTGGCCGCGTTCGAGGAAGGCGCGGTCGATTACGTGATGAAGCCGTTCTCGCCGGCGCGCCTCGCAACGACGGTGTCGCGACTGAAAGCCAAGATCGAAAGCGCACCCGCCAATCTCGACAACATCCTGCAGGCGCTGGCAGCGCAGGCGGATGCGAACAAGGAATACATCCGCTGGATCACCGCATCGCAGGGCGATGATCTGCGGCTGATCACGGTCGAAGAGATCTGTTACTTCCGCGCCGACAACAAGTACACGCTGGTCGTAACCGCCGAGCAGGAGTCGCTGATTCGCCGGCCGATCAAGGAGCTGATCGACGAGCTCGATCCGAACGTTTTCTGGCAGATCCATCGCGGCACGTTGGTCAACGCCAATGCGATCGCCGGCGTCACCCGCGACATCGGCGGAAATTTGCGCGTGAAGCTGAAGCAGCGCAAGGAGACGCTGCCGGTCAGCGATCCGTACGTGCACAAGTTCAGGCAGATGTAGCGCCGCCGTCGACAAGCTGGGGGGAGCCAGCCCGTGAAACCGATCCGACATCGCCGCTTCTGTAGAAAAGCCATCGCCGTCGCTTGCGCAAGCGCCGCGGGTTGGCTGGAGACTCCGGCCGCCGCACAGCAGGTGCCGCAGCAGGACGCGGTCGAGATGCGCGACACGATCAAGATCGAAGTCACCGGTTCCAACATCCGCCGCTCGGATGTGGAAAGCGCACTTCCGGTGCAGGTCATCACGCGCGAGGACATCGAACGCGGCGGCTTCACCACGGTCGCCGGAGTCATGGCGTCCGTGTCCGCCAATGTCGGCGCGTTTACGGATGCGCTTTCAGTCGGCGTCCAGTTCACCGGGAACCAGTTTCCGCGTCCGGGGCTGTCCAGCGTCAACCTGCGCGGCATCGGCGACGGCTCGACGCTGGTGCTGATCAACGGCCGGCGCGTCGCGAACTACGCGTTCGACGGCGGCGCCGTCGACGTCAACTCGATTCCGCTCGCGGCAATCGAACGCGTCGAGATCCTGAAGGACGGAGCGTCGGCCATCTACGGCACCGATGCGATTGCCGGTGTCGTCAACTTCATTCTGCGCAAGGACTACCGCGGTGTCGAGGCGACCGGTTACGGCGCATGGACACAGCAGGGCGGCGGCGACCAGTATCAGGCCACCATCACCGCGGGCTACGGCGACCTCGCGTCCGACAAGTTCAATGCATTCGTCACGGTCAATTACCAGCGGGACGAGCCGCTGCGCGCGCCCGACCGAGACTTCACCCGGTCCGGCTATCGTCCGGACATGGGAATCATTCAGCTCACGCGCTGGGCGTTTCCGGCCAACATTCGCGCAGAAGACGGACGGCTTCTCAATCCGAGCTTCGACAGCGGCTGCACGCCGCCGATGTCCTACCCGTTCCAGGGGCGATGCGGGTTCGATTCGATGTTGTTCTTCGACGTCCTGCCGAAGGTTGACCGCACGAGTATCTTCGGGCGAGCGACGTTCCAGCTCAATCCCGAGGTCCAGCTCTTTGCCGAGGCCGCCTACGCCTACAACAAGTTCTCGGCCTCGATCGTTCCAACCTCGGCGGGCGACATTCCGGGACAGCAGTTCTTCTATCCGGCAGGCGGGCCGTTCTACCCGGCCGCGTTCGCTGCGGCGAACGGCCTCTCGGGCGACTTGAGCGTTGCGTTTCGTACCGTACTGCTCGGCAGTCGCGTCAACGATGTGGAGACCCGGGCGCTGCGCGCGGTAGTCGGTGGCGAAGGCTCGGCGCAAGGATGGGACTACACCGCCGCCGTCGCCTACAGCGAGAACCGGCAGGAGGACCGATTCGCCAGCGGTTATGTTTCGTCGAGCCGGCTTACCGACGCGATGGCGACGGGGCTCGTCAACCCCTTCGGCCCATCCGGCCCCGAGGGCGACGCGCTGCTCCGGGGCACGACGGTCAATGGCGACTTCCATAGCGCCGAGGGAACTACATGGCTCGTCGACGCCAAGGCTTCGAGGGAGCTGTTGCGCCTGCCCGGCGGCGCGCTGGCGATCGCGCTCGGCGCGGAGGCGCGCCGCGAGAAGCTGGACAACACGTACTCGCCGCTCGTCAACAGCGGCGACGTGCTCGGTGCGGGCGGGGAACACCTGTCGACGAGCGGCAGCCGCAACGTTCAGGCGCTTTATGCCGAAGCGAGCATTCCGTTCGCGCCCGGATTCGAATCGCAGGTCGCGGTGCGCTACGACCACTACAACGACTTCGGCGGCACCGTTAATCCCAAGGTCGCGCTTCGATGGCAGCCAATGCGCGAGTTGCTGTTGCGCACGTCCTGGAGCACCGGCTTTCGGGCGCCGACGCTCTACGATCTGCACACGCCGCTGCAGCCGAGCTTCACCGCTCCCGGGATCGGGGATCCGCTTCGCTGTCCGGTGACGCAAGAGGACCGCGACTGCGCCGGCGAGTTTCCTGCGCTGTTCGGGGGCAACCCGAACCTCGAACCCGAGACGTCCACGCAATTCAACGCCGGCCTGGTCTGGGCGCCGGTGCCCGGCCTTTCGCTTTCGCTCGATTACTGGCGAATCGACAAGAAAAACCTCATCGTCGGCATCACGGAGCAGGAAACGCTCGTCACTGGAGGCACATTTGCGGGCACCAACATCATCCGCGGTCCGGTCGACCCGAACTACCCGGACCTGCCCGGCCCGATCGAGGTGGTCCTGCTGCGAACCGAAAACTTCGGCGACCTGCGCACGTCGGGGTTCGACGTGGGATTCAAGTGGCGCGCGCCCGCCACGTCGTTCGGACGATTCACGTTCGGGCTCGACGGTACGTACATCAGCAAGTTTTCGATCCCTGGCGCCGGCGAGTTCGCGGGAAACAACGACGGTCCGTACGCCATCCCCCGCTGGCGTCATTACGCGTCGGTCGACTGGAACTACGGCGCGTGGACTGCGACGATGGCACAGGTCTATCAGAACGGGTACGACGAGTTCGATCAGCGCCTTCTCTGCGAAGAGTTCGGCTGCCCGCCTCGCCGGGTAGGTTCCTACAGCGTGTGGAACCTGCAGGGTCAGTACACGGGCTTCAGGAACACGACGGTGACGCTCGGCGTCAACAACCTGTTCGATCGCGACCCGCCGTGGGTGCATTGGCCGCAGCTCGGATTCGATGGTTTCTACGCGAATCCGCGCGGCCGGACGTTCTACGCGAAGCTGACCTTCGCGTTCATGTAAAGGCAAACGATGGACGCCGCGACGATGGCCGAGGCAGGAGAGCCCATCCGCACGTTGCGTCCCTCATGGCGCGAGCGCTGGTTCCATGGCCTCGGTTGGGCCGGATTCGCCATCGTCGCGATCGCAGCGCTCATCAATGCCGCTCGGCCGACGATCAAGATAGTGGTGATGGAGCCGGTCAACGTCTGGTTGATGTATTTCCTATGGAACTATGCCTACAACGTGACCATCGGCGTCACGATTCTGTTGGCGGTCGTATGGGCGCGCAACCGGGTGCCCGGGCGCGGAATCCGGCAATACACAATCGTGTTTCTTGCCGTCGCGATCGCCGCAGCGGCGAGCTTGCTGGTTGTCGAGGCTTGGGAAACAAAGGGTACGTTTGGATCAGACGACCCGACGTGGACCCTTGGCCATGCTGCACTCGGACTGGGTTCCGACTGGGTGCATTTTCTGCTGCTCGGCTTGATCATCGCCGGCGCGTGGCTGTACGTACTCGCCGAAGCGGACCACGTCGCCGCGCTGGAGCAATGCGCTGTCGATTCGGCGCGCATGGATCAGCAGACCGCAGAGGCGCAACTGCAGGTGCTCGAGGCGCAGATCGAGCCGCACTTCCTCTTCAACACGCTCGCGAACGTAAAGCGGCTCTACGACACCGACCGCGCCAGCGGCGCAAGGATGTTGCGCAACCTGAAAGAGTATCTGGCCGTCGCGCTGCCGCAGATGCGCGAGACCCGGTCGACGCTCGGGCGCGAAGTCGCGCATGCCACGGCGTACCTGAACATCCAGCAGGTCCGGATGGGACGCCGGCTTGCCTTCGCGGTCGAGATGCCCGAACGGCTGCGTACCGTGCCGATGCCGCCGTTGATGCTCCTTACGCTGGTCGAGAATGCGATCAAACACGGAGTCGGGCCGTCGCCCAACGGCGGGCGCATCGACCTGCGCGCGTCGATCGACGACGACCGGCTGCTCGTCGAGGTTGCCGACACCGGACTGGGCTTCACGAAATCGGCAGGTGGCGGAACCGGCCTCGCCAATCTCCGCGCGCGTTTGGCGGGGCATTTCGGCGGCGCTGCGAGCCTCTCGCTGGCGCTGAACTCTCCGCGGGGGTTGATCGCGACGATCGTACTCCCGTACAAAGACGCCGCAGCGAACCGGGGCTCCGCGTGAACGTTTCGGCCATCGCGGATCGACCGGGACCCGGGCACTTCGTTCGGCTGGTCCAGCAGGCGGTGCTCGGGATTACGCGAACCCAAGTTCGCGGCACCGTCCTGTTCGGCGTGTTCGCTTTCGCTATCGCCACCGTGATACACCTGACGCCCGTCATGCAGTTCGCTGACACGATGCCGATGCATTGGTTTTTCATCGGGAAGGCGATCGTCTACCAGATCAACGCATTTTGTCTCCTCACCGCCATCGTCGTTGCCGACCGCGCCGTCGATGAGGGGGCGCGCAGACGTCTCGCGTACGCCGGAGCCGCGCTCGGGGGGTGCGTGGCCGGCGTGCTGATAAGCGAGACATTCGATTGGGCCTGGCGCACATTCATCCTGCCCGATCTATGGCCGGCGCATCGACCGTACCTGCGCGGCCCGGGTTCGCTCTTCTATTTCCCAACCTACGGCTTGACGAATTGGTTGTTGCTCGGCGTCCCCGCGGTATTTTTCTACGCCGAACGCCGTGCGGCCCGCAAGACCGAGGCCCACCTTCACGTCGCCGAGCTCGATCGGATCCGCAGCTCGAAACTCGCCCTAGAGTCGCGGCTGCAGGCAATGCAGGCCCGCGTCGAGCCGCAGTTCCTGTTCAGCACGCTGGCGCAGGTCGAGCATCTCTACGAGCTCGATCCCGGGCTTGGCGGACGAATGCTCGACGAACTGATCGCCTATCTGCGGGCCGCGATGCCGAAGATGCGGGATACCTCGTCCACGCTGGCGCAGGAGGTTGAGTTGGTCCGCGCCTATCTCGCGATCATCAAGGTACGGCTAGGCGACCGTCTGACCTACGAGATCGATATTCCCGTCCACGCTGGCGACGTCCGAATACCGCCGATGATGTTGCTGCCTCTGGCTGATCACGCCGTCGTCCACGGGCTCGAGCAGAGTTACGCTTACGGCACGATCCGCATCGCGTGCGAGATCGCCGGACGGAGCCTGCGGCTCACCATCGTCGATCGCGGTGCCGGATTCGTGCCAAAACCAACCGCTGCCGGCATCGCAAGCATTCGAGAGCGTCTTGCGGCGCTTTACGGCGGCGATGCACGCCTTGAATTGCGTGCGCGCGAAGCGGGTGGCACCGAAGCCATCATGGAGATCCCGTGCGAATGGGTGAAGCGCGGCGAGCAATGACGATGCCCCGCTATTTCTGGATGGGATGCGTTTCATCCCAAATACTCGGCGAGCCTCAGCCGTTGCACCTTGCCCGAGGGGCCTTTCGGTAATTCCGCAACAAAGCGAAGAAATTTTGGCGTCTTGTAACAACCGAGCTCGCGCTCACAATGCGCGCGAAGCTCCGTTTCCGTCAACACGAACTGCGGCTTCACAACCACACAGGCCAGGATTTCCTGGCCGTATTTTTCGTCGGGGACGCCGACGGCTGCGCCCTCGAGCACCGCCGGATGTCGTAACAACGCCTCATCGATCTCGCGCGGAGGAATGTTCTCGCCGCCCTTGATGATCAACTCCTTCAGACGGCCGGTGACGAAATAGAATCCATCGGCGTCGCGGTATCCCAAGTCACCCGATGCGAGCCAGCCTTCCGGATTCACCGCGTTCGGCGTGTCTTGCGCTCCGCGGAAATAACCGAGCATCACGTTCGCGCCACGAATCTGAATTTCGCCGGGTTGTCCTTCGCCCAAAACCGTTCCATCAGGCGCGACAACACGCGCCTCCACACCGAGCGGCGTTCCGATGCTGCCGATCTTGCGCCGCTCCCGATCGAGTGGATTGGCGAATGCAACCGATGCACATTCGGTCAAGCCCAGGCCCTCGAGAATGGAAATACCGAAACGCGATTCGAATGCGCGATGTTGCTCCGGGGGCAACGGCGATGACGCCGAGCGCGCGAAGCGCACGTGCCGGCACGCCTCGATCTGCGCCGGCGTCAGCTCGGGCCCATGCAATAGATACGCGATGATCGTCGGCACGACGTTGAGCCATGTCGGCCGGTAGCGCTCGACCAGCGGCCACCATTGCGAGACGCTGAAGCGATGCGGCATCACGATGCTGCTGCCCGCGACGAGCGGCGCGACAGTGGCAATGCATTGGCCGTTGATGTGATAAAGCGGCAGCGATGACAGCACGCGGTCGTTCTCCGTCAGCCCATGCGCGCTCGCCACTGCGCTGCCTGCGTGAATCATGTTCGCATGCGACAGCAGGACGCCATTCGGCATGCCAGTCGTACCCGACGTATACATCAGCATCGCCGGTGATGACGGCTCGATCGTCGCGAGAACGTCAGCTTCGCCGCCAAAATCGTCCGGGTCATCGGCCGAGATAATTTGCAAGTTCGTGCGTGCGCCCGTGCGCTCAATTGCCGCTCGCAGACGATCTTCGAAGTCCGGTGCAACAAAGATGATCGCCGGCGCCGCGTGACGGAGGACGTGATCGAGCTGCGAGTCCTGCGCGAGCAAGTTGATCGGCAGCACGACGTAGCCGCCGTACATCGCGCTCAAGAAGATCGACGCTGCGGCCGCTCCGTTCGGCAGCATGAAGCCGACGATCGCGTCCGGCGCAATTCCGCGGCTTTGCATGCCGCCGGCGAATGCGCGCGCGCGGCTGCGAAGATCGTCGTACGTCAGCGTCGACTGCGGCTCGGGTGCGAACAGGAGCGGCGCCGCAGGCGAAAGCCGCGCCTTCTCGTCGCTGACATCGCGAAACGTCCACATCCGTCGGGCGCTACAGGCCGTGGCGACGTTGATAGTCGCCGAACAACTCGTCGTCGGTCGGCTCGCGCACCTGCTCCGCCGGCAACGGATGGACAACGCGCGTGATATTGAGGAAGTGCCGGTAGTTGAGATTGTCCGAAATGCTGTTGCCACCCCAGCTCCCGCAACCCATCGAGAGCGAGAATGGCAATGCATTGTCGTAGCTGCCGCCGGTCGCAAAGCAATGCGCCTGATTGACGATCACGCGGCAGACGCGAAGTGTCTGCCCAAGTACCAGCCCACGAGCGGGATCGCGCGAATGCAGCCCAACCGAATGGCCGGCGCCTTGGTAATCCAGGATCCGTCCAGCAAGTTGCGCGGCCGCCTCGAAATCGGCGACCCGGTAAAATGTAAGCACGGGCGACAGTTTTTCGCCGGAGAAAGGATGCGCGGATCCGACATCGTTTTCGGCGACGATCAGGAATCGCGCGTTGTCCACTTCGGGCCGCACGAAGCCGGCCAGCGCGGCAATCGTCGCCGCGTCCTTTGCGATAACGGCGTTCGA
>VBCG01000004.1 GCA_005881895.1 Betaproteobacteria bacterium
CGATCCTTCCGGCAAGATTCCGGAGTTCAAGTACTGCGCGGTTAACGTGACAGCCGGAGGCGTGGAGAGCCGACGGCTAGGCTACGACACCGTCGCGGAAGCCGCCGGTGACTGAGCAGGCGTCAACAATGAGCGGCGAGGCTGTGTGGCTATCGCCCTGCCGCCGACTTTTCAATGATGCGCCATTGCGCCGGCGTGACCGGGGTAATCGACAGGCGATTGCCGCGGCGCAGGATCACCATGTCCTCGAGTCCCGGCGTTTCGCGTAATTCGGATAGCGGCACGAGGCGCGTCTTGCGGACAAACTTGACGTCGACATTGAGCCAACGCGGCGCGGCGCGCGTCGACTTGGCATCGTAATAGGGACTTTTCGGGTCGAACTGACTCGCGTCCGGATACGCGAGGCGCGATACTTCCGCGATGCCCGCAACGCCAGGCTCAGGACAGCTCGAGTGATAGAACAGCGCGTGATCGCCGAGTTGCATATCGTCGCGCATGAAGTTGCGCGCCTGATAGCTGCGTACGCCGAACCACGGCGTCGTCTGCTGCTTGGCACGGGCGAGATCGTCGATCGAGAACTCGTCCGGCTCGGATTTCATCAGCCAGTAGCGCATCGCAAGGTGAACAATGCCGCGCGGCTCCAGTAAACGCCGGAGCCAAGAGGGTCCCCCGCCTGTGCCGTGTCCGCCGTTCTCCTGAACCTCGGTTCAAGAATGGTCGCCTGCCGGAACCTTCAGGCGCTTCCGCGTGGGAACGCACACCGGTTCGCATGGGCAAAAGCAACCTCGCTCAGCGAGCTATGGATCAAAGAGTTATGGCGAACTCAAACACCGCAGGGGAATGAAGGTACTACTTAAACGACAATCTAAAACAATTTTTCCTGGCCGGCCAACGTCTGATCGATGGCCGCTTGCATCGCCTGAATTCTACGCCGCGCAGTGTCCTCGTCAATCGCGTTCGGCGGCAGTGATTGCGTCGACGCGCGGTTCGTCTGCCGTTCGCGCAAGAGATCGTGTGCGATGTTGAGCGCTGCCATGACAGCGATGCGGTCGATGCCGGCAACCTTGCCGCGGTCGCGGATCTCGCGCATCTTTCGATCGAGATAAGCCACCGCTTCGGCGAGCTCCGCGCGCTCATTCTCGCTGCATGCAACCTTACGGCGCTGGCGCTGGACGAGTTGCCCTTTGTACTCATTCGCGCCGCAGGGCCGCCCCAAGGCGCGATTGCTCGCCCTCTGGGGGCAGAGGGCAGAGCGTAGCGGCGTCAGCCGCAAGCGTGGGGGTACTCATTCCGCCGGTATTCGCGCGAGTAGTGCGTCGAGGCGCACCGACGCTTGTTGGACCCGGAGCGCCAGCTCGCGGTTGCGTGCTTGCATTTGCGCGAGCTCGCTACGCAGCGTCTCGTTGGCGACTCGCAGCGAGCGCGTGTGCGCTAGCAGAGTCGAGAGGCGCTGTTCGAGCGCGGCCAGGTCGTTGTCCATCGCGGAGGTCAAAGGTGCAACCACTATAGGGGTCGCGCGCGGCGCGCGTCAATCGCGGACGCGACCGTTTATCCGGCGGAAGCAGCTTCGGCGCCGGTCGCGAGCGGTTCGTACCGAACAGCGATGATTTCGAGTTCCTCGACACCGCCCGGCGTGCGTAGCAGGACCGTTTCGCCTTCGCGCGCTTTGAGCAATGCGCGTGCCATCGGCGACACCCAGCTGATGTAGCCGTGCGCAGTGTCGATTTCGTCGACGCCCACAATGCTGACGGTGCGCTCGCCGCCTTCCGCACCACGAACGGTGACCGTGGCGCCGAAGAACACCTGGTCAACGCTGTCTTCGTCCCGACGTGCGACCGGATCAACCACTTCCGCGAGATCGAGGCGCCGGATCAAAAAACGAATGCGCCGATCGATTTCGCGCAGGCGCTTTTTGCCGTAAATGTAGTCGGCATTTTCGGAGCGATCACCGTTGCTGGCCGCCCACGCGACCGTCGCGACGAGTTCGGGACGCTCGTGCGTCGTCAGCCGATCGAGCTCGCCCTTGAGGCGCGCAAACCCTCCCGGCGTCATGTAATTGCGGGCGCCAACGGGCAGAGGCGACGGCTCTTCGGGCGCGTCGTCTTCTTCGAATGTCGTCTCTTCCTGACTGAATGCTTTACTCATGATGCGGTAGCGCCGAGAACTGACGCGACGCCTTGATGCTAATTATAGGCGGTCTGCCGTTTCGCAAGGTCACATCGAACTGCGCGCACGTTCGACGGCGTCGCACAGTTGTTGGACACCGTCGACAAAGCGCGGTCCCGGACGATGCAAGAGATTGGCATCAACAACGAACAATCGGTTCCCACGAACGGCCGGCATGTCGGACCAACGCTTCCATTGCGCGAGCCACAGCGGCGTAACGGCCGCTGCCGTTCCCGCGACGATGGCATCGGGCTGCGCCGCCAACACCGCCTCGATACTGATTTCGGGCGCCGGAAGCGTGAGCGGCGCGAAGACATTTTGCGCCCCACAGAGCTTCAGCGCCTGCGTGATCAGATGGTCACCGCCGACGGTGTAGAGCGGCACATCCGACACTTGATAGAAAACGCGCACAATAATTTTGCCGGCGCTGCGCTCCGCCAGCCCGGCGAGGCGGGTACGAAACCGCTGCGCGACGTCACGTGCGACGGTGGAGCTGTCCGCAAGGATTCCAAGCCGCTCGATGTCTCGCGCTATGCCGTCGATCGTCCGAGGATCGGTCGTAAAAACGGCAATACCTTGCGCACGCAACACATCGACCTGCGTGGGTGTTGTGTACGGCCACGTGACGATCAAGTCCGGCCGGAGCGCCAGAATGCGTTCGAGATCCAGCGCGTTCGCGTTGCCGACGACAGGGAGCTGCGTTGCAGCCGGCGGAAAATCTGAGCCGGACATCACGCCGACGACGCGGGTCCCGGCACCCGCCCCAAACAGAAGCTCCGTGGCGTGTGGCGCCAAGCTCACGACCCTTTGCGCCGGCGACGCGAGCGCGACGGCTGCGCCGGTATCGTCGGTCACTCGCACGTCCGCATCGGCGGCAGGTACCGCGAGCAAACCGAATGCAACCGCCACCCAGATTGCGCCGGCGAGCCGTGAGCGCATGGTCACAGCCGCCCGCGCACGCCAACGAAAAAGCGTGCGCCGCCAGTGGAATAGTCGGCCGCGACTTGATAATCGCGGTCGAAGACGTTGTCGGCGCGAACATAAGCGGTCCAGTTCGCGGCGAACGGCCATTCCGCCGTGACGTTTACGCTCGCGTAACCGGGAAGACGCCGACTATTTTCGGCATCGTCGTAGCGAAGCGACGACGCGATCAATTCGAGCCCTAATCGCACCGGCCCCGCCTGCTGCGACCATGCGATCACGCCGTGGCGGCGCGCGCGACGGGGCAGCAGATTGCCGTTGGCATCGTTCTCAGGCGATTGTAAATCGAGCGAGCCTGACAACGTCGAAGCCGTCGAAAACCGGACATCCCCGCTGAACGTCACGCCCGTAAGCGTGGCATTGTCGACGTTGTTGGGTAAGCAGTTGAAGTTGGCATCGCATCCGAACACGATCAGCTCGTGCACTTGATTGCGCCACGCCACCGCGTGCGCTTCGATGCCGATCGACCGCCCGCCGAATTCGCGCGTGCTTGCCCAGTGTGCACCGAGCTCAACGTTGCGAGACGTCTCGGGCTTGAGCGCCGGGTTGGAGAAACCGGGAAAATAAAGGTCATTGAACGACGGCGCCTTGAACGCGGTGCCGGCCGACACCGTGATTCGCCATTCGGGTGTAATGCGATATCCATAGGCGATCGCACCCGTTGTCTTGCCGCCGTGCTGGCTCGAGTCGTCGTAGCGCAGATTCGCCTGCATCGCCTGCGGGTCTTGGCGCCACGCGTAAACTGCCGTAACGGAATCCGTATTCCGACCGGTGACCGCGAACGCGGAATCGGTTGCGACGCGCTCCTCGCGCCGTTCCAGCGCGAGCGTGAGCAGCCCGGGATCGACCGTGATGTCGTTCTGCCACGCATACTGTCGCTGACGCGTGCGGAATGGAAAGTCCCCGAAGCCGGTCTTCGATACCGATTCATCGGTGCCTATTGCGGCTATGAGATGTGACATCCAAACCGACGATAGCCGATCGCGAAGCGCTATGCTGCCGCTCTCGAGCGTCGTGATCGTACGATCGTCGAACGCATCGCCGCCGTCGTACTGATTGTTGAGGCGATTCCTGAAGTACGTCGCCGAGACGTCGTGCCCGGTGGCCATTTCGAGTCCCCCGCTCGCGGTCACGCTCTCGCTCCGATAGCCGTCGCGATCGGGGTCGTAGCTGAAATTCGCCGGATTGACGATCGCGTTGAAACCGTTGCTGTCCTGCAGGCCGGCGTGCACGTTGAACGTGATTGGACCCGATCTGCCGGAAACGCCGCCGTCAACGGAACGCGTGTTGTACGTTCCGTATCCGACGCCTGCGGTCAGTCGTGTCGCGTCGGAACCGTGCCGCGTGAAGATCTGGATCACGCCGCCGATCGCATCTGATCCATAGAGGCTGGACGCAGGGCCGCGGAGGATCTCGATCCGTTCAATCTGCTCCAATGGAATGGCTTCGAGTGCCGTCGCACCAACCGAAGCCGACGACACGCGCACCCCGTCGATCAGCACGAGCGTTTGATTGCTATTCGCGCCGCGCAGAAACACGCCGGACGTCGCGCCCGGCCCGCCGTTCTGGATGATTTCGATTCCCGGCTGTCGTTGCAGCAGCTCGGCCAGGCTGTCGACGCCCGCCCGCGCAATTGCATCACGCTCGATCACCGTGACATCCGCAAGCAATTGCGTGATCGACTGCGGCGTGCGCGACGCCGTCACGACGATGGGATCAAGGATCGCGGTCTTCGCGCGCCCCTCCGCGGGCGTTTGCGCATCGGCAACCGTGGCCCAAACGAGCAAGCTCGCCAACGTCGAATCGAGCCCGACACGAGCGATCGCCTTCTTGCTTTTCATGCCCACCTCGCAGCAAGCATGCCGCGCGACCCCGCGCGGCGCGCCATAGAAGCAACGCAAAAAGGTGGGTGACTTGCTGCGCCAACGGCGAAACGTCCAAACGCGAACGACGTCCGAACGAATCGCGACGGCGACAACGCCTCCCCGCGTTGCGGTCACGTTCCGGTCCGACGCTTGTCAGCGCGCGGGCCGGTTGCAGGCCGGTCTCCGGGCTTGCCGGTCTTGACCGCCTGCCTTCCCGCGCCCAATCGCGCAGTGGCATCACGAGGCGGTCCGCACCGGCTTACCGTTGCGGGGGCAGCCGCGGCATACGAGAGAGACTCCCGATCACCGCATTCCCGTTTCATCGGCGACGACGAATTCGCCGCCGACACCTGCTGCGTGGAATTCTACCGCTTTCCGGCGCCGACAATCCCGCGTTCGCACGGTCATGACGACGTTGCGTGCGTTCACCCACCCGTTGCCACCGTCCAGCAGTCCGCACCGGGAAATTGGGGAGCGTTGCTGCTATAATTCGCGCCCTCAATTGACATCGCTCGCGTGGCTCGCAAGCTCTATATCCGGACGTTCGGCTGCCAGATGAACGAGTACGACTCGGCGCGCATCGCCGACGTCCTCGCGGCTGAAGACGGGCTTGCGCTGACGGATCGTCCCGACGACGCCGACGTCATCGTCTTCAACACCTGCTCGGTCCGCGAAAAGGCGCAAGAACGCGTCTTCCACGACTTGGGCCGCGTGCGCGCGCTGAAAGCCCAAAAGGGGGACCTGATCATCGGCGTAGGCGGCTGTGTCGCCTCGCAGGAAGGTGCGGGCATCGTCAAGCGCGCGCCGTATGTCGACATCGTGTTCGGGCCGCAAACGCTGCACCGTATCCCGCAGATGATCCGCGCGCGCCGGGCGACCGGCAAGCCGCAAGTCGACGTGAGCTTTCCTGAGATCGAGAAGTTCGATCGTCTTCCGCCACCGACGGTGGACGGCGCGGCGGCTTACGTGTCGATCATGGAGGGCTGCAGCAAATACTGCACGTTCTGCGTCGTTCCGTACACGCGCGGCGAGGAAGTGTCGCGGCCGCTTGATGACGTGCTGACGGAAATCGCGGATTTGGCGGATCAGGGTGTGCGTGAAGTGACGCTGCTCGGCCAAAACGTAAATGCGTATCGGGGGTCGATGGGAGGCGGCGAGGTGGCCGACCTCGCGACACTGCTCGAGCACGTGGCCGAAATGCCGAGCATCGAGCGGATTCGATTCACGACGTCGCATCCGAAGGAAATGACGCCACGGTTGATCGACGCATTCGAGCGCGTCGACAAGCTGGTCTCTCATCTGCATCTGCCCGTGCAATCGGGCGCGGATCGCGTGCTGGCCGCGATGAAACGTGGCTATACGGCGCTCGAATATCGCTCGATCGTCCGGCGCTTGCGGCGTGCCCGCCCGGGCTTGTCGCTGACCTCCGACTTCATCGTCGGTTTTCCGGGTGAAACCGAGGCGGACTTCGCTGGGACGCTCAAGCTGATCGAAGATATCCGTTTCGACGGCGCGTTCAGCTTCATCTATAGTCCGCGGCCGGGAACGCCGGCGACGGCGCTGCCGAATCCGGTTCCGCGCGCGATCGCACAGGACCGGCTCGCACGGTTGCAATCGCTCGTCGACGCCCAATATCAATCCCACAGCGAGGCCATGGTCGGTTCTCGTCAGCGTGTGCTCGTCACCGGGCCCGCCACGCGAGACGAAGGCGACCTGCAGGCGCGGACCGACAACAATCGCGTCGTTAACTTCGCAGGCGACGCGGTACTCACCAACACTTACGTCGACGTGGCTATCGTCGCCGCGCAAGCGCATTCGTTGCGCGGGGAACTTGTAACGCTTTAACGATCAAAGGGTAGCCTGCCCGCGGTCATCGCGTCCCGCGGGCTGTTTTTTGAGGAGTTTCTTGATGCAGCGTCCGCGTCTTAGCCGTCTTACCCGTCTTGCTCTCGCGATTGCCGCCGGAGCGCCCTTCGTCATGTCCGGTTGCGCAACCCTGTCGGCCGACAAGACCGCCGAAACCGCCGCGATCGCGGTCGCCGCTGCACAGGCCGCCGCGAAGGATTCCACCACGGCCGCGACGCAGGGGGCCGCGCCAGCCGCCGCTCATACGCCTGGAGCATCCTCCACTGCCGCGGGCGCTGCCGCTGCCGCCGCACTGGCCGCCGCCGCAATCCAGTCGCAAAAGCCGTTCGCCGACGTGATCAAGGACGCCAAGGAAACGCCGGGACTTTTCCACGTCTATCAAAAAGACGACAAGACATGGCTCGAAATCGGACCCGACCAGTTCGATCATCCGTTCTTCTTTTCGTGGAACTTGAGCCGCGGGCTCGGCGAGAAATTCATCTACGGCGGCTTGATGGGCGACAGCGACATCGTCGAGTTCCACAAAATGGGCAATACGGTCCAGCTCGTTGCCAAGAACCAGGTCTATTTCGCGAGCCAGGGCAAACCGCAGGCGCGCGCCGTCGCCGAAGCCTTCACCGACAGCCTCGTTGCCGCCGTCCCCTTGGCGAGTCAGCCGCACCCGGAGCGCAAGAGCGTGCTGATCGATCTGAATCAGTTGCTGCTTTCCGACATCCCGGGCGCCAACGGCTTCCTCGAGCGGACGTATCGGCAGATGTACAGCTTCGATTCGCGCAACTCGAACATCGTCAAGACGCGCGCGACGCCCGATATGCTCGGTGTTGAAGTCAGTGCGCATTACGCGCTCGGGCGCGTGATCCAGCCGCCGCCCAGTGGAGCGCCGATGGCCACGCAACCGCCGGCGACGATTCCCGATATCCGCAGCCTCTTCCTCGGGTTCTATTACAACTTTGCCAAGCTGCCGGACACACCGATGCATCCGCGGGTTGCCGACGATCGCATCGGCTATTTCGTGACGAGCCGCTTCGATTTCGCCGACGACCACAATATCTCGCCGCGCGTCAATTACATTCAGCGCTGGCGGCTGGAAAAGAAAGATCCGGCGGCGGAGCTGTCCGAACCGAAGCAGCCCATCGTCTTTTGGCTCGACCGGAACATCCCGGAAAAATATCGCGCGACAGTCATCGCCGGTGTTCTGGAATGGAACAAGGCGTTCCAGCGGATCGGCTTCAAGAATGCCGTTGAGGCGCGCATCCAACCCGACGACGCCGATTTCGATACGCTCGATGTCCGCCATGCGTCGATCCGGTGGATGACGACCGCGCGGCCGTCGTTTGGCGGCATCGGTCCGTCGCAAGTTGATCCCCGCACCGGCGAGATCCTCGACGCCGATATCGGCATCGATCCCGTTCGTTTTCGCAATCGCCGCTTCCAGCGCGTAGAGCAGATTGCCGAGCCGTCGGCGCTGAAGGGCTTCCTCAAGCATTCGGAGTACCTGTGCCAAGCCGACGAGTATGCGGCGCAGGAGTTGGGCTTCGCGATGGACCTGCTCGAAGCCCGCGGCGATATCGAGCCCGACAGCCCCGAGGCCGAGCAGTTCGTGCTGGACGACCTGAAGGAAGTCGTCATGCACGAAGTGGGGCATACGCTGGGTTTGCGCCACAACTTCCGCGCATCGACCGTCTACACGCAGAAGCAGCTCGACGATCCCGAATTCACCAATGCGCATGGCGTCGCGGGTTCGGTGATGGAGTACAACGCGATCAACATCGCGCAAAAAGGGTCGAAGCAAGGCGCGTACGGCCAGACAACGATTGGACCCTACGACTATTGGGCGATCGAATACGGCTATAAGGACCTGCCGCAGGATCGCGAGGCCGCCGAATTGAAGCGTATCGCGGCGCACAGCAACGAACCGCTCCTTGCGTTCGCGACCGACGAGGACGCTGCGTTTGCGATCGATCCCGAAGCGAATCAGGCGGATCTCGGCAACGATCCGCTCGAATTCGCGCAGCGGCGGTTCACGCTCGTGCAAGAAATGTGGGATCGCTGGCAGTCGCGCGAGCTGAAAGACGGTGAGAATTATTCGGTGTATCGCCGCGTCGTCGAGCGTGGTCTCATCGCGATGGCGAGCGCGTCGAGCACTATCGCGAAGTACATCGGCGGTGTTACGACATTGCGCGACCACGCCGGATCGCCGCGCGCGCCGCTGACGCCGATCGAATCGGCCAAACAGCGTGAGGCGCTCCGCATCATTGCCGACGGGCTCTTCGCTGCGGACAGCTTCCGCTTCAAGCCGGAGTTCATGCGCCGCGTGCAGGTCGATTGGCTCGATCGCAACGATATTTACGATACCGGTCTGTCGACGTCGAGCGTCGATTACTCGCTCGGCACGCAGGTGTTGACCGCGCAACGCAAAGTGCTCGGCCAGTTGATGAGCGACGGCGTGGCCCAGCGGATTCTGGACAGCGAGGTCAAATCGGCCGATCCGCGGAAGGCGCTGCGGCTCTCCGAGCTGTACACAACGTTGAAGGATTCGATCTGGAGCGAATTGAAGACCGGCCGCGACATCACGCCGCTGCGGCGCAATCTGCAACGCGAGCACCTGCAGCGCGTCGCCAATGCGTTACTGCGTCCGTCGGGATCGATGCCGGCCGATGCGCGATCGCTGCAACGCGAGGAAGCCAAGGCGCTGCGTCGCGAGATCGCCGCTGCGCAGAACCGCCCGGCCTATTCGAAGGAGGCGCGCGCGCACCTGGCCGAAGCGCTCACGCAACTCGATGAAGCGCTCAAGGCGCCGCTCGTCCGCCAGGCGGTGTGAGGACCGAAGCGTATTCACGCCGAAAGCGCAACCAAATGGGGTCAGACTCGACTTTTCGTCGCTTTCGGCGGCACCGGGCATCGTCGGTGAAAAGTCGAGTCTGACCCCGTGATCGTTTCCCGTGGGGATCCAATGATCCGCCGCGGCGCTGAAGAACTGACGCTTGCGCCGCTCGACAACCGCGCGCTCGCCAATCTGTGCGGGCCGCTCGACGCCAATCTCCGCCAGATCGAAGCCGCGCTCGACGTCGCGATTTCGCATCGCGGCCCCGAGTTCACAATCGAAGGGATGCCGCCGCAAACCGCGCGCGCCGCCGAGGTACTGCAGCGGTTCTACGCCGGTGCCGAAAAGCCATTGTCGGTCGACGACATTCAGCTTGGGCTGGTCGAAATCGCGACCCGCGGCGAGCCGCGCATTTCACCACCCGCGCCAGAGCAATCCGATCTGCTGCCCTCGCTACGTACGCGGCGCGCCGACTTGCATGGGCGTACGCCGAACCAGATCGCGTATCTGAAGGCGATCCAGGGACACGACATCACGTTCGGCATCGGACCCGCGGGAACCGGCAAGACCTACCTCGCCGTCGCGTGTGCCGTCGATGCGCTCGAGCGCGATACCGTCAAGCGGATCGTGCTCGTGCGTCCCGCAGTGGAAGCGGGCGAGCGGCTCGGCTTCCTGCCCGGCGATCTCGCGCAGAAGGTCGATCCCTATCTCCGCCCGCTCTACGACGCGCTCTACGACCTGATGGGCTTCGACAAGGCAGCCAAGCTCTTCGAGCGCAACACGATCGAGCTGGCGCCGCTCGCGTACATGCGCGGCCGCACGCTCAACCACTCGTTCATCATTCTCGACGAAGCGCAGAACACAACGCCCGAGCAGATGAAAATGTTCTTGACGCGAATCGGTTTCGGCACCAAGGCGGTGATCACCGGCGACATTACGCAAATCGATCTCGCGCGCGGCCAGAAAAGCGGGCTGATCGAAGGTGAACGCATACTCTCGGGGGTGCGCGGACTCGCATTCGTGCACTTTACGAGCGCGGATGTCGTCCGCCATCCGCTCGTGCAGAAGATCATCGACGCGTACGAGCGGCATGATATGGCCAGTCCGGACGGCGCCGGAACAGGCTCCGCACGGCAATGACCGGCGGCGCCCGCGCCGCTTCCGTTTCCCGCCCGAACCTCGCGTTCGACGTCCGCTTCGACGCACTCGCTCCGGGATTGCCGCGCCGCCCCACGCTGCGCCGATGGGTCAAAGCTGCGCAAGAGCGCGATCTAGCGGTAACGCTACGCTTCGTCGGCAGGCGCGAAGGCCGCCTTCTCAATGGGCGCTTCCGCGGCCGGGACCACGCCACCAATGTGTTGACGTTCGTGTACGATGATGTCGACCCGCTGGCCGGCGACATCGTATTGTGCGTGCCGGTCCTGGCGCGGGAGGCAAGCTCGCAAGGAAAGACGCTACGCGCGCACTGCGCGCACCTCGTCATCCACGGCATGCTGCATCTGCAGGGTTACGACCACCAACGGCGAGCCGACGCGGCACGAATGGAAGCGCGCGAAACGGCGCTGCTCCGTGCGCTTCGCTATCCCGATCCGTATGGCGGTTCCACGAAATAGATGGAAGATTTGGACGACGATAAACGCGACGACCGGCCGACGCTGCTCGAACGGTTGTCGGCGTTCCTGACGCGCGAGCCGGAAGACCGCGGCGAGCTTCTCGATCTGCTCCGGAGCGCGTTCGAACGACGGTTGCTCGACGCCGACGCGCTGTCGATGATCGAGGGCGTGCTGTCGGTGTCGGAGACTACGGTGCGCGACATCATGATCCCGCGCGCGCAGATGGATTGCGTATCGATCGACGACGAGCCGCCGGATTTCCTGCCGCTGATCCTCGAAACCAAGCACTCGCGTTTCCCGGTGATCGGCGAAAGCAAGGACGACGTGATCGGCATCCTGCTCGCCAAGGAGCTCCTCAACTACTACGCGCGGCCGGAGGGTTTCGTGCTGCGCGATACGCTGCGCCCGGCGGTGTTCGTGCCGGAATCGAAGCGCTTGAACGTCCTGTTGCGCGAATTTCGCGCCAATCGCAACCACATCGCGATCGTCGTCGACGAGTATGGCGGCGTGTCGGGTCTGGTGACGATCGAAGATGTGCTCGAGCAAATCGTTGGCGACATCGAGGACGAGTACGACTTCGACGAATCGGTCGACAACGTGATCCCCGAGGCAAACGGCCGCTTCCGCGTCAAGGCGCAAACGGAGATCGCCGATTTCAACGAGCACTTCGGTACGTCGTTCGAAGACGAAGAGTTCGACACGGTCGGCGGGCTCGTGCTGAAGGCATTCGGCCGGCTGCCGAAACGAGGCGAGGCGATCATGCTCGACGGCTTCCGTTTCCGCGTGCTGCGCGCCGACAGCCGCCGGCTCCATACCTTGCAGGTCGAACGTGTCGCACCGCCGCCTCGCGAAGAAGCGGCGGCCTAGGGAGTTCGCCGCGTTGCGCGATCGATGACGACTGCGCGCGCGCTCGCGCTCGCCATGGCGGCCGTGGCCGGTGTCGCGACAGTCGTCGGGTTCGCGCCGTTCGGCGTCGCCCATCTGCCGATCCTGACGCTGTCGCTGCTGTTCGCGCTATGGAATGGCGCGTCGTCGCCGCGAGCCGCCGCCGAAACGGGCTTTGCATTCGGTCTCGGTTTGTTCGGCGCGGGCGTCTCGTGGGTCTATATCGCGCTCGAGACTTTCGGCGGAATGCCGACTGCGATCGCGATCATCGCGACGGCGGCAATGGTTGCCTATCTCGCGCTGTGGCCGGCGATCGCCGGCTATGTGGCGGTGCGCTTCACACAGGAGCGATCGGTTGCGCGCATTGTTGCAGCCACGGCGCTATGGACACTGTGCGAATGGCTGCGCGGATTTCTTTTCACCGGCATGCCGTGGCTCTCGGTCGGCTACGCCGAGCTTCCGGGCAGTCTCCTTGCCGGCTATGCACCGGTGGGTGGCGTATTTCTTGTGTCGCTCACCGTCGCCGTGATCGCGGCAATGATCGCGTTGATCTATGACGCAGTCGTGCTCGGTCAAAGGCAGCGGACCGTTGCCGCCATCGCGGTTTGCGTCGCGCTCTATCTCGGCGGTGGTGCGCTCTCGCGGTTTGAATGGACGCGCCCGGATGGCGAGCCACTCGCGGTTTCGCTGCTGCAGGGCAATGTACTGCAGGAGGTGAAATTCGATCCCGACTTTCGCGAGCGGACATTCGACATCTACGCGCGATTGGTCGACCAGAGTCGCGGACGGCTGATCGTGCTGCCGGAAAGCGCGTATCCGATGTTCTCTGACGAGGTGCCCGATCGCGTGCTGCTGCACCTGGTCCGCACCGCCGGCGCGCGCGGCGGCGATCTTTTGCTGGGATTGTTCACCGCCGAGGCGCCGTTACCCGGGAGCGAAGAGCCGCGTTACTTCAACACCGTCGTGACGCTCGGCAGCGGCGAATTGCAGTTGTATCGCAAGCGTCACCTCGTCCCATTCGGCGAGATGATCCCTGGGAAAGCAGTTCTCGGCTGGTTGATCCGTAGCGTGTTAGCCATTCCACTCGCCGACCAAACGCCGGGCGCAGCGACGCAACCGCCGCTCTCCGTCGCGGGCACGCGCGTCGCGGTGAACATCTGCTACGAAGACGCATTCGGCAGCGAATTGATCGAGGGTGCGCGATCGGCGCGCATCCTCGTGAACGTGACCAACGATGCGTGGTACGGGCATTCGATCGCCGCATGGCAGCACAATCAGATCTCTGCGATGCGCGCACTCGAGCTCGGCCGACCGATGCTTCGCGCGACGAACACCGGCATCACATCGGCGATCAGCCCTGACGGCCGCGTAATCGCGTTCCTTCCCTGGTTCACGCCCGGCGTGCTCGAAGTGACGGTTCAGGGACGCACGGGCGCGACGCCATATCAAAAGGCCGGCGACTGGTTAGCGCTGGGTCTCGCGCTCATCCTCGCTGGCGTGTCATTTTGGCAGGCGCGGAAGCACGCGCGGTGATCCCGTAAAATCCGGGCACTCGTCAAGCGCACACGGCGATCTCAATGCAGACGTTCCAACAAATCATTCTCGAGCTCCAGCGCTTTTGGGACCGGCAGGGCTGTGCGCTCTTGCAGCCGTACGACATGGAAGTGGGCGCCGGCACGTCGCACACCGCGACTTTTTTGCGCGCGTTGGGTCCGGAGCCTTGGCGCGCCGCGTACGTGCAGCCGTCGCGGCGGCCGAAAGATGGCCGCTACGGCGAAAATCCGAATCGACTTTATCAGCATCACCAGTTCCAGGTCGTCCTCAAGCCGTCACCACCCGACATCCTGGACATTTATCTGGGGTCACTGACCGAGCTCGGCTTCGATCTCACGAAAAACGACGTGCGTTTCGTCGAAGATGATTGGGAAAATCCGACGCTCGGCGCATGGGGGTTGGGCTGGGAAGTGTGGCTCAACGGCATGGAGATCACGCAGTTCACGTACTTCCAGCAGGTCGGCGGCCTCGACTGCAATCCGATCACTGGCGAGATCACGTACGGTCTCGAGCGCATGTCGATGTACTTGCAGAACGTCGAATCGGTGTATGACCTGCAGTTTGCGGAAGGCGTCTCCTACCGCGACGTCTACTTCCAGAACGAGGTCGAGCAATCGCGGTACGCGTTCGACGAATCGGACGTGCCGAAACTATTCGAGCTGTTCGGCTTCTTCGAAACCGAGGCCAAGCGCCTGCTCGACGCAAAGTTGTCGTTGCCGGGTTACGAGATGATCCTGAAGGCGGCGCATGCCTTCAATATGTTGGACGCACGCGGCGCGATTTCGGTCACGGAGCGGCAGGCGTACATCGGCCGGATCCGCGACCTATCGCGTCTCGTCGCGCAGGCGTACGTGGACTCGCGCGCGGCACTTGGCTTTCCGATGCTGCCGGACGCATATCGGAAGATCGCCGCGTGACCACGACTGCGACGCTCGTCGTCGAGCTCGTCACCGAGGAGCTGCCGCCGAAGGCGCTGAAGCGGCTTTCTGACGCGTTTTCCACATCGCTCGCCGCCCGTTTGCGCGGCCGCGGGTTTATCGCGAACGATAACGCCGTCACGTCCTATGCAACGCCGCGTCGCCTTGCCGTTTCGATTGAGCGCGTCGCCGCTTCGGTGACGCTGCCTCCGCGCGCGATCCCGCTGTTGCCGGTCAATGTGGCGTTCGATTCTGACGGAAGACCGACCGAAGCGCTCGACAAGTCGATCAAAGGCAAAACCGCGTTCGAGACGTACGGTGCTGTACCCAGTGAGCGGATAGAACGCCGGGCGGACGGCAAGCTCGAGCGGGTGTTCTACATCGAGCCCCCTATTCTCGTTCCATTGCGTTCCGCGCTCGACGAAGCCTTACGCGAGGCGATCGAAAAGTTGCCAATCCCCAAGGTGATGAGTTACGCGCGACGCGGCAGTTATTACAACGATGTTAAATTCGTGCGCCCCGCGCATCGTCTCGTCGCGTTGCATGGCGCCGATCTCGTTCCGGTCGCCGCGCTGAGCCTCGAAGCCGGTCGCACGACCGAAGGTCATCGCTTCCTCGGCCGGCGCGAGATCGACATTGCGAGCGCTGATGCCTATGCGCCGACGCTCGAAGCCGAGGGGAAAGTGATCCCATCGTTCGCCGTACGGCGCGAAGCGATCGTGGCGGCGTTACGCGCCAATGCCGGCAACGCGAACATCATGATGCCGGACACGCTCCTCGACGAGGTGACGGCGCTCACCGAATGGCCGATCGTTTACGCGGGCGGTTTCGACGCCGAATTTCTGACCGTACCGCAGGAATGCTTGATCCTGACGATGCAACGGAATCAGAAATATTTCGCGCTGGCCGATGCGAAGGGAAACCTCACGAGCCGCTTTCTGATCGTTTCGAATATCGAGACGCGCGACCCTGCGGCGATCGTTCACGGCAACGAACGCGTGCTGCGCGCGCGTCTCGCCGATGCCAAGTTCTTTTTCGATCAGGACCGCAAGCGGCCGCTGGAAACGCGCGCGGCCAACCTGGCCGACATCATTTATCACAACAAGCTCGGCACACAGGCCGAGCGGGTTGAACGACTGCGTTTTCTCGCGCGCAATATTGCGCCGCGCATCGGCGCCAAGCCCGCTGATGCCGATCGCGCAGCGTTGCTCGCCAAAGCGGACCTTGTCACCGATATGGTCGGCGAATTCCCCGAATTGCAAGGCACGATGGGACGTTACTATGCGCAGCATGACGGCGAAGCGGCCGCCGTCGCCGACGCGATCGCACAACATTATTGGCCTCGGTTTGCCGGTGACGCGCTGCCCGAAGGGCCGGTCGCGCAGGCGGTCGCGCTCGCCGACAAGCTGGAAGCGCTGGCCGGCCTGTTCGGCATCGGACAGGCGCCAACCGGCGACAAGGATCCCTTCGGCCTGCGCCGCGCGGCGATCGGCGTGCTGCGGATACTGATCGAGAAAAAGATCGCGCTGCCGCTGTCGGCGTTGGCCGGGCTCGCTTTCCAGGCGTTCAACAGCGTCAAGACGAAGCCGGTGCCGGAAGACCTCGCCAACTTTCTCTACGAACGCTTGCGCGCGCATTTGCGCGACCAGGGCTACACGGCCAACCAGATCGAGGCCGTTCTTGCGCAGCGTCCGGAGCGCATCGATCTCGTGCCCGATCAGCTGGCTGCGGTGAGAGCGTTCGAGGCACTGCCGGAAGCCGACGCGTTGGCCGCAGCGAACAAGCGCATCGTCAACATCCTGCGCAAGTCGGAGAGCGACGCAACGGCCGCCGTCGATCGCGGCCGTCTTGCGGACGGTGCCGAGCGCGACCTGTGGCAGGCATTTCAGCGGCTGACCCCGGTCGTCGACGAGCACTGCGCGAGGGGCGATTACACTGAAGCGCTCATCGCATTGGCCGCAGCCAAGCCCGCCGTGGACCGCTTTTTCGACGACGTCATGGTGATGGCAGACGATCCCGAAATCCGCGCCAACCGACTCGCGTTGTTGCGCGGCATTGCGGCGACGATGAATCGCGTCGCCGACTTGTCCAAGCTCGCGGCATAGCACACCGCCAATGGTTCAGTTTGCTTCCGAGGCCGTGATTCCGACGCGTGCGGCGCGCCTTATCATTCTCGACCGCGACGGCGTCATCAATCACGACAGCGATCAATTCATCAAATCACCCGACGAGTGGCGGCCGATACCCGGAAGTCTCGAGGCCGTTGCGCGCCTCAATCATGCCGGCTATCGCGTTGTCGTCGCGACCAATCAATCCGGCGTCGGCCGGGGACTGTTGGATATTACGACGCTGAACGCTATTCACGAGCGCATGCACAAGGCGCTCGCGCAAGTCGGCGGGCGCGTCGACGCAATCTTCTTTTGCCCGCACAGCGCGGATTCGCAATGCGAATGCCGCAAGCCGAGACCCGGAATGCTCCTGGAAATAGGCCGGCGCTTCGGCGTCGACATGGCGGGCGTTCCGTGCATCGGCGACAGTCCGCGGGACCTGGCCTGCGCCGAAGGGGTCGGCGCGCAGCCGATGCTCGTGCTGACCGGAAAAGGCGAAAAGACGCTGCGTGACGGCGGCTTTCCCAAGAACACCGTCATCTTCCCGGACCTTGCTTTCGCGGTGGCCGCGCTGCTAGCCGGCGAGTGACGGCTTCTCGTGATCGCGGACCTGCGCGCGCTGCTGTTCCTGCTGTTCCAGGCCGTTGTAACGCCGGTATACGCCGCCGTGTTCCTGCTGTTCTGCTGGTTGCCGCGAATACCGCGCTATCTGATCGCGCGCCACTGGTGCCGCGTCAACCTCCTTGCCGCGCGTTGGATATGCGGGATTCGCTGGCGCGTCATCGGCCGCGAAAACATTCCCGCGTCAGCGCATATCGTCATGTCGAAGCACAGCTCGACATTCGAAACGCTGGCGCTCAATCTGTATTTCCCGCCGCTTTCGTTCGTGGCCAAGAAGGAGCTCCTTTCCATTCCATTTTTCGGCTGGGGATTCGCGCTCGCCTCGCCGATCACGATTGATCGACAGGCGGGTCACGACGCGATGCAGCAGATGATTCAGCAGGGACGCGCGCGCCTCGCGCAGGGATTCTGGATCGTCATCTATCCCGAAGGGACGCGCATCCGCGCCGGCACGCGCGCCCGCTACAAGACCGGCGGCGCGCGTCTTGCGATCGGACTTCCCGCGCCCGTGTTGCCCGTCGCACACAACGCCGGTTACCTGTGGCCCAAAGGATTGTTCGGAAAAAAGCCCGGCACGATTACACTCTCGATCGGGCCGTCGATTTCGCCCGACGGCAAGGACGCCGCACAGTTGACGCAAGAAATCGAATCGTGGATCGAAGGCGAGGTTGCGCGACTCGGGGTCCCCGCGTGAGCCGTTCCGCCGCGGAGCGTCCTCGGGCTTCCCCACGCACTGCGCTTCATCCCACCGTCGACGATACTCGGCAACTGGGTCAGCTTCGGCAGATCAAGCTTGTCGGCCATGACGTCGACTATCGACTGATTCGCGCGCACCGCCGTTCGATCGGCATGGAAGTCCATCTCGAAGGTCTCACCGTCCGCGCGCCACGCTGGGTGACGATCCGCGATATCGAACTGGCGCTTTCCGAGCGCGCGGAGTGGATCGTCAAGACGTTGGCCGAATGGCGTGCCAGGCGACGCGACGTGATGCCGCGCGAATGGAAGTCGGGCGCGTCGATCTTGTACCGCGGCCGCGATCTCGCGCTCGAGCTATTTCCAGCCCGCCGGGCGACGATCGTCGCCGATTTATTTCATCTGACGGTCGCGCATCCGACGGTGCACGACGAACGCGAAGTCGCGGCCAGCGTCGGCCATTGGCTGAAGGAGGAAGCGTGGCAACTCGTCGCTGCGCGCGTCGCACAATATGCGGCGCGCCTCCGCGTCCAACCGACAGTTCGCCTCTCCAATGCGAAAAGCGAATGGGGAAGCTGCAACGCCAAGGGTGATATCCGCCTCAATTGGCGGCTCGTCCAGCTGCCGCCGGCGCTGGCCGAATACGTGGTCGCGCACGAAGTCGCGCATCTCGTCGAGCTCAACCATTCGACGCGATTTTGGTCGCTCGTCGAATCGCTGCTGCCCGGCCACGACGCGCTTAAGCGCGAGCTTGACGACTGGACTGCGCTGCTGGTCTAGATCTGATCCCCCACGCTTGCGGCCTTAGTGGCCAATGAGGCCGCTGCGCTGCCCCCGGAGGTGGAGTAATTCGCTTCTTGGGGGGGCCCTGCGACGCTCATTCGGAAGGTGCGACGAGCGTCGGCAGCGTGAGCGTGAGTCCGCCTTGCGCGCGCAACAGTTTGGCCAGCACGGACGCGAGATCGTCGCCGGAGCGCGTATCGCGCCAAAGGCCGGCGTCAGCGCGAAAATGAAAGCCTCCGGCGCGCGCCGCCACCCACAACTCGCGATTCGGCACGTGCCGATTGACGATCAATTTGCTGCCGTCGGCGCATTCGATTTCAAGGATGCCGTCGTTCAGGTTCCAGTCGACGTCGGCGTTGCCGGTTTCGAGCGCGGCATCGAGCGCCAATCCGATCGTCGCCAATGTGGCATCGGCGGCGGCGATAAATTCGGTCTCGGTCGACATGGCGGCTTGTGGATCGGCCTGCTACGATTGCGCTCGATGTTAAAGCAAATTTCCCGGCCCGCCATCTTGCCGCGCGCTTTCGCGATCGCTGCGATGGTCGCTCTGTCGCTTGGCATGACCGCATGCGGGGTCAAAGGGCCGCTCGTGCCGGCGCCGAAGCCGGAGGCCGATGCCGCGACAACCGCCCCGACGACGGAACCGCCGACTCCGCCACCACTGATCAAAGATCCGGCACAGCCTGAGCGCCGGCCGTGAGCGCTGCAGCGCCGTTCGCCTATGTGAACGGCGAGCTTCACGCCGAACGCGTGCCGCTCTCCTCGGTCGCCGCGCAATTCGGCACCCCGTGCTTCGTCTACTCGCGGGAAGCGCTCGGAGGCGCATGGCGCGAGTTCGACGCCGCTTTTGCCGCATTACCGCATCTTGTGTGCTACGCGGTGAAGGCGAACGCCAACCTCGGCGTGCTCGATATTTTTGCGCGGCTCCGAAGCGGCTTCGACATTGTGTCGGGCGGTGAGCTCGCGCGTGTCGTCGCGGCGGGCGGCGATCCGCGCAAGGTCGTATTTTCGGGTGTCGGCAAGACCGCGGCGGAGATGGAGACGGCGCTCGCGGCGGACATACTTTGCTTCAACGTCGAATCCGCTGCGGAGCTTGCGTTGCTGGCAGCGGTCGCGCATCGGATGAGGCGTATCGCACCTGTCAGCCTGCGTGTGAATCCCGACGTCGATCCCGGAACGCATCCCTACATCGCCACCGGGCTCCGCGAAAGCAAATTTGGCATCGACATCGAAGACGCGCCGGCGCTGTATCGCCATGCCGCTACGCTTCCATCGATCGCGGTGCGCGGCGTCGACCTCCATATCGGATCGCAGATCACCGAACTCGCGCCCTATCGCCAGGCGGTGGAAAAAATGCTGTCGCTGGTCGACGCGCTGGCGGCGAGCGGCATTGCGCTCACGCACATCGACGTCGGCGGTGGACTCGGCATTCGCTACCGTGACGAGACGCCGGTGCCGCTCGCCGAATACGCGGCGATGCTTGCACAACTGTTCCGCGGCCGGCGCGAAATGCTGCTGCTCGAGCCGGGCCGGCGCTTGACTGGCGACGCCGGCGTTCTATTGACGCGCGTGCTGTATCTCAAGACCGGCCATTCCAAGAGCTTTGCGATCGTCGACGCCGCGATGAACGATCTCATTCGGCCGTCACTCTACGACGCATGGCATGCGGTGGATCCGGTGCATCCGCGCTCGACGGAACCGCGGCGATGGGACATTGTCGGACCGGTTTGCGAGAGCGGCGATTTCCTCGCCCTGGACCGACCGCTCGCGCTTCACGAGGACGATCTCCTCGCCATACGCGCCACTGGCGCCTACGCGATGACGATGAGCTCCAATTACAACGCGCGCCCTCGCGCTTGCGAGCTGATCGTCGACGGCGAGAGAACACACGTTGTACGCCGGCGAGAACGCATCGACGAATTATTCAAACCCGAGTCGCGGCTGCCGTGAATATGCGAAATGTTCGTCGCTGACCCACTTTTAGGCCTGTGCGAAATCGCAACAATGGCGATGCTAAGCGTTGGAATCGGCGGTGAAATCTTGCAAAAAAGCGAAACGTGGCTACAATGCAGGCAGCAGGTAGCAAGGGATTTGTCAAGAGGTACTTTGCAAAATGAGGTTCCTCGACAGCAAATCCGGCGACACCTGCGATGATGTTGAATCAACATAACAGTTACAGCAACTCAGACAGGAGAACTAAAGATGATGGCTGACATGATGTCGATGATGACGCCGTCGGCTCCGGCCGCAGCGCCGAAGAAGAAGGCGAAGAAGAAGTCAACGAAACGTAAGGCCGCTCCGAAGAAGGCCGCCAAGAAAAAGGCGACGAAGAAAAAAGCGACGAAGAAGAAGTCGACGAAGAAGAAAGCGAAGAAAGCCGCGAAGAAGAAGGCGACGAAGCGGAAGGCCGCCCCGAAGCGCAAGGCCGCCAAGAAGAAGGCGACCAAGCGGAAGGGTGCGAAGAGAAAGGCGGCGAAGAAGGCCGTCAAGCGCAAGGCGCCGAAGAAAAAGGCCGCCAAGAAGAAGGCCAAGCGGAAGGCGAAAAAGTAACGCCTTCTTCGACGCTAGGTTTTCGCCGTCGCAACATCCGGCGGACAAAAACGGGCGACGCAATGCGTCGCCCGTTTTGCATTCAACTATTCAATTAGTTCGATCTAAGAGGGGTATCGCTCGCGTGCTTTGTCGCCTGGCGCGCGCCGCTCCTTGCGCCCGTCGATTTGGCGGTCGAGACGCGCCGCAGTTTGCGGGTCTTCGAGACCGGGCCCACGTCGCTCGTAATCCGCAACCGCTTTCCTGCGACCAGATTGTTCTGCGTCAAATTGTTCCAGCGCCGCAGGTCCAGCACGGAGACGCCGTAGCGCGCCGCGATCGTGGGTACCGACTCGCCGCGGCGCACCATGTAATACACAGTTCTGCCGGAAGGCACCGTCGTGAACACCGCATGCGCGAGCGAGTTGGCCGATTCCTCGCTCGGGCGCTGTGACGGAACGAGCAGTGTATGGCCGACCGGAACCCTGGCGCCGGCGCCAATGCCATTGACCGATTTCAGCGTCTCGACTGACATCCCGTATTTCGCCGCCACCTGCGGCAGCGTCTCGCCTTGTTTCAACCGATAGGCCTGCCACGACACGAGGGGCTGGTCGATGAGATCGAGTTTCGCGGCGAAGAGCTCGGCGTTATCGATCGGCAGCAGGATCGTGTACTCATCCGCCCCGGCGATGACCGGGCGATTGTGCTGCGGGTTGAGCGCGAGAAAGTCGTCCTGCGGCAGCTCTGCGAGCTCGGCGGCAAGCTTCACATCCATGCGCTTCGCCGTGTGGACGACGGCAAAGAACGGCGCATCGGGCAAATCGCCGAGCGACAAGTTGTAGCGCAGCGGATCGGCGACGATATTCTTCACCGCCTGTAGCTTGGGGTAGTAATTCTGGGTCTCCGCCGGGACTTTCGTCAGGCTCGCGAGATCGGTAGGAAGCCCTTTCGCCTGATTGCGCGCGATCGCGCGGGCGACGTTGCCTTCACCCCAGTTGTACGCGGCGAGCGCAAGTTGCCAATCGTCGAACTGGTCATGGAGCTTCTGCAAGTAATCGAGCGCCGACGATGTCGCGGCCAAGACATCACGGCGCGAATCGAACCACCAGTTTTGCTTGAGACCGAAATGTGTACCCGTCGACGGGATGAATTGCCAGATTCCCGACGCGCGGCTTACCGATAGCGCCGTCGGATTGAACGCGCTCTCGACCATGGGCAACAGCGCAATCTCGAGCGGCATATTGCGCGCTTCGACTTCGCGCACGATATGGTAGAGATAGCGGCGGCTGCGCTCGACCATCCGCGCGATGTAATCGGGACGATCGGAGTACCAGCGCTCCCATTTGTCGACCAGCGGGCCGTCGATATCCGGTATCGCGTAGCCGCGGACGATGCGGTCCCACAGATCGCCGATCGGCGGAGGCAACGGCTCGAGCTCCGCGATATCGAACTCGGAGAACGGCAGCGGTGCCAGAACGATTTTCGGCGGTCCGTACGGCAGTGGATCGGGAAGTGCTACGCGCGCTGACTCGGCTGAATCCGTCGGCGCCTTAGGCGCCGGCCCCGCACAGGCGGCCAACGCAGTAACGGCGACGAGAATGAATCGATGTAGGCGCAATTCGATACCGGGTAGATGCGATAACGCAAAATTCTGTGGATGGTAGGCTGCCGGCACCCAGGCGTCAATGCCGCGCCGCAAAACGGATCGTCGCGATGCTACTGGAACACGTTCTTCCAGGCGCGGAGCTCCGCGAACGTTGCGACGGCATTCTCGAGCAGATGGTGCGCGTGCGCCTCGGCCGCCGCCTTGACTGCGGGAACCTCGACGCGCAAGAACGGATTGGTCGCACGTTCGTCGCCGATCGTCGATGGCAACGTCGGCTCGCCCCGCGCGCGCTTTTGTTCTTCCCGTGATTGCCGAGCGATCAGCGTGCGATTATCCGGCTCCGCCGCGAGCGCGAAGCGAATGTTCGCCAGCGTATATTCATGGCCGCAAAAGACGCGTGTCTCGGAAGGCAGCGCAGCAAGCTTTGAAAGCGATGACCACATCTCGGTCGGCGTGCCTTCGAACAGGCGCCCGCAGCCGACGGCAAACAATGTGTCGCCGCAAAAGACCGCCGGAACGCTGCCGAGTGACCCGACGAACGCAATGTGGCCGGCCGTATGTCCCGGAATATCCAACACGTCGAATGTCACGTCGATGCCGGGAACTCGAACGCGATCGCCCTCGCCGAGCGCGTTCGTGCGACCTGGAATTGTTTCGCGTGCGGGACCGAAGACCGGCACCGGCCATCGCGCGAGCAGACCTACGTTACCGCCCACGTGATCGTTGTGATGGTGCGTTGCGATGATCGCTGAAAGCTGCAAGCGCTCGCGCTCGAGATAAGCGATCACCGGTGCAGCATCACCCGGATCGACGACGGCGGCGCGCATGCCTTTGCGGATCAGCCAGATGTAGTTGTCGCGAAACGCCGGGATAGGGATAATCGAGAGCATGGATGCATCTTCGGGACTGCAGGAGAGAGTGTCAACGTCTCTCGCCCAGTGGTTCACGACCCCGCTTGGCCGCTATCTGCTTTCGCGCGAACAGGCGTACTTCGACCGTACCGTCGCCGACATCTTCGGGTTCCATGCGCTGCAGATCGGGCTTCCGGAGTGTCCGTTTCTGGCGCAGAGCCGCATCGTGTCTCGCTGGACGCTCGATTATGACGCCCCGGCCGCGCTCATTGCCGACCCGCACTTCCTGCCGTTCGCGGAGAACGCGCTCGACCTGATCGTCATGCCGCACGGCCTCGAGTTCACCGACAATCCGCATTTGATGTTGCGCGAAGCCTATCGCGTGATTCGCCCCGAAGGCCAGATCGTGATCGCGGGCTTTAACCCGTTTTCGTTGTTCGGCGCAAAGCGCTATTTCGGGCGTGCGCAATCGTCGCCTTGGGATGGCAATTTCATTGCTCTCTATCGTTTGAAGGACTGGCTCGCGCTGCTCGGTTTCGACGTCGTCGGCGGCCGGCTCGACGCGTACGTTCCGCCGTTTTCGACCGACAAATGGTTGCATCGTTTCGCGTTTTTCGAAAACGCCGGCGACCGTTGGTGGCCGATTGCCGGCGGCGTGTATTTCCTGCGCGCGATGAAGCGGGTGGCCGGCATGCGCGTCATCACGCCGGCGTGGAACCGTCATGCGCAGCGCGAGAAGGCGCTCGCGCCGGCGACACGCGCCCGCGAAGGCTTGACGACGCACCGGCATCGTTCGAATTGAAAACCGTCGTCATTTACACCGACGGCGCCTGCAAGGGCAATCCGGGTCCCGGCGGCTGGGGCGCACTGCTCGAATACGATGGCCGCCGCAAGGAGCTGTTCGGAGGCGAGCCGCATACGACTAACAATCGGATGGAGCTCGTCGCCGTGATCCGTGCGCTCGAGGCATTGAAGCGCGAATCCGACGTCGCGATCTACACCGATTCGCAGTACGTCAAGAACGGCATCGAGGCGTGGATCCACGCCTGGAAGCGCAACGGCTGGAAGACCAGCGACAAGAAGCCGGTGAAGAACGAGGACTTATGGCGAGAGCTGGATGAGCTCGCGACCCGTCACCGCATCAGCTGGCATTGGGTGCGGGGGCACGACGACAATCCCGGCAACGAGCGCGCCGACGAGCTCGCCAACCAAGGCGTGATCATGGAGAGCGCCGTCGTCAACGCGACCCGGTCATGAGGCCGGCGCCTTAGTAGCCTGAACCCGTGCGCGCGATGCTCCTCCGCTCGCCCAGGACCGCGTTGGAATCGACGACGCTGCCGGAGCCTCGGCCGCAGGCCGGGCAGCTTCTCGTCAAGGTCGGCGCGTGCGGCGTGTGCCGAACCGACCTGCATGTCGTCGACGGCGAGTTGTCCGATCCTCGATTGCCCCTCATTCCCGGTCACGAGATCGTGGGCACGGTTGCGGAGGTCGGCGCCGATGTCGATGCGTTCAACGTCGGAGACCGCGTCGGCATCCCGTGGCTCGGTTACACCTGCGGCACGTGCGCGTACTGCCTGAAGGGGCGCGAAAATCTATGCGACAGCGCGCGCTTCACCGGTTACACAATCGACGGCGGCTACGCGGATTACACGGTCGCCGATAGCCGCTATTGCTTTCGCCTGCCGTCCGATCGATCGGACCCCGAATTGGCGCCGTGGCTCTGCGCCGGACTGATTGGCTATCGCGCGCTTCGCATGGCGGGGGACGGAAAGCGCTTGGGCATCTACGGATTCGGCGCTGCCGCGCATATCGTGGCGCAGCTCGCCCACTATCAAGGACGGGAGATATTCGCGTTCACGCGGCCCGGCGATGCGGTCGGTCAACGCTTTGCGCGCGAGATGGGTGCGGCGTGGGCGGGGGGCAGCGATGACGCGTCGCCGGCCGCGCTCGATGCAGCGCTGCTGTTCGCGCCGGTCGGAAGCCTCGTGCCCAAGGCGTTGCGCGATGTCGCCAAGGGCGGAACGGTAATCTGCGCGGGCATCCACATGAGCGATATTCCGCAGTTTCCCTATGCACTTCTCTGGGGCGAGCGACACGTGCTCTCCGTTGCGAATCTGACGCGAAGAGACGGCATCGAATTCATGGAGATTGCACAAAAAGCTGCGATCCGCACGAGCGTTACGCCGTTTCCGCTGTCCGCCGCGAACGACGCATTGCGTGCATTGCGCGGCGGCGCGCTAACGGGGGCCGCCGTGCTGACGACAACCTAGCTATTTTTCCATCCGGCGCAGGAACACGCCCATTTCCTTCTCGGCCTGGCGGTCGCCTTTGCGCTTCGCGACCGCGATGCCGCTTCGATAGGCGGCGATGGCTTCGTCGCGTCGCTCGGCGGCGGTGAGCGCCTTGCCGTAAATCTTGTACGCCGCCGTGTAATCGGGATCGAGTGCGACGGCTCGGGCCAGGTGTTCCGCCGCGGCATTGGGATCGCCGGCTTTCAGGTACTCGTTGCCGAGTGAAAGGCGCAAGAGCGCGCTGTCTTTTCCCGCAGCGAGGAGCCGTTCAAAGTTCTCGAGCGCTGCGCTTTTCGAAGGTGGAGTCGTAACCATGAATCACGGGTGTACACGCATCATTTGACGATCAGCTCGCCGCTTTCGCATCCGATTCTGCGCATCGGATAGATAACTTTGCGCTCTTCGCCGTTGAGCTTGCCTTCGACCGAAGCGTAAAGCCAGCCTTCCCCGCCGCGGCGATAGACGATCCGCTGCGGAAATTCGTCAACGCCATTCGCGAACGTGAATTCCGTTCCATGACCATCGTCGGTGATCGTCGCCAACTTGAACGCCGTCTCTGCCTTACCGGACGGCGCAACGACGTAATAAATGCCATCGAGGCGCGCTTCGATACGCATGTATTCGAAATCCTGCGTCTTGTCCTGCAAGACCGTATGCCCGGCGCCGACAATCATGCCGCCGCGCAGCGGTAACCAATGCTCGCGAAATTCGCGCTGGTTCACAGCGCCGCGCCAACAGCCTTCGAGCCAGCCGAGGGATTCGAGGGTCAATGGAGGCGTCGAAGGCTTCGCATCGGACTTCGAGTCGCTTGCATTTGGCGCTTGTGCGACCGCGCTCTGCCCCAGCATGAGGAGCAGCGCGGTCGCGATGATGCGGGCGCGGAGAACCCGGGAATCGTGAGCGTTTGCCATGTTCATTGCACTCACTGCGTTTGCGACAGCGGCAGGTTGAGAAGCAGATTCTGCGGCTTGAGCTTCAGGCGGTTGTCCGCGTCCATCGCCATCGCGAGATAGACGGGGCGTCCCGCAATGGCGGGTCGCATGGCGGACGGGTCGGCGAAGTCGAGCTGGAAAAGGCACAGCAGCCTAGATAGCCGCTCCTCGTCGACGTCGGCGCGATTGTACAAATCGTTCAACAGCGCGCTGGCCTCGGCGTCCAGGCCCACGTGCCACACCCAACGCGTGTCGTCGATCTCCCGTTGCGGGCGTATCGTCACATCGACCGCGAGAAAGTGTGCGACCCACTTTTCCAGGACGTGCGTCAGCGCAGTCAGCGCCGGCCGGCCGCGGTTCAAGCTGACCGCGAAGTCGAAGCGCTCGTCGCGCTCCCAATATTGATCGGCGCTCTCGGCATCCAAAACGTCGAGTTCGACCGACCGCAGCGGCGCGTTGTTCCGGGCGAGCAACTCGCCCAGCGATCCGAAGCCACCGCTTGTTGCGTACGCGTCCACGGTCGCTTCGTCCGCCGCCATCACCGATCCATCGTCGCGCACCGCAATCTTCTGTGTTCGAAACAGCATTTCGCCGGTACGCGCTTCCAGCGGATCGGCATCTTCACCGAGGATGTGACGCGCGATCACCTGCGTGAGCTGATGGACGAATACCGGCGGCACGTCGACGTTCCCCCGAAAGAGCCCCGCATAGGCCGCCTCGAGCGAGCTCGCCTCCAGCAGCCGTGCGCGCAGGCGCAGCCAAACACGATAGTTATCGCGTGCATCGGTATCGTCGATCGCATCGATCTCGGCGTCGGGGACGTCGCGCCGGGGATCCGCCAACAGCGCGTCGTGCAATGCAAGCTCGGCTGACGACGATTGCGGTATCGGCGCAAGCTCGGGACGCAGCAGGTGCGAGCGCAGGAAATCATCGGTGAGCGTGAGCCGTCCGTCGCTGCCGACAACGACCAGTCGATAGCCGCAGGATCGCCAGAAGTCCGGCACTAAGACAGTCAGAAAGCGCCGCTCTCAACCGCCGAGCATGGCCTTCTTGAGATCGGGTTGCACCGGCTTGTCGCCGACCCAGATCTTGGTGAGGGCGCGATTGAACGCTTCGCCCGGAACCGATCCCTTAGGGGCAGCGTTGAAGCCGATCTTCGTCGCGCCGTCGACGAAATCAAGGGTGATGACGCTACCTTCCTTGAGCGCGCCCATCGATTTGAGAATCGCAATGAATTGGTCAGTCTCACCCTTTACGGCCTCGACGTCGGCCGGCGAGTTGCTCTCTTTCAACCCGTCGTTGACGGCATCGGAGAGTTGATCGCCCGACAGATCGCGCAGCAGATTGAGCTGGATGCGCCGCGGCCCTTTGGCAAGCACGCTTTCGACAATCGCGGTCTTCGCCGGCAGATAAAGACTGCCGACGTATACCTTGAAGACGGCGCGGGTGCGGATTCCTGCGCCGTTCAGAACGAGCTCTTGGCCGCCGACACTCGTCTTGTCGTCGAGTTTGACGCCGCCGACGTCCGCCGCAATCGCGGCGAAGGCCACCATCAGCGCAAACCCGCCGACTGTCACCTTGCGCATCTTCATTGTGTCTCCTCAAAACGCCACGCCGCAGGGCGAACCTGCGGCGTGCGCCGACATGCGGTCCAAACGATTACTTGGCCGTGTAAGTCACCTGCAGCCCGACGATGTTGACGTTCGCCTTGTACGAACCGTTGACAAGACCGTACTGCGCGGTGCTGCCTTCGTTCTGGTTGATGCTGGCGTTGCGCAGGAAGATATACGCATACGCGATGTCGAACGCCCAGTTGTCGGAGTACTTGTACTGCGCGCCGAGTGCAAGCCATGTGCGGTCCTCATCCGGCAGACGCGGCGTTCTCTCGTCGTCGCGAACCGGCGTCTGATCCCAGGCAACGCCGCCCCGCAACGTCCACTTGTCGGTGTAGCGATAATTCGCGCCGGCCGAAACGCGCCACGTGTTGCGGAAATTCTCCGGCGTCGGGCCCTGCGCGCTCGTCGGCAGCACTTGGCCGGTCGTGCGCACGACCTTCAGTTCCTGGATGCTGCTCCAACCCGTGTATTGCAGGTCAGCCATCAAGTCCCATTTGTTATCGAACTGATGGAAGATCGACACGTTCGCCGTTTGCGGCACCTTGATTTTGAGCGTCACGCCACCGTCGAACAGTTGCGCGTTGACGCCGTTCAAGATCACCGCGCCTGCGGGTGCAAGCGCCGGCGGCAGCGTGCCGAGCGCCGTCGGGTTATCGAAATTCACATTGCCGTCGACGGTGTACTTGATGGCCGACCGATACGCTGCGCCGATGCGCGTCTGTGGCGTGGCCTGCCACAGCACGCCGACGTTCCAGCCCCAACTGCTGTCGTCGCCTTTCACCCTCGCGCCGGACTCGAGACCCGCGGCCGACCCGATTAACGTCTGGGCGAATGGCGCGAGCGATGGATTGGCCGCAATCGCTGCCTGCACACCCTGCGCGTATGCCGTTGCGTAATTCACCCGGTTGGTGAGCTCGGCATTGAGCCGTTGAAAGCTGACGCCGCCGCCGACCGTCCACATGGGCGTCGGCTCCCATGACAGGACCGGGTTGACGTTGTAGGTCTCCACCTTGGACTTGACCGCCTGAAAACGGCCGAGCCAGTCGGAGTCGTATTCGGTTTTCAATCCAAAAGGCACATTGACGCCGATGCCGAACGACCATTTATCGGTGAACGGAACGCCGAAATACAGATTCGGGACGCCCGCGCAACTGCCCGCATCGCCGCCAGTGCCGCCGAGCGGCTGGCCGAACGCAGGTAGCGATCCGCCGTCATGGAATTTCGTCG
>VBCG01000123.1 GCA_005881895.1 Betaproteobacteria bacterium
AGAAGGCCCGTACCGGCGGGTCCCCTTGAGCGCGTGGTTAAGGCCCACACGGTTGAATCGCCTCCAGCTTTCGCCGGAGCGAGAAAGGACAGTAGCGAGAGCGCCGAGGCGTGCAGGTGCAAAGTTTGACACCGAAGCCACGCCGCACACAACGACGGCAGTTCGCACCTAGTGTGTTGAGTCATTAATTCGTTGAATCATTTTCTTTCCTTGTTGTCTCAAGTAATGTCATTGAGACAACGAGGGAAGCGATGGCGGGAAGACCGAAGACGCAAGTGGTGCTAAGCGAAGCTGAACGGGAGCAGCTGCAAGCATGGGCACGCCGTCGCAAGACCGCGCAAGCGTTGGCGTTGCGTTCGCAGATCGTGCTGCACTGTGCGGCGGAGGTCCAAAATCAAGACGTGGCGAGTCGGCTGCGCATTACGCCGCAGACGGTGTCGAAGTGGCGCCATCGCTTTGTGCAACGGCGCTTGGACGGACTGCTGGACGCGCCGCGTCCGGGCGCGCCACGGACGATCGACGACGCGCGAATTGATCAGGTGATCGCGATGACCCTGGAGCAGCGACCGAGCAATGCTACGCACTGGAGTACGCGCAGCATGGCGCAAGTGAGCGGGCTGACGCAAACCGCGGTTAGTCGCATCTGGCGGGCCTTCGGCCTGCAGCCGCATCGCCAAGAGACGTTCAAGCTCTCGAGCGATCCGCAGTTTGTTGCCAAGACGCGTGACATCGTGGGGCTCTATCTCGATCCGCCCACCAAAGCGATGGTGTTGTGTGTCGATGAGAAGAGCCAGATCCAGGCGTTGGATCGCACGCAGCCGCTGTTGCCGTTGGCGCCGGGTATCGCCGAGCGACGCACCCATGACTACGAGCGACATGGCACCACGTCGCTGTTTGCGGCGCTGGATATAGCAACCGGCGAGGTGATCGGCCAACTGCATCGACGCCATCGTAGTGATGAATTCCTGAAATTCCTCCGCACCATCGAGGCCAATGTGCCAACCGAATTGGACATTCATCTGGTCATGGATAACTACGGCACTCACAAAACGCCGAAGGTCCGCGCTTGGTTTGCTCGGCATCCGCGGTTCCATGTTCACTTCACCCCGACCTCGGCATCTTGGCTCAATCAAGTCGAACGCTGGTTCGCGACGCTCACTCAAAAACAGATTCGCCGCGGCACGCATCGCTCGACCCGACAGTTGGAAGACGCCATCCGCCAGTACCTCGAAACGTACAACGCTGCTCCGCGTCCCTTCAGTTGGACCAAATCCGCTGATGACATCTTGGCGAGCATCGAACGATTTTGTTTGCGAACTTCTAACTCACGACACTAGTGGTTGAGCGCATTCGCGCGGCGAACATGAGCGCGAGGACAACGCTGCAGTCCTTTGATTGGCGCACGCTCGCCATCGCAAGAAAGATCGCGCCCGAGATCGAGACGGCTTGTCTAACTTCCGAGGATTCAAATTTCGACACGGTCAAGCCGGACGCGAGCGGCCGTTCGCCGTGGCACGCGGGATTGACGTTTGCCGAATATGTAGGGTCAGTGCCGAAACTCGTGGAAGCGGCCGGATGTGCCGTGTGGTCCGCCAATGCGCCGAGCCTCACCAAGGCACGCATCGACGAGGCGCACGCCCTGAAGCTCAAGGTGCTCGCATGGACCGTCAACGATCGCGCGGAGATGAGTCGATTGATCGATCTGGGTGTCGACGGTCTGATCACCGACTATCCGGATCGCCTCGGCAAGCTGCTCGAGGAGAGGGGCATCAGGTGGCGGTGAGTTTCATAACACAGGTTGAATGCGCAGCTCGACTTCCGGTCTCGGCGCGGTCTTGGCGTAATCGATTCGCGCGTCCTCCAGCTCGTGATCCAGCTGGTCCAGCGTGTCCAACAACTTCGCGGCTTCGCTGCGCGCTGGCCCGGTCAGTCGATAACTTCCTCCAACGTAAGCCGGCGCATCGCGGACGAGATCCGGATACGGCGGATGATTATCGAGCGTGGTCACGCCTTGGTGGATTTCGCGCATCGCGCGTTGCAATACATTCAGCAGCGAGCGGATCCGGACCCATCGATGGTACGTCAGGAAATCCGCGTCGAGGCTCTCCGGTCGAGCGAACGTGGCGATCAATTTATCGGCGCCCAACTGGCCGGACGCCGCCATCGTTTCAATATCGCGCGTCACCATGTCGAGATTGAGTCCGCCCTCATCTTGCGTGTGCCGAATCGTGACGATCCGATCGCGGAACCCCGGGGCTGCGCGCTGAAGATTGTCGCGCCAGTTCTGCATTGTTTTGATGATCGCGGTCGCGAACGAAAGGATCGCCGAGGCGCCGCTTTGCGTGATGACGTAATTTTCGGGCGGAAGCGACTTCCCGCGATCCGGAAGGTACGCTCGATCTTCGTTGCTGCCTGGAGCCGGGAGATCGTCGCGTAGATTGATGCCGAAGGTCGGCCAGCCGGGAAGCACCGAATCGAACATGTGCACCGGAAAATTGCTGCAGATTCCTCCGTCGCTGAACACCACTTTGCGCACGTTCGCCGGCGCGAAACGGTCGTCTTCGCGGACATTCGCATCATCGACCTTGCGATCCGTTGCCGCAATCTCCCATGCATATCGGTAGAGCGGAACGCCGGCGAGAAGCAACGGAAAGGATAAGCTCATACGAGCGGCGACTACGACGGGCAATGCCGCGCGACCGGGAAATGGCAACAAGCCGAGCGTCGCCATCCCTTTGTCGCGAGTCGCGTTCGCTTTGCTACGAGGGCCGGGATTGGCGACGATCCACGCAATTACATCGTCCGGGAAGTAGCGCGCCAGCTCCGACTGCCTGAAATAGAACTGCTCGGTGTTAAACGGCAGCGCAAACGGTCGACCCATTGAGAGCGCTGTGGTCATCATTTCGAGGTTGATGCCTTGAATGCCTTTGCTCTCGTCCAGCATCACGCGGTCGAGATCGCCGAACGTGAGCGGACGCGTCGAATCCTTGCCCGCCAAGTCTTGCAGATAAGAATGCAACCAATCGGTCAAGGCCGACGGCTCGTCCTCGCTTTGGCGTGCCACGTGTCCTGAGGCCAAGCCGAATTCCTGTTTGGGGAGTATTCGTGCAAGCGAGATCGCGGCAATCGCCGCCGCCGTGAGCATTCCGCCGACGACCAGGACGAATGCCGCGATAACGCTCGCGATGACATTGATCGGCGGCCCTCCACGAACGGCGGCCAGCAAGATCAAGCCCGGAAGCGCGCCCAGCAGTGCGGCGACCGGAAATGCGCGCACCGTCGCGAGAAAGCCGCTGATCATCCGCGTCGTTAGCCGTCCGCGATTCAGCATCGCCGCCAGAATCGCGAAATGCTTGCGCGTGGCCGGCTCGGGCTGGAACAGACTGAACAGACGAGAGTGCTCACCCGTTGGCCGCTCGCCGAGGAGCTGCGCCAGTTCGGCGAGCTTGGCGAATCCATATTGCGGACTCGCGGCGTCGGTTGCGCGACGGTATTCGGCGGCGGCCGTACCGGCCGCGGCAATTGCACCTGCGGAAGTCCCACCAATGTTGCGGAACCGGTATTGATTCGACAGGCGTGCAACGGCCCTCGGAAAAACGACGCCTGACGTGATCCCGCCTTTCATCACCAGATCGCAGAATCTGCGGCCGACGTCGTCGGAATCGATTTGTGTATTCGTCATGCTTTCGTCCAGGATCATCGATAATGCATAGTAGACGACCCATGCCGTGATTCATCAGCAGCCCGCGCTAGGCCGATGACGATCAGACGCCTCGTTCCTACAGAAGCGCGGGGTGTTGTCGGTGCATTTCAGGACGCGGAGCTCGCGGGGTCGCCGGTCTGTCGTTCGAGTCGCGCGAAAAGATCCGCCACAAGGCAACGCTCTTCGGAATGTATGTGCCGCCGCGTTTTCGCGGCCTAGGCCTTGGCCGCCAACTCGTCGCTGCGGCGCTGGAATTTGCACGCTCGCGCGCGGGCATCAAGATCGTTCAGCTGACGGTTACCCGAGGCAACGCCTCGGCGGAAGCGCTGTACCGCAGTTGTGGCTTTGTCGAGTTCGGCGTCGAGCCGTTAGCCGCCGCGGTCGGTTCCGGTTACGTGTCCAAAGTGCACTTGTGGTGCGACGTCGATCCAGCGGTCAAATCAGCGCTTCCGACATCGTAATCACACGGTCGCGATGTGCTGCCGGTACGCTGGCCGATCGTTCAATCGCGCGTACCACTTCGCAACGTTCGGCAGCTCGGGCCGCTCGCGCGGTAACGAAAACCAGCGATGCGCAGCATTGCCGAGCGCGATGTCGGCCATGGTCAGCGTATCTCCCGCAACAAACGAATGCAGTGCGAGCTGCGCGTCAAGAATTCGCATCGCGGCGGTGGCTTTCTGCATCGCGCCATTCATCTGTTCGGCGTCGATCACCTCCGGCGGCTGCCTCAGCAGGCCGCGAAATAGGACACCCATCGGCGGTGCAAGCGTGGTCTGCTGCCAATCCATCCAGCGATCGGCGTCGGCGCGTCGCGCAAGGTCGCTCTGCCACAGCTTGCCGGCGCCGTGCTTTGCGCAAAGATAGCGAACGATCGCGTTGGACTCCCAAAGGATGAAGCCGTCGTCGTCAATCGTCGGCACCAGCCCGTTCGGATTGCGCGCCAGATACTCGGGCGTGTTGTTTTTGCCGAATGGCCCGCCTACATCTTCGCGCTCGAATGGAATGTCGAGCTCGCTGCAGCACCACAGCACCTTCTGCACATTACTGGATGTTTTGCGTCCCAGAATCTTCAGCATCGTCATTGTCCCTTGCTCAACACGCGAATCGGTTTGCCGTCCAGAAACGCCAATGCGTTCTCGACCGAATGCCGGTAATACTCCTCATAGACTTCGAGAGCACTGTAGCCGAGATGCGGCGTCAGCACGGTGTTCGGCGCACGCGTCAATGGATGCCCGGCCGGCAACGGCTCAACGGTGAATACATCGAGCGCGGCGAAAATCCGGCCTGACTGCACCGCCTCTATCAGCGCCGCTTCATCGACAAGCGCCGCGCGCGCAGTATTGACGAGAATAGCACCGCTTTTCATACGCGCGAGGTCCGCAGTGCCGATGACACCGCGCGTGCGATCGGACAGCACCAAATGAAGACTGACGACATCGGAGCTCGCCAGCAATTCTTCCTTTGTCACGCGCTGCGCGCCCGCCGCTGTGGCCTTCTCGTCGGTCAGGTTCTGGCTCCACGCCAATACACGCATATCGAGCGCGCGACAGTAACGCGCCATCAGTGCACCGATTCGGCCGAGGCCGATCACGCCGATGGTTTTACCGCCCAGTAAGAATCCCACGGGTACGCCAGACTGAAAACGCCCCGCACGCACGGCCGCATCGCCCTGCGGAATCCGCCGCGCCGCCGCCAACAGGAGGCCCAGCGCCATCTCCGCGGTCGTGGCGCCCGATGGACCTCCACCGGTGTAGCAGACGGTCACGCCACGATCTATCATCGCCGCGACGTCGATGAGCGCGGCACGCGCACCGGTCATTCCGAACATTTTTAGCTTCGGCAGCCGGCTCGATAGCGATGCGGGAAACGGCGTCCGTTCGCGCACGGCGAGCACGATATCGAAATCGGCAAGCCTTTTCGCAGCGTCGTCCTCTCCGTTGAAGGGCGACGCGATAAATTCAACATCGGCACGCGCCTGCAGCGGCGTCCAGTCGGCGCAACTTTGCGCGACTTGCTGCCAATCGTCGAGAACCGCGATACGTGTTCTCTGTGGCTCCGTCACTTCAGGTTCCGTTCCCAGAGATCGAAGACGCGCGCCCAGGCGGCTTCGGCGGCAATTGCGTTGTAGTCGGCACGCGCGGCGAAGCAAAATCCGTGATGCGTGTCAGGGAAAACCTCGAGTCGATGCTTGGTCCGCGTCTTTTCCAGCGCAGCTTGCAACTCCGAGACGACGTTTGCCGGAACCGACGGGTCGACTTCCGCAAAGCCAAAGTACAGCTCGCTTTCGATACGATCCAACAGCAAATGCGGCGAATCGGGCTTGTCGGTGACGATGTTGACGCCGTATAGCGATGCGGCTGCTTTGATACGCGGCAAACGCGGCAACGAAACGGAGCGTGCCAAGACGGTAATACAGATCGGGCAACAGACAGAAATGGCCGTGCTTCGCGATCCGGCGCGCCATGTTGCGCAGCTCCTCACGAATGCCGGGTGCGTCCATGTAGAGAATGATCCCGGGAAACGAGCCAGACCCGTCCGGACAAACAGCGAAGCTCGGCTGGCGGCCGTACTTCGTTTGAACCATCACGTCATCTTCGATCATGGCACACCAAAGCAGATCCCTCGATCGCGCTCGGGATGACAACATCAGCAACGACTGTAGATTGTACTCAGTTGCCGCTGCGCGCTGCGCCGGTACGTGTCGAAGATATCGTCTGAAACACGGTCCGCTTCGTATCGCGAAACGTCGGTCGCACGCGATCGCTCCACGATGTGCGGCGGGCGGCGAGCCATGCCTCGCTCTTCAGCACACCTGACGAAACAAGCGCGTAGCAGGTGAGATAGATCGAACGTGTCTCGAGCGTTTCGAGTACGCGCAATCGGCGTGCCCTCACACAACCGGCGACCGCAGCGAGACCCGGCAAATGTTCGGCGTCATACCATGCATTGAATTCGCTCTCGTGCTCGGCGTCGACGCCGGCTTCCACGACATAATGAAACGGCGCGGCTTCACGCACCGACGCGCCGGACAGATCCATTAGCAATTCCAGCGGCAGAACTTCGACTTCCACACTCGAAAGCGCGCTCTCTCGCTGCAGTGCCCCGCTGAATCGAGCAAGGTAGTCGTTCGCGTTCAACGCAGGCGCCGCGAGCCATGCGTAAGCGTATGTGCCCGTCCCTGGCAAGGCCGCGTGGATCGTGATCGAACCAAAGGCGAGGCCAGTCGCCCGCCCCGCTTCGCGAAGAGCATCGGCTAGCTGCTGCGGCACTTGGCGGCATTTGACGAGGAGTGCGTCAAGAGCCACGCGCAGGCTCCAAACTGATTTGCAGCGCGACCAGAAAACGCGACACCATGTTGTACGCGGCAATCGTCGCTGTCAGCTCGACAATGGTTTTTGCGTCGAGACGGCCCGCGAGGCGTTCGAACAGGGTGTCGGAAACTTCGATATCGCGTGTCATCGCATCGGTGTATGCGAGAGTCAACCGCTCGAGATCATCGTAGGGCGGCGAAGCCAACGTAGCTTTCACGCCGTTGATCTTGGCTTGCGTCAGCCCCGCCTGGCGGGCATGCGTCACGTGCGCATCGAATTCGAACTGCGCGCGATTCAGCACCGCCACACGCAGGATGACGAGCTCACGCAAATCCGGACGCAGCGACGTTTTCGTGCGCACCGCGGTCAGCAATGCTTCCCAGCCTTCGGCAATCGGCACGCTGTTCAGCAGCGCCTGATAGATGGGCGAGATGCGTCCACGCGCCGCGACGATTTTGCGTTCGAGAGCAGCCAGCATCGGATCGGTGCCGGGCTCGACCAGCGGGACGCGCGCAGAGCCCATCTACTCGGCCTTGATCCGCTTTTCGTGGATGACCTGCGCCCACTTCGCGCCGTCGCCTTGGATCAGCGCCGAAACTTGCTCGGGTGTCGACGGCGCGGGCTCGGCGCCGGATTCGACCAGCTTGCGGCGCACGTCGTCGGACTGCAATGCTTTACGGACCGCGGCATTCAGCATCATCACATTCTCTTTCGGCATCTTCGCTGGCGCGAGCAACGCGTACCAATTGTTCGATTCGACACCTGCAATCCCCTGCTCCGCCAGCGTCTTGACATCGGGCAACAGCGGGTGGCGCTTCGGCGCCGCAACGCCGAGCGGCTTCAACTGTCCGGCGCGAATTTGACCGATCAGTCCTGGAAGGTCGCCGAAGAACCCATCGACGTGATTGCCGATGACATCATTGATCACCGGCGCGGCGCCTTTGTAGGGAATGTGCGTCACGTTGGCTTTGCTCGAAGCCGCGAACAGCTCGAGCGTCAGATGCGGAATGCTCCCCACCCCCGACGAGCCGATCGGCACCGGTGCCGGTGCCTTCAAGCTATTGGCAACGAATTGCGCCGCATTCGATGCCGGATTACGCGGGTTCACGACGAAGATCGTCGAGTTGTTGACGACGAGCGAAATCGGCGCAAAATCCTTAGGCGGGTCGTACGGTAACGTCTCATAGAGCGTGGGGCTGATGGCCACCGCCCCGACCGTCGTCAGAAACAACACCGATCCGTCCGGCGGCGCCTTGGCCACGTAATCCGCGCCGATGTTGCCGTTCGCGCCCGGCTTGTTCTCAACGATGACGGTCTGGCCGATCTCTTTGGAGAGCTCGTTCGCGAGAACACGCGCCACGAAGTCGGTCGGACCGCCGGCTGGAAACGCGACGATCAAATGCACCGGCTTGCCGGTACCTTGCGCCAGCAGCGCCCCCGCTCCGAATATCAAGCAGACAGCGGCGACGAACCTTGCGATGAGTTTCATAATGCGACGATACGCATTCGTCTTGTCATTGGCACAAATAATTACTCTCAACGCTGATATCGCGACCGATGGGACCCATATAGCGAAGCGTCTTCGGATAGGCACACAGCGGCCGACTCCGTGTTGTTGGAAGTCCTGTGAGCGTGCCGAGCATGCTGTTGAAATTCGTGCCGGTGGCGATGATCGAGCCCGGCGCGACATCGTTCTCGATCCAGTTGACCATCGGGGTCATCATGTCGAAACGGTCGGTCGACGCATTGCCGCCGCAGTGACCCATGTTGGGAATCAGGTACATCTTCATGAATTGCGAAACGCCGGCGAGTCCGCCGCCGTGATCCTTTTCCACCGCGCCGAAGTAGTCGTAAGTGTACGGCCAAGGTGGACCGGAATCCGACAGACCGTGATAGAAAATAAGCTTGCCGCCGCGGTCGATGAAAGCGTCGATGTCGGTTGAATTGTCCACTGCCGGCGAGCTCGCGGCCACGAGCGGAATGGCGGTGTCGTAGTTGACGGTGAGCGGGTTGTAGGTCGGATCGGGTGTCGTAAACCAGAACAGCGGCAGCCGACCCGAGCCTAAACCAATATTGCCCGGCGGCGAAGTCGCCGCTCCGATGTCGCGCGTTGGGATGCCCGACGGCTGCATGCCGCCGTCGAATGGATAGCCCGACAGCAACGTTCCGTCGGGCGACGTGATGCGCTGTCCGCGCGTTGCCCCGTTACCCGTTGATCATTCCGAGCCGTCCCAATGCCAATCGAAGGCGGATCGAGACGTTGCTCGCCGATCGTGGACTCAAGCCGCGGAAGCGTCAGTGAATCAAGTTGCGGCGGCGTGCGCCTTGACGACTTCGATGGCAACGTCGGGGGACTGCCGCACCGGAAGAAGTACGGTAAAGCGCGTTCCTCGACCCAGTTCGCTGTCGACTTCGATACGTCCGCCGTGCTTGCGAACGATCGCGTAAGACACCGAGAGACCGAGCCCGGTCCCCTGCCCTACTGGCTTGGTCGTAAAAAACGGCTCGAAGATCCGATTCAGATGATCGCTCGGGATTCCGCACCCGGTATCGGAAAAGCGGATCCACGCTTCTGTTCCCGAGATACCGGTGGAGACGGTGATCGTCCCATGGGCGTCGATCGCGTGGCCGGCATTGACGAGCAGATTCAAGAACACCTGGTTCAAACGCGACGGCAAGCACTCGATCTCGGGCAGCTCACCGTAACTTTTCACGATGCTGGCTTTGTACTTGATCTCATTCCGAACGATATTGAGCGTGCTGTCGAGCGCCGCGTGGAGATCGACCATCTGCCACGTTTCGTCGGCGCCGCCCCGAGAAAAATCGCGCAAATCCTGCACGATCCGCTTGACGCGCATCAAGCCGTCGCGCGATTCGGCGAGGAGCGCCACGATGTCGCCGCGCAGAAAGTCGAAATCCTTGGATTCGCGCAAAGTCCGTGCGCGCAGAAACGCAGGCGGCAACGGCGAGAGCGCGCGCTCGGCGTCGACGTATGCGCTGAGCAGCTCACAGATTTGCGCTGCATAGGATTCGAGCGAGCCAAGGTTCGACAACACGAACGCTACCGGATTGTTGATCTCGTGCGCGACGCCCGCTGAAATCTGGCCGATCGAGGCCAGCTTTTCGGCCTGGATCACCTGATTTTGCGCGTCCTCGAGCGAGGCGTTCATTCGCTGCATCGTCGCATTCAGCGTCTGCAACTCGACGATGCGATTGTCGCGCTCGACGTGCATCTGATGGTTGGAGATGACGAGCGCCAGCAAGCTTGTCAGCGCCTGGCCCTGATCAAGGTCGGTGACCGTATAGCGCGGCCGGTCCGCCGCACGGTTGACGGCCAGGGCGCCAATCGTGCGTTCCTGCACGCGGAGCGGCCAGCACATCGCCGAATGCGTTGACCTGTTGCGCGCTTCGTTCGTGCGAACAGGCAATCCCGTTTCGGCAGCGTCGCCGTTGACGAGAATAGGCTGGCCTGTCGCCACCACATGACCGAATACGCCAATGCCGCGCGGGAGCTGGTTACCGATGGTGCCGCGGGGCAAATCAGTGCCGGCCGCGATTTCAAGTTGATCGTCAGTACCTTGGACGATCAGCGCGATCGAGCCGCTCTCCGCGTCGAAGCCCCGAACGATGTGCTCCAGGATTTCCTGTTGTACCTGGCGCGGGTTGGCGCCGTTCGCGGCCTTGTGCCCCAACGCGTACAGCGCGCTGATCCAGGCAAGATCGGTGATGCCTCCGGTGGCGTCCGCCATGAAATCGTCGGCGCTTCTAGTCTTGCAACAGAACGCCGCCGTCTTCCGACCAGCGGACTTGTGTGATGCCAGGCGACTCCATCTCGAGACGTTCAAGCTCCAGTTGCTGGCGCGAGATCACGCCGCGCTGTGACCGCACTTCATCGGCCAGCCGCCGGTTCTCGAGCAGCAAATTGCGATGTGCGAGCACATCGATGATCGACGCCTTGAGATCGTGGTCGGACCACGGTTTGCTGACAAACCGGAAAATGCCGGCGTGATTGATCGCACGAATGATGCCGTCCATGTCCGTGCAAGCACTCAAGATGATCCGTGCGGCGTCCGGCCGCAGTTCCTTGACGCGCGTCAGGAACACGGCACCGTCCATATCGGGCATCCGATAGTCCGAGATCACGAGGTCCACTTTGTGATCGGCCACATGCTTGAGCGCGGCAAGCGGCGACGTAAAGGTCGTCACCGAAGGATCCGGCAGTGCTGGAAGGATGGCGCTGTTCTGGCACAGTCGCCGCAATGCGTTCAGGACGTTCGGTTCGTCGTCGACAATCAACAGATTTGACATGGCGGGTCCCCGTCGATAGCACGCGACAACACAGCGTCGTCACGCGATATGGAAGCTATCGAGCAAGGGACGTGCCATTGCGGTGCGCGCACAGACGTACGGCGATACGCAATATCAAGTTGAAGTGTTTGCGTTGTAGGCGACATCGCAGGCGTGACCTGGGACGCAGTCGAACGACGTCCGCCCCGAATCAAGCGATCGTCTGCGAATCCTCGTTCAAACAATGGTCGATCCACTGCGCCGTCAATTTCTCCTGGACGGCGTTTTGTGACAGCCGTGTGGCAAGGGCCGGAAAGTCGACCTCATCGAGGGGTTGATCCTGATTGAAACATGAGAAAACGTAGCTTAGCTTGCCCGTTATCGGATCATGATGCGGCTGCAAACATTGCGCGCAGACCTCTTTCATCATGCACTGCATCGGCGAGTTGATCGATCCGATCGCATGCTGTCCCGGCTTCATGTACGGCGCCAGCACACCGTGGCGCGCGGCGGCAACGGCGGCCATCATGCGGTCAGAGCCGATGGCAATGATCCGATCCGCTTCGGCAAGCGGAATCGGTTGCGTGCCGAGCCGGTTTTCCGCATACGCGAGCATGCCCCCGACGATGTTGCCGACGAACGTCCGATCCTGCGGTCGATCCGGCACGAACGCCGGCGCTTCGTCGGTGCACCACACGACGACATCGGACGCCGCCTCAATCTCTTCGATCTTGTAGCGATCGATCGGCTTCCGGTAGCCGGCGAAATAGAGCACTTTCGAACCGGCTTCGCGGAACGCGCGCCCGATCGAGAACAACACGGCGTTCCCGAGCCCGCCGCCCGCGAGAACGACGGTTTCGCCGCGCGCGATCTCGGTCGGCGCTCCGGTCGGGCCCATCAATACGATCGGTTCGCCGGGACGCAATCGATCGCAAAGATCGGACGAGCCGCCCATTTCGAGCACGATCGTCGAGATCAGTCCTTGCTCGCGATCGACCCACGCGCCGGTCAACGCGAGGCCTTCCATCGTGAGGCGTGTCCCCTCCTTGACGCCGGCGAGCGTATCGAAATTCTGCAGCCGATAGAACTGCCCTGGACGGAAGCGACGCGCCGCCGCCGGTGCGCGCACGACGACTTCGACAATCGTCGGCGTCAATCGAATCACGCGGTCGACGATGGCGCGAAACTCGCGATCGAGTCGCGCAATGAACGCGGCGGTCGATTCCGAGTGCATTGTTTCCGCTCGCGCCAACATTCGGGACACGATCGGATAGCCCTGTTTCGCGCTGGCCATCGCCTTGACGACGTTGCCGTAGAAGGACGGATGTAAGTCGCCGAAAAAGCTGACTGCGCGTCCGTCGCCGCGTATTTCCGTTAGAACGGCGGGCTGATCGGGCTTGGCGAGCCCGCGTAGTGGCTTGACCGCGTTGCCACCCTCGTCAAGCAAACGAAAATACTTGCCATCGAGCTCGAAATGCACCGGATCCTCGCGCGCGAGAACCGTATTGGGCTGCGTGCCGGCCGCAATCAGAATCGTCCGCGCCGAAAGAGTCAGCCGCGCATATTCGTGCCACACGCCGTCGCCATCGTTGTGTTGCTCCGATACGGTGATGCCCCGCGCGCGACCTGACGAATCGACCTCAATCGCGACCGGCGTGAGTCCTTCCGCGAAGCGAATGCCCTCTTCCAACGCTTTCTCGACTTCCTCGTGATTGAGCGTATATGACGGGCTGTCGATCAAACGCCGTCGATAGGCGATCGTCACGCCGCCCCAATGGTTGATCAGCGCGACAATGCGCGGCGCGCGGTCTTCGGCTACGGCTTGATCACGCTCTGCGCGGAGTGCCTTAGCGTGGGCGATGAATTCGAGCGCGATTTCACGTTCGTCCGATGTCCAGGCGGATTCGACGACATCGCGGCTCGTTTCCGCGCACAGCCGCTCATAACGCGCGAGAAATTTCTCGACTTGCACCGGATAGTAGGCAAGCGCTTCGGTGGCGGTATCGATCGCGGTCAGCCCGCCGCCGATCACGATGACAGGCAAGCGCAGCTGCATGTTGGCGAGCGAGTCGGTTTTCGCGGCGCCGGTCAATTGCAGCGCCATCAAAAAATCCGACGCCGTGCGCACACCGTTGGCAAGCCCGTTCGGCAATTCCAGCACCGTCGGCTTGCCCGCGCCCGCGGCAAGGGCGACGTGATCGAAGCCAAGCGCGAACGCGCCGTCCACGTCGATCGTGCCGCCAAAGCGAACACCACCATAGAGCGCAAAATGGTCACGCCGCTCGAGCAGCAGTCGAATCACCTTAAGAAAATTCTTGTCCCAGCGCACGGTAATGCCGTATTCGGCGACGCCGCCGAAGCCAGCCATCGTACGTTCGTCAAGCGGCTCGACCAATGCTGCAAAATGGCGCACCGGTTCGAATCCGACACGCGTCCCGTTCGGTTTCACTCCGCAGAGATTCGCATCGAGCGGCTCGATCTTGAGACCGTCGATGCCCACGACGATGTGTCCGTCGTTCAACAGATGATGCGCAAGCGTAAAGCCCGCCGGACCCATGCCGACAATCAACGCTCGCTTGCCGGTTGGCGTCATGGGCAACGGACGTCGTAGATTGAGCGGATTCCAACGCGTCAGCAACGAATAGATTTCGAAACCCCACGGCAACGCGAGCACGTCTTTCAGCAGACGTGTTTCGGATTGCGGAATGTCGACAGGGTCCTGCTTCTGATAAATGCACGACTTCATGCAGTCGTTGCAAATCCGATGTCCGGTCGCCGCGACCATCGGGTTGTCGATGCAGATCACCGCGAGCGCACCGATCGGCCAGCCTTCGGCGCGCAGCTTGTGAAATTCAGAAATGCGTTCTTCCAGCGGACAGCCGGCGAGCGTGACGCCGAAAGCACTTTTCTTGAATGGATTGTCGAGCGGCGCGCCGTCGGCGGGTTTCTTTTCCGGCAAGCCGCGCGCGCACGAGTCTTTGCCCTGCTCGTGACACCAGATGCAGTAATGCGCCTCCGACAAGCTCCCTTGGAAGCTCGTGCCCGCGTCGGTCAACGCAAATCCTTCGCGCCTGCGCAATGAATGGTCATCCGCAAGGCGCAGCGCGGCCACGCCGTTCGCGATCGTGGACTGCACGGGAACGAGCTTCAGCACATCGAGCTTGCGCGGCGAACGGAACAGTACGCCGCCTTTGTGTTGCGCTTTGCCCGCTGACGTATGCGCGACCCAGGCTGCGTAGCGCTGCGCGAGGTCGAGTGCTTGCGCGTTCGCCGCCTCGTCTTTCTGCCAGCGTGTTATCGCGTCGGCGAAAGCCAGCTCGAACGCTTGCACTCCTTGCGGCCGACCGAGCAGCGCCTCCAACTGCGCGCGCAGAGCAGCGCCATCGAACGTCATTGCCGCATCGGGCTTGTGGGCGTTCATCGCCTTTCGCTGCACGAACTGCCGCCGCACGGCGAACACCGGCGCCCATTCGTGATGCCGCGCTTCGAGCTCGCGTACGTCGGACTCGATGTCGAACAACTGCGCGAGAAAGTCCTCGACGTGGGGCGCGACGTCGATCAGCAGCGCCGCTTCGTCTTTGCGTGGCAGCGTGTCAGGTGCCGCGCGCGCGGCGGCCAGACGCTCGGCCAGCGCCGCGTCGACGGCGCGCAGATGTGCGCCGAACCGCTGATCGATCGCGAGTGCCCCTTCGACCGAATAAAGATCGGCGAACCGAAGGCCGAATGCCAGCTTCAACATGAGGTGCCGTTAGTATCCAATTGCCGCATCGATGTGGCCGTTTTGAAGGCCGTGGCAAAGCGCTCGATTTTACCTGCCCGAGCACGTTCGGCGACAGAGCGCTTTCGGAATATGCATAAGCCGTAGGGTCAGACTCCCATTTCACTTTACGAATGAAAAGACGCGTGGCTCACAAATCGAAATGGGAGTCTGACCCTCTTTCGCTAGTGGGGTGCCTGTTAAACTCCGCCGCGACTATGCTTTTGTCGCCCGCTGCAGTCGAATCCCATCGGAGTCGTCATGATTCGCCGTGTTGCTTCGTTCGCCGCCGTCCTCGTTGCGTTCGCCGGTGTTTTGGCTTCTTCGTTGCAGGCGCAGCCCATTCGGCTGGGGGAGCTCAACAGCTACAAGCAGTTCCCGCAGTTTCTCGAGCCGTACAAGAAGGGAATGGAGCTCGCGCAGGCGGAAATCAATACGGCGGGCGGTGTGTTGGGTCGTCCGCTTGAAATCATCTTTCGCGACGACAACGGCACGCCGGGCGATGCGGTACGCGTGGCCGAAGAGCTGCTTTCGCGTGAAAAAGTCGTGTTTCTCATGGGGACATTCGCTTCGAACGTCGGCCTCGCCGTCGCGGACCTCGCCCGGCAGCGCAAGGTGATGTTTCTCGCCGCAGAGCCGCTCACCGACAAGATCGTCTGGGATAGCGGCAATCGCTACACGTTCCGGCTTCGTGCGTCGACCTTCATGCAAACGGCGATGCTCGTCCCCGAAGCGGCGAAGCTCACAAAGAAACGCTGGGCCATCGTGTATCCGAATTACGAATACGGCCAGGCGGCGACGGCGACGTTCAAAAAGCAGATATTGTTCCGCCAATCCGGCGGGCTCGAGTTCGTCGAGCAGGCGGTGCCGCTTGGCAAGATCGACGCCGGGCCCGTCGTCCAAGCGCTGCTCGATGCGCAGCCCGACGCGATCTTTTCATCGCTGTTCGGACCCGATCTCGCGCGCTTCGTCCGCGAAGGCGAGCTTCGCGGCCTGTTCAAGAATCGTCCTGTCTTCAACCTGCTGGGCGGCGAGCCCGAATACCTGGATCCGCTAAAGGACGAGGCGCCGGTCGGCTGGTACGTCACCGGCTATCCGTGGTACGCAATCGACACGCCCGCGCACAAGCGATTTCGCGATGCCTATCAGGCGAAGTACGGTGATTATCCGCGGCTTGGATCGGTCGTTGGTTACAGTACGATCAAGACTGCGGCAGCGGCGATTGCCAAGGCGCGATCGACCGATACCGAGAAGCTCATCGCTGCGATGAAAAATCTCGAAGTCGACATTCCATTCGGGCGGATCACGTTTCGCGCGATCGATCACCAATCGACGATGGGCGCGTTCGTCGGGCGCACGGCGGTCAAGGATGGCAAGGGCGTGATGGTCGACTGGAAATATGCC
>VBCG01000124.1:0-12455 GCA_005881895.1 Betaproteobacteria bacterium
GCTCCACGAACGCGCCGACGCCTTCGGCACCGGCGTACAAGCGATCGAGTGCGGGGGCAAAGATCACGCCAAGGACGGGTCGGCAGTGCTCGATCAACGCGATGTTGATGGTGAACTCGCCATTGCGCGCGATGAACTCTTTCGTACCGTCCAGCGGATCGACGAGCCAGAATTGGCCCGCGACTTGTGGAACGCTGGCGGCGGACGCGGCTTCCTCCGAAACGATCGGAACGCCGGGCGAAAGACTCTTCAGCCCGGACCGAATGATAGCCTCCGACTTTTCGTCCGCCTCAGTCAGGGGCGAGGCATCGGCCTTGCTGCGGATCTCGAAGTCGGTACCGTAGACTGCGAGAATGACTCGGCCCGCAGCGCGAGCGGTATCAATAACGCATTCGAGCAGCTCCGCGCGATTCATCGAGCCATCCCTCTGATCTGCGCGCGACATGGAACGCGAGGCGCAGAATGGGAACGCGGCGACGAGTTGGCTGGTCTTACAAGAAAGCCCGCGCAAAGTCTTGCGAGCCACGCCCGTTTTTTCTTCATGTTGCTGCTTGCTGCATGCCGCGGATGTCGTTTCCCGTTAATCATTTTGCTGCGCGTCATTTTGCTGTGCGTCGTCGCGCTGGAAGCCGACGCAACGCCGGCCGTTCGCCAGTGGCGCTTCGATGTGACGGCCGACGGATTGCCGATCGGCACTCACGAGTACGCATTGCATGAGAATGACGGAACGCGAAGCGTCCAGAGCGAGATGCATTTTAGCGTTCGACTCCTCGTCATCGACGCGTATCGATACGAACATCACGCGACCGAGACCTGGCAAAACGACTGCCTGTCGCGGCTCGACACGCACACCGAGGAAAAGGGTCGCGTCACCACGGTGACCGGGCATGTCGAGGCAAACCGTTTCGAGGTCGAAGGCGTTGCAGGGCGCGAGGATCTGCCGTCCTGCGTGATGACGTTTGCCTACTGGAACCCCCGGGTGCTCGAGCAATCGCATTTGCTCAATCCCCAGACCGGGCAATGGACGCCGGTGACGACACAACTGCTCGGCACTGAGGTGATCGACGTGCGCAGCCAGCCCCGCAAGGCCGCTCACTATCTGATCAGCACCGAAAAGAACAGGATCGAGCTTTGGTATGCGGTGAATGGCGGCGAGTGGTTGGCGATGCGTACGACGACGAGCGATGGCCACCATCTCGCCTATCGCCTACACTGAGCGCGCGCCGCGTCTGTTAGAAAGATTATCGGCGTGCCGCCTGCACACGGGTGCCGTAGCCGAGGTCCGCGTACCAATCACCGCGTCCCTGTGGCGTCAGGTCCAGGACGTTGTAGACCGGGCACAGAAGATCGAGGCCGCGCTCCCTGATGTCGTCGGCCATCGAGGGATGCGCCGTGTAGAAATGGCGAAGCGTGCCATCGCTGTCCCGCGTGAAAACCGATACTGTCGAATCCTGATTCCCCTCGCGGTCTTCGCTGCGGAGGTCGTACTTGAACGTATTGCCACCGCAACTCAAGAGCCGCAGTCGGTCCCACCCACGGCTTCGCGCGTGCGCACGCAAGGCCGGCGGATCGGCGGCGGCAACGATGGCAACGTCGACGTTCTGAGCGAGGTGATGCGCGACACCATTCCATCCGTCGATGATCAGCGTGCACATCGGACAGGGCTTGGTCTGCTTTTTTCCGTACATGAAATGGTAGATCACCAATGAACGGTTTGGGCCGGTAAGAAGTTCGCTCAAGCGAACCGATCCGATTGGTGAGTCGCCGCCGTCGAGTGCGGCGGGTCCCTCCTCGAACACATAATCCTGAACGATCGTGCCCTTGGGAAGCCGCCGGCGAAGGTCGGCGACCCGCTCGCGCTGGCGCATCAACTCGATTTCAGCGAGGCGAAGCGTGTCGCGCTTGGCAACGTAATCGGCGGACTCGTTAGCTAGGTTCGTCTGTATTAGCGCGGTGTTGCTCATCACTTGTGCCATAGTTCCATCCTCCATAAAGATACCAAGGATTCGGCAAGAATTGCTCGCCGCCGACGAAGGTCAGACTCGATTTATTGGCAATAGTGCGCGGGCAGATTGGAGGAAACGATGGAAGCTGCGAACGGTGCATCGACCAAGACTGCCGATATCGGCAAGTTGATCCTGCGCGTTTCGCTCGGCGTGCTCGTCCTGCTGCACGGGATTGGAAAGTTGATCAGTGGGCCGGAGTTTGTGCTGAAAGTCGTTGGCGCGGCTGGATTACCCACGGCGTTGGGCTACTTGGTTTATCTCGGTGAGGTCATCGCGCCTGTGCTTCTCATCGTAGGCCTGTGGTCCCGCATGGCCGCACTCATTGTTGCCGCCAGCCTCGCCGTGGCGGTGTTGCTTGTCATGCCGGAACAGATTTTCGCCCTTGCCGACACAGGCGGCTGGGCGATCGAGCTGGAAGGGATTTATGTTTTTGCCGCGATTGCGGTCGCTTTCCTCGGCGCCGGCCGTTACAGCATCGGTGGCGCTCATGGACGCTGGAATTGAAGGGCCGTCGAATAGGAAGCTGTCCCCGGTGTTATCCGCGTTGCGACAGATGCAGCTTGAGAGAGGCCGCAACGATCGGCTTGGCCCACGCCGGCGTCGCCTTCAACAATGCCTTGAGATGGCTCGGGGCAACGATTCGGCGGCCGCGGTAGTGCAACAAGCGCCGGGGCACAGGGGCCGCGCCGCTGTGAGGGTCGGCCTCCGCAGAATTGTCGTACACGTAGAGCTCGGACAAGTGCGGCATCAAGCGGATCAAATTGAGCCGACCCTTCTCAAAACGCTCTCGTATCTTTTTCGCCGGAATATCATGGCCACCCTTGGCGACGCGCCGGCGCACGCGATCGATATGCAACGCCACGTCGGTGAGGCCGACATACCAGATATGCACGGTCAATCCCGACTGCGCGGCCTGTTCGAGCAACGCGGTGATCGTCTTGCCGCCGAGCGTGGTCTCAAAGGCAAAATCGGCGCGCTCGTCGATCGCTCGCTGCAATAATCGGCGTCCCTGGTTCCAAGCCGCCCCGTTGATCTGTGCTTGCGTCAGACGTGGATTGCGCGTGGTATTCGCGGCGGCGATGCGCAGAGCGGCTTCATCCGGATTGAAGAATTCGACGCCTGAGTCGCGTAGGGCGGCGCCGCCGATGCTGCTCTTGCCGGCGCCGTTGCAACCCGCCAACACATAGATGCTGCCGGATGGCGCCGGACGGGGTGGGTTAGCCACGCGCGCGGCGCGCGCCCTTCACCGTTCCGCGAATGCTCTTGACTGACGCCGCCGCATTCTTGACTGCGGCGCGGCCCAGCTCGGCCGGTGTCATGGCGAACGCCTTTTGCATCGCGGCCGCCGCACCCGGCCGCTGCATGCGCTCGAACAGCGCATCGAATTCGGCGGACAGCGTATTGAGGGTGACTTCCTCGGCCCCGACGAGGGCCCGGTATTCGTCGATCGAAATCAACACCGCGCAGGGCTCGTCATGCTTGGTAATGGCCAGCCGACCCTCTCTGGCGACGCGATCGAGGACCCGTCCAAAGCTGTTCTTGGCGACGCTCGCCGTGACTTGCGGCGCATCAGAGGGTGTCCTGCGATCGGAACGAATACGGCGGACGACACCGGACATGGCTTGCTCCCCAAAAAGCTGATTGTACACTTTTAGCCCAATTAGCCCAATTAGCCAAATGAGCCAATTCGGCGCGCTGGCCAGGTCGCGGGCGTTCAGCCGCAAGATTCATCGCGCCCGTGCAGTGCTTCAAAATACTGTGAGAGCGGTGGGCCGTTCATTAGATTCCGACGGCGGTCCAGCGATCATCATGCCAATCAATTAAGCGGCGCCCGACAGCTCCCGGCTGAAATCCAATGTGGATGGCGTCGACTCTGCGACCTTCACGCACAGCGGTTGAAGTTGCGTTGCGAGCTCTTCTACGGTGTTCCGTATTTCGGCGGCAACCGGAAAGCCCGGAAACGTCGGCGCGGGTGGCGATAGTGTCACTGCGGCGCTTTCGACGTCCGATCTCATTTTTGTCCGGCAGGACCCGCCCGTCGGCACGGGCGACGCGGCGCGGAATAGAGCAGCATCAGAATCTTCAATAGTTCGCGCCATGGGGCCGATACAGGACATGACGCGAACGCCTCGTGGCGTGGAAGACCGGGAATCAATCCGGTCACAGGGACGCGATGCTCGGTCGGCTTCAAAGCGAACACGCCGCAATAAGCCGCTGGAATGCGGATCGACGCGGACAGATCCGTGCCGATTTCGAAGGGCGTCATCCCGGAAGCCAACGCCGCCGCGGCGCCGCCGCTTGACCTGCCCGCCGTGCGCTCGACTCATCATCGGTTGTCTTGTTGACGAGGAACGTGTGGGCGTTGGCGGTTAACGGCGCGTACGCAATCACGCACCCCAAGAGCAGTGTTGGGATCCGCAAAGGTTTCCTCCCTCCCTGATTGACGCCTGAATCTGCGACGCGCAAAGCAGGGCGTAATCAGCCAAACACCTACTCCTCACGTCGCCGGCTTCGCTTCCGCCCGATCCATCGCGTCGATCGCGATGACGGAATGCGCATAGGCGGCTCCTGCTCGCATCTCGGCTGCGACCCAGATCGCCTCCATGATTTCCTGTTCAGTCGCACCTTTTTGCATTGCGAGTTCGGTGTGACCGCGAATGCAATAGGGACATTGCGTTACATGAGCGGCCGCGACCGCAATGAGCTGCTTCGTTTTGGATGGCAACGCGCCATCGGCAAATACGCGCTCGCCGAACGCCCGGAAGGCGCTGTAGATGTCTGGCGAAAGCTCCCTACGCTTGCGAGCCAGCTCTTTCGTCGTATCGGGGTACATGTGCGGTTCCATTGCAAAGTCCTTTCCGTTTTGATCATCCTTGCGCGTAAGCTTGCTTCAAAGCATTGATATCGATCTTTTTCATTTGAAGCATGGCTTTCATGACTCGCGTCGATTTCTCGGGATCCTTGTCTTGCAACATCTTGCCCAAGGCAGTCGGAATGATCTGCCAGGACACGCCATATTTGTCTCTAAGCCAGCCGCAACTGTTTTTTTCGCCGCTGTCAGAGAGCTTCTCCCACAATTCATCGACCTCTTGCTGCGTCTCGCAGTTCACGAAGAACGATATCGCCGGCGTGAAAGAAAAGTGGGGGCCGCCATTGAGTGCGAAGAATTGTTGCCCCTCCAGCTCGAATGTGACCGACATCACCGATCCTTTCGGGCCGGCTTCTCCATAACGCTGAACGGTTCCAGCCCTTGAATTCTTGAAGATCGACGTATAGAAATGCATCGCCTCTTCGGCTTGATGATCGAACCATAGGAACGGCGTGATCTTTTGCATGTGCTTTCCTTTTATTGAACGGTTACTGGGCGGCGAGAAACCACGGAAGCGTATCCTTTAGATCGTCGAAAAGGAGGGAGGCTCTCAATGAAAACTCAATTGCCGGCCACCTTCAACGCGCGTCTCGCCGTATGCGCAATATTTGCCACCGCGTTTTCGACTTCCATATCGGCCGAGCCGGCCGAAATCACGATCGCTAAAGAGTATGGCATCGGGTATCTACCGTACATGATCATGGAAAACAACAAGCTCGTTGAAAAGCATGCTGCAGCGCTCGGGCTCAAAGATATGAAGATCAACTGGCAGACTTTCGGCGGCTCGGGACTGATGCAGTCGGCGATGATCGCCGGCAGGCTTGATTTTGCATCGAGCGGGGTGCCGTGGTTTCTCACGATGTGGGACAAGCTGAACGGGCAGGTGAAATCCCCCGGTGCGCTCGATTCGATGCCGATCTACTTGAATACGCGGAATCCCAATGTAAAAACGATCAGGGATTTCACCGAAAAGGACAAGATCGCGCTGCCGGCGGTCAAATCCTCCATTCAAGCGATTACGTTGCAAATGGCGGCCACCGCGATGTTCGGTTCGGAAAACGTCACGAAGCTGGATACACTGACTGTATCGCTCAGTCATCCCGATGCGATGAATGCCCTTTTGTCCGGCATCAGCGAAATCGACAGTCACTTTGCTTCATCGCCGTTCCAGGAGCTGGAGCTCAAGGATCCGCGCATCCATCGCGTGCTGAGCTCGTACGATCTCACGGGCGGACAGACGACGTTCATCATCGCCTGGACGAGCACAAAGTTCCATGACGAGAATCCGAAGACGTACCAGGCGTTTGTCGACGCGCTTCTGGAGGCGCAGGCGTTCATCAACAGTCGTCCGCCGCAGGCCGCTAAGATCTATCTCGCAATGTCGGGGGACAAACGCCTGGCGCAAGAAGAGCTGGTTTCGATCCTCGGCAATCCCGATTACAAATTCACGAACGTTCCTCAAAACATCATGAAGTACGCCGAATTCATGTTGCGTTCCGGCTCGATGAAGAAGAAGCCCGCTTCATGGAAGGATTTGTTTTTTCCCAACGTGCACGACACGCCGGGCAGCTGACGGCAAGACCGTACGATGGAGCCGTTTGATGTCGTGGTCGTGGGCGCAGGGAACGCGGGACTGTGTGCCGCGTTGGCCGCGCGCGAGTCCGGTGCGCGCGTGCTGGTGCTCGAAGCGGCGCCGGAGAGCGAGCGGGGCGGGAATTCCCGGTTCACCGCGGGCGCGATGCGGGTTGCCTATCGCGGCGTCGAAGATCTGCAGGCGCTCATGCCCGATTTGACCGAAGCGGAGATCGCGCAAACCGATTTCGGCACGTATACCGAAGAGGAGTTTTTCGACGATGTGGGTCGGATCACCGAATTTCGCAGCGACCCGGAGTTAGTCGAGCTTCTCGTCAGACGAAGCTTCGAGACGCTACGCTGGATGCGGACCAAGGGCGTGCGCTTTGCGCCGATGTACGGACGTCAGGCATTCAAGGTGGACGGCCGGATGCGCTTCTGGGGTGGCCTGACCGTCGAGGTGTCGGGTGGCGGGCCCGGCGTGATTGATTTCTTATCGCAAGCGGCGCAACGCGAAGGAATCGAGATTCGCTACGGCGCACGCGCGAACCGATTGGTCGCGGATGACGGCGGTGTCCACGGCGTCGTGATGCGCCAGGATGCGCGCACGACGACTGTGCCGGCGCGGGCCGTCGTTCTCGCGTCGGGAGGCTTCGAGGCGAACGCCGAATGGCGGACCCGCTATTTGGGTCCGGGATGGGATCTGGCGAAGGTTCGCGGCACTCGCTTCAATACCGGCGGCGGGATCGCGATGGCGCTCGAGATCGGCGCGTCGCCTTGCGGCAACTGGTCCGGGTGCCACGCAGTGGGCTGGGACCGCAACGCGCCGGAATTCGGCGATCTCGCCGTCGGCGATAATTTCCAAAAGCACAGCTATCCGTTTGGCGTCATGGTCAACGCATTGGGAAAGCGTTTCGTCGACGAAGGCGCCGACTTTCGCAACTACACGTACGCAAAGTACGGTCGTGAGATTCTGGCGCAGCCCCATCAGTTCGCGTGGCAAGTATTCGATTCGAAGGTGACGCATCTGTTGCGCGACGAATACCGGATCAAGCAAGTCACTCGCGTGCGCGCAACGACGTTGGAAGAGCTGGCGGAGAAGCTCGACGACGTCGAGTCGCGCGGATTTCTGCAGGAGATCGCTGCGTATAACGTCGCCGTTCGCCAGGACATCAAGTTCGATCCCACGGTGCGCGACGGCCGCTGCACCGAAGGACTGGCAGTCGACAAGTCGAATTGGGCCAACACGATCGATGCACCGCCGTTTGAAGCCTACGCCGTCACCTGCGGCATTACCTTTACGTTTGGCGGGCTGCGCATCGACACCGACGCAGCGGTACACAATGTGGACGGCGAGCCCATCCCGGGCCTGTACGCAGCGGGCGAGCTGGTGGGCGGTTTGTTCTATTTCAACTATCCCGGCGGTACGGGACTGACCTCCGGCGCGGTCTTCGGCCGCATTGCCGGTATATCCGCCGCGCAGGTCCGCTAGACAACGCGCCGGCGATTGTCGCGCCTTCGCAATTCAACAACGCGACCACCAAGAGGAACGACGTGGCCCAAGGCATGCGCAAAGGTCTCACCCGTTACGGTGACCCGGAATTTTCGCTGTTCCTGCGCAAGGCCTTCATCAAGGCGATGGGGCATTCGGACGAAGCGCTTTCGCGGCCGATCGTAGGCGTCGCCGATACATCGAGCGACTACAACCCTTGTCACGGCAACGTCGCGATGCTGGTGGAAGCGGTCAAGCGCGGCGTGCTGATGGCCGGCGGTCTGCCGATGGCTTTTCCCACGATCTCCATCCACGAATCGTTCGCGCATCCGACCAGCATGTTCCTGCGCAACCTGATGTCGATGGACACGGAAGAAATGATCCGCGCGCAGCCGATGGACTCGGTGGTGTTGATCGGCGGCTGCGACAAGACGATCCCGGCGCAATTGATGGCGGCAGCCAGTATCGACGTGCCGGCGATTGTCTTGCCGACCGGTCCGATGCTCGTAGGGCACTACAAAGGCGAAGTTCTCGGCGCCTGCAGCGATTGCCGGCGCTTCTGGGCCCAGCATCGCGCGGGGAAGCTTGACCTGATCGAAGTCAATCGTCTCACCGAAAGATTGGCGCCGACGATGGGGACCTGCATGGTGATGGGCACCGCGAGCTCCATGGCGTGCATCGCGGAAGCGTTGGGAATCGCACTTCCCGGTAGCGCGTCGATACCCGCCATGCATGCCGATCGCATTCGCCTCGCCGAAGCGACAGGACGGACGGCAACTGAAATGGCGCAACGCGGACCGCAACCCGCCGACCTGTTGACGCCGGCCGCGTTCAACAATGCACTGACCGCGCTGCAGGCACTCGGCGGTTCGACGAACGCGTTGGTGCATTTGTCAGCGATCGCCGGTCGACGGGGCATTGCGATCGACCTCGACGCATTCGATCAGATCGGGCGCAAGGTTCCTGTGCTCGTGGATTTGAAGCCTGCAGGCCAGCACTATATGGAGGACTTCCATCATGCGGGCGGCATGCCTCGTCTGCTGCGGGAAATTGCCGGGCATCTCGACCTGTCGACACCGGTCGTCGGCGGCGGGACGCTTGCCGACTACGTTGCCGGTGCCGAGGACGTTCCCGGACAGCAGGTGATCCGCTCGCTCGCGAATCCGGTGAGCGCAACGGGCAGCATGGCCGTATTGCGGGGCAATCTTGCACCGCGCGGGGCAGTCATCAAGCACTCCGCGGCCACACCTGATTTGCTACAGCACGAAGGCCGCGCAGTGGTCTTCGATGATCTCGAAGATCTCTCGGCGCGCGTCGACGACCCCATGCTCGATGTGCGCGCCGACGATATTTTGGTATTGCGTAACGCGGGACCCAAAGGAGGAGCCGGCATGCCGGAGGCAGGTTATCTGCCGATTCCCAAAAAACTGGCGCGCGAGGGCATCAACGACATGGTGCGGATTTCGGACGCGCGGATGAGCGGCACGGCTTTCGGAACGATCGTCTTGCACATCACGCCGGAGTCCGCGGTGGGCGGCCCGCTCGCATGCGTGCGCAATGGCGATCGGATTCGACTGGACGTCGCCGCTCGGCGAATCGATCTGCTGATCGAAGATGACGAGATGGCGGCACGTATGCGCGATCTCGCACACCTGGCGCGCACGACACCTGACCGCGGCTATGCGGCGCTCTTCGACCGTGAAGTGCTGCAGGCCGATGAAGGCTGCGATTTCGAATTCATGCGGCCGAGACCCTAGCTGGCTAATCTAAGCGTGCAGGGGCTTCGTTCAGCACGCGGCCCCGCGTTGCGATCACCTGCGAATAGAAACGCGCGCTGTCCTTGGGTGTGCGCTTTTGATTTTCGAAATCGACGTGAACAATCCCGAAGCGCTTCGAGTAACCATGCGACCACTCGAAATTGTCGAGCAACGACCAGGCGAAGTACCCGTGCAGATCGACGCGGGCCTCACGCGCCGCGTGAATCGCTGTGACGTGCTGACGCATGTAGTCGACGCGCAACGGATCGGCGACGCGATCGTTCGTCGCGGTGGGAGGATCGAAGAAGGCCGCACCATTTTCGGTGACGTAGATCCGCGGATTGCCGTAGCGCTCTTTGATCCAGACGAGAACGTCGGTCAAGCCTTGCGCGAACACTTCCCAACCGGTTTCCGTATAGATCGCCTGTTTCTGTCGCACGGGTGCAGCGCGTAGCGGCCAAGCGGTCGCGTCAAAACGCGTGACATTGCGCGTGTAGTAATTGACGCCGACGAAATCGATCGGCTGGTGAATCGACTTGAAATCCTCGGCTGGCCAGGCGGGCCACGCGTCGCCGAAAATTTCCGTCAATTCTTCCGGATAACGCCCAAGCAGCACGGGATCGAGATATTGACGATTCATGTACGCATCGGCGCGCACGGTCGCGGCGCGATCGGCGGCATCATCGGATGCAGGATATTTCGGCTCGAGGTTCACGACGATGCCGATCCTGTGTTTGCCTTCCGCTCGATAGGCGCTGACTGCGGCGCCGTGCGCGCGCAGCAACTGATGTGTGGCGATCGGCGCTTCGAATCGATTGCGGTGCCCGGGCGCCAGCACGCCGTGCAAATAACCGCCATCCATCACGACCCACGGCTCGTTCAACGTCGCCCAGAGCTTCACGCGATCGTCGAGCTTGCGGAACACGGTCGCAGCGTAATCGGCAAACCAGTGGGCGATGTCGGGATTGAGCCAACCGCCGCGATCATCGAGCGCCGCAGGAAGATCCCAGTGGTAGAGCGTCGCCATCGGCTCGATGCCGTTTTGCAATAGCGCATCGACCAGACGCTCATAGAAGTCGAGGCCCGCACGATTCACCGTTCCGCGTCCCGTCGGTAGAATCCGGCTCCAGGAAATGCTGAAACGATAGGCGTTCATGCCGAGGCTGCGCATCAGCGCGATATCCTCGCGGTAGCGGCGATAGTGGTCGCAGGCGACGTCGCCCGTGTCGCCATCGCGTACGAGATTAGGTGTGTGACAAAAACGTTGCCAGATGCTTGGACCGGCGCCGTCGGCCAGCGGTGAACCTTCGATCTGATACGCCGACGTTGCGCTTCCCCAGAGGAACTCCGCGGGAAATTCGATCTTTCGGTTCATTTGTTGTTCACCACGCGAATGGTAGAGGCGCGCAAATTGACGACCACGTCCGCCGGCAATTCGGCAATCGGCAACTCGTTGCCGTGCCACGTCGCCGGTTTGCCATTGAGGCGCGTTACGCCCGGCGCATTGGTTTCGGGCCACACGAGAACGAGGCCCCCGCGCGGCAAGCGCATTCCGCCGTCGACATGAAAGAGCACGCGCCCATTTCCCTTCCGCAGCGAGTAGGTTAACGGGCCGTACGGTGTGCGCAAACGCTTGAGCGCGATTCCCGGTCCATCGAGCCACGCCGCTGGTATACCTGCAGCGAGAACGAGGGCGTCGTCGCTGTCGCGCTCGTACGCGAACAGGTCGAGCGCTGCGCGAATGAAATCCGAAGCGATCCAGCCGTGCGGCATGTCGCCGACGAAACGCGTCTTGCGCGGATCGCGCCCGACGACCTCGGCCCATTGATTCCACGCCGCCGGACGCCGATCCGCCATAAAAAAAGACAACAGCTCCTGCGCACGCTCGCGCCAGCCGAGACGCACGAATATTCCGACGGTGCGCAGCTCGTAGGGCGTGTAATCTTCCCACGTCTTCTGTCCGTCGCGCCGCTCGACGAACTCGCGCCAGTAGCGCTCGAACGTCGGTCGAACGAGCTGCGGCGGAATGGGTCGAAGGTCGCCGCCGGGTGTAAACGCGATCGCCGACGATGTCGGATCGAAGTCGCCCAGCTCCGCCGCGCCCGGCAGATAATCGATGCGATGCGCGGCCGTAGCGGCAAGCAACGACGCTGCAAGATCGTGGCGAAATTCATCGCGGTCGCGTTGCCACGCGTTGGCCTGCCCGGATTCACCGAGCGTCGTGGCGATGTGAATAGCGCCGTCATAGCCCTTCAGTGCCCAGAAGTCATCCCAATACGAGTGCATCGGCTTTTCCGAATAGCCCTCGTGACTGATCGATGCAGGGAGCAGGCCGTAAAACGCCGCGTTCGCAGGCGTCCGCTTGACTTCGGTGCGTTCCGACTGCCGCAATTGGTCCAGGTAGCGCGTCGCCGCGCGGATATGCGGCCACATGTCGGTCAACAGCCCGCGATCCCCGGTGTAGCGAAAAATCTCGTGGGCGAGAAAGATGAATTCGCCGGCGCTGTCGTTCTCCGGGACCGGATCGGCGCCGCGCTCGTCGACGCAGCAAGGTATTTTGCCGTTCGCGAACTGACGCGGCGCGTACCAGCGCAGGTAATCGGCCGCGATATCGGCGTGACCCAATCGTAGTAACGACTCGCCGATCATCGCGCCGTCGCGTATCCATGAGCGCGCGTAGGCGCGCGTCCCCGGACGCAGGATCGGGCCGTCGCGGGTGATCAGAAGATGGGCGATCGCGGTGCGCAACGTGTCGGTGA
>VBCG01000124.1:12481-17304 GCA_005881895.1 Betaproteobacteria bacterium
GACGCGGTTCAGCTTTTCGCGCCAAAGCGCGGCGACCGCATCGTGCTCGCGCGCAATCCAGGTTTGCGGTGTGCGCCCAGCCAACGACGGTGGCAAGCTCGACCCGGAAAGCGGCATGGCCAGCACAATGGCGGTGGACGCGCGCGGCGCGAGCAGCAGCGGATAGCCCAGCGCAGCGGAGGCGTAGCCGAAGCCGTCGTGCACGTCCGTCGCGCCGGCCCACGATGATTCCGACAACCGCTTCGCGACCGGTCCGCCATCGAACGCGAACGCGCCGACGTGCCGCGGCGCCGTGAGCGCAAAAATCTTCCGATCGCCGTTGATCGTCAAAGCGCCGTTATCCCACGCGATGTCGCGAATCGGACTGACGCCGCCGGGCGCATTCAAGAATTGAGCCGGCGGGTTGACTTGTGACGGCCGTATCGCGAGGACGAGCTCGAGCGGCAGCGGCGTGTTGGTTAGATTGCGGATTTCGTAGCGTGCGAAGAGCCGCGATTGCGCGCGCGTACCCGACGCAAACGATGTTACCCGGAGCACCCATTGCGGCCGGCGCCACGTGACACTGGGTATCGGCAGGTAATTATCGAGGAGCGATTGCTCCGCATCGACATCGGCCCACGTCACGACCTTGGAATCGGTGCGCACGAACGGCTCGATCGAGAATCCACCTTTCGCGACCTCGAGCGCGCCATCTTCGGATAACAGACCGGTGTCGCTGCCGCCGTCGATGCCGACGATCGTCCAGTATGCCTGCTGACCCGAAAAACCACGGGGAAAGTAGCCGCGCGGCGATTCACGGGCGATCGCTTCAAAAAATGCGTTGGGCGACGCACCGAAGGAAAGATCGCGGATTTCGAGCTCAGCCAATGCATAGGCGTGCGCCGGACCGTCGTGGAATGCGAGCCTGACGTAGCGCGTCTCGGCATCAGGCAACAGCAGCGCATCAGGACCGCCACGCGCGTCGGCGACGCTGCGCACTGTTCGCCAGTCGTTGCCATCGTCGGAAAACTGCACGTCGTAACGCGATGCGAAGGCATGCTGCTGCCAGCGCAGGATGAGACCGCCAAACTCGCGCGGTTGACCGAAATCGACAGTCAAATATTGTTCCGCGCCCTTCGCCGGATCGCTTTTCCAGGCGGTCGCAAGTTGTCCATCAACGATGAGCGCAGGCACACCGCCGGCGGCATACGAAGATGCGCTCACTGAAGGAGCCGGCCACGTCGCAGGCGTGACTGGACGTTCGCGCAGCTCGAGATCGCTGATGTATAGCGAACCGCCCCCGCCGCTCTTGCCCGCGGCCACGACAAATTCGAGGCGCGCGGCATGGGTCAACACGCGAAGCTTCGTCGGGCCCCAGGCGAAATCGATCTGGCGGTTCTTGATCGTCACCCGTTGCCACTCGCGCGGAAACTCGAAGTTCGGCCGGTTGAGCCACCAGACGTTTTCGCCGCTGCCGTCGACCAGCTTGACCTGAAAATGGTTGCTTGGTGCGTCGGCACGGAGGTAGAACGAGATTTCGTAATTCGAGGGCAAGTCGAGCGGCAGGGCACGCGCGGCGAGCGCGTAACCCGCGGTGCCGGCAAGATCGAAATCGAGTCGCAGCGCCGCCCCGTTGACGCCGTCGGCCGGGTGGATCGACGCCAGCACGCCGTCGGAGGCACCGGGTTGCCACGGCGCGATGTCCGCGAAATTGTCGAGCACTCGTGTTGCGACCACAGCGGCATGTGGCAGGCGATCATCATTAGCAACAGAGCGACGCGTGCCAGCGTGGTACGGAGCGCATGCATCGTCATGCCTTGACGCTTCCCGCCATCAGGCCCTGCACGTAATAGCGTTGCAAGGCGATGAAGATGACCAATACCGGCAACGTCGTCAGCACCGATCCGGCCATCATCAGCTCATTGTCGGCGACATGCTCGCGCGACAGGCTCGCGAGCGCGACCGGCAATGTGTAGAGACTATTGTCGGTCAGCACGATCAGCGGCCACATGAAGTCGTTCCATGTTCCCAGCAGCGTGAACACAGCAAGCGTCACGATGATCGGCTTCAACACCGGCACGACGATCAACCAGAAGATGCGAAATTCGCTGGCGCCGTCGATGCGCGCGGCTTCAAGCAGATCGTCCGGGATCGACAACGCGTATTGACGCACGAGAAAGATGCCGAAGATGCCCGCCATCGCTGGCACGACGATTCCGCCGTAGCTGTTGACCAGCCCCAGTTGTTTCAGCAACAGAAAGAGCGGCACCATCGCCACCTGCCCGGGAATCACCAGCGCGCCCAGCAACAACTTGAAGATCCGCTCGCGACCGGCAAAACGCAGCTTGGCGAACGCATAGCCCGCCGCGACATTGAAGATCAACGACACCAGCGTGACGCTCACCGCGAGGAACACGCTGTTGACGAGGTAACGACCCATGCCGGCGTGCGCGAACAGCTCGCGATAATTGGCGAAGGTCGGATGACTCGGTACGAGCGGCGGCGGGTAGGTGCTGGCTTCACCGGCTGACATCAGCGACACCGCGACCATCCACACGAGCGGGAAGAGCGTAATGGCCGCAATGCCGAACAACAGCCCGTTCACGATCACGCGCGCAAGGCCGGGCGTCATGACGCGAAGCCGCGGCGTGCGACGCGGACCTGCACCACGGTCACGGCGAAGATGAACAGAAAAAGGATGAAGGCCACCGCGGAGGCCGACCCGAGGTTCCACCACTTGAAGCCTTCCTCGTACATGAAATAGAGCACGCTGACGGTGCTTTGCAGCGGTCCTCCTTGCGTCATCACATAAGGTTCGGCGAAGAGTTGGAAATACCCGGCGATCGTCAAAATGAGCACCATCCCGAGAATCGGCGCGAGCATCGGCAGCGTGACGTAGCGGAATTGCCGCGCGGCCGAAGCGCCGTCGATCCGTGCCGCTTCATAGAGCTCCTGCGGAATGCCTTGCAATCCGGCGAGCAGGATGACCATGTTGTAGCCGAAGCTCTTCCATATGGCGAAGAGGATGATCGCCGGCATCGCCCAATGCGGATCGCCGAGCCAATCGATGGGTGGTATTCCGAATTGACTCAACGCGTAGTTCAAAAAACCATAGCGCGTATTAAATAGATAACGCCAGATCACGGCGACCGCGACGAGCGTCGTCACGACCGGCGCAAACAGCGCGGTACGAAAGAGCCCCTGAAAGCGCGCGAGGCGCGAATTCAACAGGAGCGCGGCGCCCAGCGACGCACCGACCGACAACGGCACGCCGACGACAGCGAAATACAGCGTATTGAGGAATGCTTGCCAGAACAGCGGCGTTTCCAGCAAGCGTCCGTAATTGCGCAAACCGACGAAGCGCAAGTTGCGCAGGTCGGCCAGCGCGTAGATATCGAAATCGGTGAGACTCATGATCAGCGCGGCGAGCACCGGCAGGAAGAAGAACACGGCGATGACAACGAGTGCGGGGCCGACAAACCACCACGCCGCCCCGCTGCCGGCACGCCTCCTCACGGCGCAATTCCTCGGGAGAACAGCCACCGGCGCTTTTCGAGAATTCGGTCGGTGCGCCGGTCGAGCTCTTGCGTTGCCTGCGCGACCGTCAATTCGCCGTGGACAACATGCTCGGCAACGATGCGTATCTCATTGGCGATACGCTCCCACTCGGGCACTTTCGGCGTGGGCTTGACGCGCTCGAGCTGCTCGCGGAACGCGCGTGCATAAACATCGTCGGCGAGCGAGCCTTCGCTCCACGTGCTGCGGCGCGGCGGCAGGTCGCCGGTCAATGCGTGAAAGCGCCGCTGCACGGCAGGCTGCGACAGGTACTCGATCAATTGCCATGCCGCAACCTTGCTTTGCGATTTCTGAAACAGCACCAGGCTCGAGCCTCCTGCAATTGAAAAGCCTGGACCGTCGGGCCCGGGTAACGGAGCCGTCATCCAGCTTTGCTGCAGGTCCCGCGGCAGGCGTCGCTCGAACTCGCCTATGTTCCACGGACCGGAAATGTAGAACGTGAAATAGCCGCGGCCGAATTCATTCCACACATTGGATACATCGGCGTTGGTCGACGGCGGCGCATAGCCACGCCGGAACATCTCCACGTAATACTGCAGCGCGCGCGTAAAGCCCGCGCTCTCAAAATTGCCGAACCGTCCGTCGTCGCGCAACAACGGATCATTCTGCTGCAACGCCAAGGCGACGAGCGGCTCGAACTCGCTGGCCGGCAATACGATGCCGTAGTGCGCAGGGATGCGCTGTTGCTTGATCGCTTCGAGCATCGCCGTCCATTCCGACCACGAGCGCGGAGGCGCCGCGTAACCGGCCCGCGCCAGGAGATCGCGCCGGTAGAAGATGAGCCGGGTGTCGACGTACCACGGCACGCCGTACAGCTTGCCGCCGACGCGATTGGTATCCCAGATGCCGGCGAAATAATCGCGCGGATCGACGATCGATGACGCCGCCGTATTCGCGTCGAGCGACGCTAGCGCGTTGAGCGCAACGAATTCGGATATCCAGGTATTGCCGAGCTGGCAAAGATCGGGAGTCGAGTCGCCGGCAAACGCGGTCAGCAGCTTCTCGTGCGCTGCGCTCCACGGCAGCTGCTGCACTTCGACGTGAATGCCGGGATGCGTCCGCTCGAACTCGGGCAAGAGCTCGGTGACGACTTCGCCTTCGCGGCCCATCGCCCAGAATCGAACCAGGTTCGCGTCGTCGCCGCGCGACGTGCAGCCGCAGACCAGGAGCGAAAGTGCAGCGGCAAGCGGCAGCGCGAGGCTGCCGCGAAACGACATCGTTGGGCTTGTGCGACCTACTGTGCGGACGCGGTCAGCCAGCCACCCTCG